>JAZLMR010000079.1:0-29571 GCA_045598785.1 Kiritimatiellia bacterium
TGAAGAAGCTGGCGAAGCGGCTGAACAATGCTAATTTCGCCTTGCCGAGTCTTAAGAACTATCGAGCGTTCTATCGGACATATCCCGAAGTCGGAACGCAGATTGCCGCCTATCTGCTTGATCGATTCGGAAAAGGCTACACGGCGTGTAGCTTTTTGCCCGCTGGCGCTCTTGATCGTCTTGAGGCAAAAGGATACACAGCGTGTAGCCTTTTGACGGCAGGAGGGTTGCTTGTCAAGAACGCGGATGGGATGAAGATTTCGGCGGAAGCGCTTTTCAACCGCTTGTCTTATTCGCATATCCGCGAACTGGTGAGGTTGAATGACGATTGAGCGCATAGACCTTGTGTTCTATCATCGCATTCTCAAGTGCCATATTCTCATCGAGCTTAAGGCCAAGAAGTTCAAGTATGCCGATGCCGCGCAGCTTGGTGTTTATATGGCCTATTATCGCAAACACATGATGCAGTCAGATGACAATCCGCCGGTTGGCATATTGCTTTGCACGGAAGCCGGACAGGAGACGTTGGAGTATGTGAACACCTTTATTGATCCAAAGTTGTTTGTGTCAAAATTTCAGTTGCGGCTTCCTTCAAAGGACGCTGTTACCGCCTTTCTACAGAAGGAGAATAAAGGGAGTTCCGTGATGGTGAACGCGAAGGATAAGAAATCTATGAAAAGAGGTAAGGCGACCAAGGGGAAGAAGTGCTAATCTCGTCGTGGTGCAGGAGGGGAACTTCTACATCGCCCGGCTGGAGGAGAATTGCAGGCAGCTTTGGGGCGATGGGTTCGACCGGGCGGGCGTTGGGTAAGGAAATTGAAGAGGTAAAGAACGCCAAGGCCGCATATGCGCTTCTTGAGAGAGTCGATCCGTACTCCTTGAAGGATTTGCTGAAGGTGCATGGTCTGATGGTCGGCGGGCTGACGATTCCCAGTTGGCTTGGCGCGGATATCGTCAAGACAACTGGAACGGCGATTTCGCCGAAACGACGCTGGCCTGGCAGTACACCTAAGCTCGGTTTCTGAATAGGAATTTCCGGGGGTTGACGCTTCTGATCGGGCTTTTCGTGCTATAATAGGCAATATGAAAAACGACTGTATCTTCTGCGCTATTGCCGCCGGCGAGATTCCGTGCTTCAAGGTCTATGAAGACGACGAGGTGCTGGCTTATCTCGATATCAATCCGTTTTCCAAAGGACACACGCTGGTAATCCCCAAACGGCATTGCCAGGGGCTGCTCGATACTGACGACGAGCTGCTGGCGACGCTGATTGCAAGGGTTAAGCAGGTTGCGGCGATGATCAAGCCGAAGCTCGGTTGCGACGGCTTCAACATTCTGCAGAACAACGGCGCGGCCGCCGGCCAGACGGTCAATCACGTGCATTTCCACATCGTTCCGCGCTGGAACGGCGATATCCTCGCCTTCGAAAACCGGCCCGGGGACATGGCGGCGCTTAAGGCGCTGGCCGAGACGCTGCGCCAGTGACGCCGGCCGCGTTCATTGACAATCCCGACTGGGCGCGGTTCATTCCCGAGCTGACGGCGGCGCCGCGGCCGCGGACCTTGCCGGCCCATGAGGACTGCGCCCGGCTGGATCCGGAGGCCGTCCGCCGCCATTTGCAGTGCGGCGGCACCCTCGGGCGGTTGCCGGGCTATGAGGAGCGCAGCGGCCAGATCGAGATGTGCGGCGCCATCGCGAACGCCTTTAATGCGCGCTCGCACCTGATGGTCGAGGCGGGCACGGGCACGGGCAAGTCGCTCGCTTATCTGATTCCTTCGATCCTGTGGGCCTGGACGAACGATACGCCGGTCGTCATCTCGACGGCGACGCGCAACCTCCAGTCGCAGCTGATCGGCTCCGACATCCCGCGGGCGCTGGCGGTGCTGGGCGATGATGTCGCCCAGTTTAAGGTCGCGCTCCTTAAGGGGCGGGCCAATTACCTCTGTCTCCGGGCGCTGGCGGAATTCTTCGCGCCCGGTTTTTGGACGATGTCCGCCGACGAGCAGGCGCTGATGCCGGATTTTATCGACTGGCTGACGCAGACCCCGGACGGCGACCTTGACACCTACGAGGGCCTGCCGCGGAACTTGCTGTCGTGCCCGGGCGAAGAATGCAGCGGCCGGCGCTGTCCGTTCTATTCGCGCTGCTTTGTCTTCAAGGCGCGCAAGGCCGCGGCCGAGGCGCATCTCGTGATCGTGAACCATGCGCTGGTGCTGGCGGAGGCGACGGCGCCCGGGAGCGGGATTCTGCCGAGCTACGGGCGGCTGGTGATGGACGAGGCGCACAACCTCGAGGACATCGCCACCGAATACCTGAGTTACGAGCTGTCGATGCCGGCCCTGACGCGGATTCTCAACCGGCTGGTGCGAAAGGGCAAGGGACGGCGGCTGCGCCCCGGCGGACTGATTGCCGCCGTCGAGCGTCAGTTTCAGAAGGGGGCGTTTGCCGGCAGCGCGGCCGGCGAGGCGGTGCTGCGGCTTTTGGGCCGGGCGACGCAGCTGACCGTGCGGATTGTCAATGCCGCCGAGGATTTCTTTGAAGTGGCGGCCAAGTTGCTGGCGCCGGCGAAGCCGCGGGGGATTTGTCGCTACCGGGTCGAGGGCGGCTGCCGTCGCTATTCGCTGCACGGGCTCTTCAAGCCTTATGAGCGCGACCAATGGGACGAGCCGGCCTTTCACGCGGCCCAGACGGCGCTGGAGGCGGAGCTGGCGGCGATGGTCAATTTGCTGCACGAGCTCCGGGAGACCTTGGACGGAGCGGTGCCGGAGGGCGAATTCAACTATCTGGCGGACCTTTCGTCGCAGGCGGCGGCCATCGCCGATTCGCTGATCGCCTTTGCCAACGAGGCGAATTTCGTCATTGTCGGCGACCAGGACACGCATGCCTATTGGGTCGAGCGGGTGCGGCAGGAAAAGCGCCCGGCGCATTTGCGCCTGGTGGCGGCGCCCTTGTCGGTGGCCGCGTCGCTGAAGACGATGTTCTATGCGGCCAAGGATTCGACGGTGCTGTGCTCGGCGACGTTGCGGGTCGGCAACAGCTTTGCCTATATGGCGCGGCGGCTGGGGTTTGACGCGGGGGCGGAGCCGGAGGAGGCGGATCGCTACCGGGTGCTGACGGTGGCCAGTCCATTCGACTATTTCCGCCAGGCGTCGGTGCTGGCGCCGGACTGCCTGCCCGATCCGTCGGCCGAGCCGGAAGCTTATGCGGAGCGGCTGGCGGAACTTATGCGCGATCTCTTCTCGGCGACGCACGGGCGGGCGCTGGTGCTGTTTACCAGCTATGAGATGATGGCGGCGGTCGCGGCGGCGGCCCGCGGTCCGCTGGCAGCGGCGGGCATCGAGCTGCTGGTGCAGGGCGAGGGCCTTTCCCGGGAGGCGATGACGATGCGGCTTAAGGCGGAGTCGCGCGTCGTGGTGTTCGGGGCGCAGAGCTTCTGGGAAGGGGTCGATGTCGCGGGGGCGGCGCTTTCCTGCGTCGTGATGGCGCGACTGCCGTTCGCGCAGGTCGGCGACCCGGTGGTCGAGGCGCGGTCGGAGAAGATTGACCGCGAGGGCGGCAGTTCCTTTCGGGATTATTCGCTTCCGGAGGCGGTGATCCGCTTTCGGCAGGGGTTCGGGCGGCTCATACGCACGAAATCCGACCGCGGGGTGGTGATCGTCACCGATCCGCGGCTGGTGACCAAGAATTATGGCGCCATTTTCCGAAAGTCCATCCCTGCGACCGTGCATACGGTTTCGGATTCTGGCGAACTGCTGGCGCGAGTGGCGGAGTTTCAGCTGCACGAAGATGATTGACCGGTTGCATTTGTTGCTTTTTACCGCTTTTTTGTGATAAACTAATGTAATCATCAACCAAATAAAAAGAGGTGGGTTATCGGACAGTTCACGCGTGTAAACTACAAGATTCGCGTTCCGCAAGTTCGCGTTCTTGATGCTCAGGGAAATATGCTCGGCGTTATGGCGACTCGCGATGCGCAGCGCCTGGCCGAAAATCGCGGGCTCGACTTGGTCGAGATTACGCCCAACGCCATGCCGCCAGTCTGTAAGATCATGGACTATGGCAAGTTCAAATACGAAGAGTCCATCAAGGCCAAACAGGCCCGCAAGGCGCAGAAGGTGCAGAAGGTCAAGGAAATCAAATTCCACCCGGGCACCGACACGAATGACTTCAACTACAAGCTTAACCAGATCCGCGGCTTCTTGACCGACGGCTGCAAGGTCAAGCTGACGTTGCAATATCGCGGGCGCGAGAACGCCCACCGCGAACTGGGCGAGGATGTGATCAACCGCGTGCTGGAAGAGCTTAAGGATCAGTGCTTCGTCGAACAGGCCCCGAAAACGCTCGGCCGGATCCTCGGGGCGCTGATCGGCCCGCCGCGCAAGAACGGGGCGAAATCGTCGGCGGCCAATGCGGCGGCGGGGGCGATTCGCATTTCCGTCAACTGAGCGCGCTGCGCCGGGGAGGGGTAAAGAAGTGAGCAAATTCAGGTTGCGCGGCCGTCGTCGCCGCGCTCGTTCCGAACGGGCCGACCGCATTCCGCTGCGGGCGATGGTGCCCAATCTGGTGACTTCGCTGGCGGCCTGCGCCGGCATTACTTCCATCTCCTTTTCGTCCGAAGGCCGGTTCCTGCCGGCGCTTTGGGCGCTCTTGGTCGCCTGTATCTGCGATGGGCTGGACGGGCGGATCGCGCGGCTCTTGAAGGCGAGTTCCAAGCTGGGCGCCGAGCTCGACTCGCTGGCGGACTTCGTGAACTTCGGAGTGGCGCCGGCGATGTTCATGTATTTCTGGTTCACCGGCGGCCCGGCGCATGTCATTGACGGCGAGCCGGTGAATCCGGTGCTGATCCGCACGGTGCTGGCGTGCGCGCTTTATTACGCGATGTGCGACTGCTTCCGCCTGGCGCGGTTCAACACCATGCTGGAGCAGGAGACGGCGCCGTATTGGACGCATTTCTTCACCGGCGTACCGGCGCCCGGCGGCTGCTGGATGGTGCTGACGCCGGCGATGGTGGCGCTGGCGCTCGACCATACCTGGATGCCCTCGCCCTATCTCGGTGTCTTCATGCTGCTGTTCGTCGGGTCGCTGATGGCTTCGCGGCTGCCGACGATTTCGCTCAAGAAGGCGCATATCTCCCGCCAGTGGCTGCTGCCGACGCTGGCGGGGCTGTTGTTGCTCATCGGGTTTATGTTCGCCAACTTCTGGTTGACGCTGGGCGTGACGGGCATTCTCTACATCTTTACGGTGCCGGTGACGGGGCTGTTGTTCCTGCGGTCGCGTTCGCGGTATGAGGCGCAGCAACGGCAACTGGCGGCGCCGGCGAAGTGAGCCCGATGGCGCTTTGAAACTGAACTGACAAGAAAGGAGACGGGGTATGGATTGGAATCGCAGGGATTTTCTCAAGGTCGGCGCGGCGACCGGCGCGATGGCGCTGGCGGGCGGCTGCGCGAGCGCGGTCGCGGCGAAGCGCCCGGAGCCTGACTTCTATTGGTCGTATCTCGTCCACTTCGGCATCAACTCCTGGAAGGACTTGCCGCTGGATAAGGCGCCGGCCGGCTCGACCGAGCGCTTTCTGACCCGTTGTCAGGCCGATTTTGTCCGTTTCGAGGAAGACGAGTGGAAGGTCCTCTCCGAGCGCCTGGCCAGTTCCGGCTGCAACCAGCTGATCATCGACCTCGCCGAGATCGTCGAGTATCCGAGCCATCCTGAGCTGGCGGTCAAGGGGACCTGGAGCGTCGACAAGCTGCGCCGGGAGCTGGCGCGGCTGCGGGGCATGGGCTTCGAGGTGATCCCGAAGATGAACTTCTCCGCCGGCCACGACTCGTGGCTCAAGGAGTATCACCGGATGCTCTCGACGCGCAAGTATTACGAAGTCTGCGCGGACGTCATTCGGGATGCGATCGAGATCTTCGACGGCCCGCGGCTCTTTCATCTCGGGTTTGACGAGGAGACGCCGGCGCATCAGCGCGACAACCTCTCGGTCACGGTTCGTCAGGGCGATCTCTGGTGGCACGACTTCAACTTCCTCTGCGATGTCATCGAGCGCGAGAACGTTCGGCCGTGGATGTGGAGCGACTACATTTGGCATCACAAGGACGAATACCTGAAACGGATGTCGAAGGGCGTGTTGCAGTCCAACTGGTACTATGGCGCCGAATTCGACGTGTCGAAGATGAAAGATGTCCGCCATCATCCCTATGTCCAGGCCTACGAATGGCTGGAGCAGGGCGGCTTCGACCAGGTGCCGACCGGGGCGAACTGGAGCTGCGACTCGAATTTCGGCGACACGATCAAGTTCTGCGACGCGCGCATCGCCAAGTCGCGGCTTAAGGGCTACATGATGGCGCCGTGGACGCGGACTTTCAAGATTCATCACGAGAAGTCGTTCCAGGCGATTGCGATCATGGAAAAGTGCATTCGGGAGCGGGGTTGAGCATGAAGCCGGTGGTTCTGGGGCTCGGGGCGGTCTGGGCGGCGATGGCGTCGGCGGTGACGCTGTCGGTGCAGCTGGACCGCGAGGATGCGGTTTATTCGTGCGGGGCGGAGGCGGTCTTCAAGGTGAAGGCGACGGCGGCGCCCGGCGAGTCGCTGGCAGGCATGGTGGAGGCGCGGCTGGACAACTACGGCAAGCGCCTCATCTCCACGCGCCAGCTTGATTTGGCGACGGCGAGCGAGTTCCAGGTCCGGGGCACGCTGGCGAAGCCGGGCTTTCTGCGGCTGACCTTGAAGGGCGCCGGCACCAATCTGGTCTGGAGCGCGGCCTTCGAGCCGACGAAGATCAAGCAGGGCGGCCCCGATCCGGCCGACTTCGACGAGTTCTGGGCGCGGGCGATCGCCGACTACGACCGGACGGTGCCGGTCGATGTCCGGCTGGAGAAGCTGGAGCAGTATTCGAACGCCAAGCGCGAGTTCTTCCTGGTGAGCCTGCCGACGGTCGGCAACCGTCAGGCGTATGCGTTTCTGACGATTCCCACGGATCGGTCGAAGGGGCCGTTCAAGACTCGGGTCAACGTGCCGGGCGCGGGGCCGGTCGAGTGGACGAACGGCGGCGGGGCGAATGACGTGTCGCTGGCGATTCAAGTTCATTACTATCGGCCGGTGCCGGGGCTCGCGAAGAACGACCCCAAGAACAACGAACTGCTGAAGCAACACGAGGAAAACGACTATCTCGCCAAATACGGCACCAAGCGCTACTGCAATTCGGGCATTTCCGAGTCGCGCGAGGCCTACCATTACTACGGCATCATTCTGGCGGCGCAGCGGCTGGTGAACTGGCTTTACGCCGAGCCGTATGTCGACAAGTCGCAGTTCGTGTACGGCGGCACCAGTCAGGGCGGCGGCTTCGGGCTGATTCTGGCCGGGCTCACCCAGAAGTTCGTCAAGGTGCAGGTGAACGTGCCGGCGCTTACCGATACGCTCGGCTACCTTGACGACGAGCGTCAGAGCGGCTGGCCGCGCCTCATCGAAAACCAGCGCGCCGAAAACCGCGAGGCGGCGCTGCGGAACGCGCCGTATTTCGACGGTGCCAACTTCGCCGCGCGCATCCGTTGCCCGATCCGCGTGGTCGTCGGCTTTGCCGATCCGTCGTGCGCGCCGGGAGCGGTCTATGCCGGCTTTAACCGGATTCCCGCCAAGGACAAGCAGATTCTCAACGGCATCGGCATGACGCATTCTTGCTGCCGCGAGCTGGTGAGTCCGGTGAGCAAGTGGCTGATGGAGCCGGTCGCCAGGTGATTTTCAAGAAAGGGAGCTAGGTTATGCAGATCGAACGCAGGGACTTTATGCGCAAACTGGGGCTGATGGCGGCGGCCGGCGCGACGGGCGCGGCCTTGGGCGACCAGACGCCGGCCGGTGACCCCGGCAACCACTATTGCGCGCATATCCGTCGGATTCCCAAGTCGCAGCTGGACGTCGAGTCGGCGACGCTGGTGGACGGCAAGGTCGTTCAGCCGGCGCGCGAACTGCCGATTTTCCACGAGACCGATGTGGTGGTGGTCGGCGGTGGCCCGGCGGGCGTCGCGGCGGCCATCAGCGCGGCGCGGCAGGGCGCCAAGGTGGCGCTCGTGGAGCGCTACGGTTCGCTGGGCGGGCTCTTCACCAACGGCCTGGTGCTGATTTTCGTCGGCACTTCGGTCCGGGACGGCGACGGCAAGTATAAGGTCTGCACCCGCGGCTATTGCGAGGAGTTTGTGCGGCGCCTGGAGGCGATGGGCTCGGGGCTGGTCACGAAGACGCCGCCGGGGCGGCCGTGGCACCCGACGGCCGATCCCGAGGCCTCGAAGGTGCTGATGGACACGATGGTCGCCGAAGCCGGGGTGGAGATGTTCTTCCATTCCTGGGGCGTGGACGTGATTCAGGTCGGCAATGCCGTCAAGGGCGTGGTGTTCGAGTCCAAGCAGGGGCGGCAGGCGATCCTCGCCAAGCAGGTCGTGGACACGACCGGCGACGGCGACATGTTCTTCCATGCCGGCGCCGATTATCAGCAGATCACGCACATGATGGGCTTCTGCTATCAGATCGGCGGCATCGACCGGATCGATCCGTCGAAGTCGCCGAAGGTCACGGAGTTCCCCCAGCACGCCAATCAGGAGAACCCCGCGCTCTTCTGGGTGAATCGCGGCGGCTCGGCCGGCAACGGCCTGGACGTGCGCGTCCTCTCGTCGTGGGAGATGAAGCACCGCCGGGAGAGCTGGGAATACGTCGAGCGGATGCGCAAGACGCCCGGCTATGAAAGCGCCTACCTCTCCAGCACCTGTTCGCAGCTGGGCGTCAGGGCATCGCGGCTTTTAAAGGGCGACAAGTCGATTTCGATGAACGATCCGGAGGTGCTCGCCGGCAAGATGACGGCGGATGCGATCGGCGTTTCCGGCCACGAGGGCTTTCGGTATCCCGAGTGCGGCATCCCCTACGGTGCGCTGTTGCCGCAGGGCGTGGAGAACGTGCTGGTCGCCGGCCGCTGCATTTCCTGCGACCCCAACATCATCGACCGCATGCGGCTGTTCCCGGTCTGTTTTGTCACCGGTCAGGCGGCGGGCGTCGCGGCGGCGCTGGCGGCGCAGCGCGGCGTGACGCCGCGGCAGCTGGACGTGGGGCTGATTCGCCGCGAATTGCTCAAGCAGGGCGCCTATCTCGGTTGACGGTCGGATTATGAAGAAGCTGTTGTTTTTGACGATGGTCGCCGCGGCCGGGCTGGCGGGCGCGGCGGCGGCGGAGTTCGCGGGTCTGGAATCGCTGCTGGCCACCAACCGGCTGCCCGGTGATGTCGCCACGGTGTCGGCGCGGGTGGCCTATGAAATGCTGGTGGATGCCGACTTTGCGGCCGACGAGGCCTGGCTTAAGCTGAAAAGCCGCGAGGAATATGACGGTTACCGCCGCGAATTGCAGCAGCGGATGATTGCCGCGGTCGGCGGCTTTCCCGAGCGGACGGCGCTCAATGCCGTATCCAAGCGCGCCTATGCGACGGCGGACTATCAGGTCGAGAACGTCTACTTCGAGTCGATGCCGGGCGTGTTCGTCACCGGCAACTTCTACCTGCCGGCGAATCCGAAGTTCGCGTCGCCCTATCCGGCGGTGGTGGTGACTTGCGGGCATTCGGTCAACGGCAAGGGCGCGAAGGGCTATCAGCACGCCTGCGTGCAGCTTGCCAAGGCGGGCATCGCGGCGTTCATCTACGATCCCTACGAGCAGGGCGAGCGGCTGCAACCGCCGGGCAACCTGCACAACTGCGGCGGCCACAACGAGATCGGGGTGCGCGCGGCGATGCTCGGCGGTTCGATGGCGCAGCTGCGGCTTTGGGACGGCATCCGCTCGATTGACTATGTCGTTTCGCGGCCGGAAGTGGACGCCGCGCGCATCGGTTACATGGGGCAGTCGGGCGGCGGCACCATGACTTCGCTGATGATGGCGGTCGACGAACGCATCCAGGTGGCGGCGCCTTCCTGCTATTTGACGAACTTCCGTTCGCTGTGTTCGCACTGGAGTCCGCAGGACGCCGAGCAGAACATCTACGGGCAGCTGGCTTTCGGGCTCAATCACCTCGGGTATCTCGTGATGCGCGACATTCCGGTGGCGCTGACCGGCAAGTATCATGACTTTTTCCCGTATCAGGGGTCGGTCGAGACGTTGGCGTACGCTAAAAAGCTGGAGGCGATGCTGGGCGAGTCGGGGCGCTATGTCATGGCGTTTTCGCAGGGGAACCACGGCTGGATCGAGTCGACGATCAATTCGTCGGTCGCCTGGATGCGGCATTGGCTGATTACGCCCGACCAGTCGTTCAAGCTGGAGATGGCGGACTATCGCCGGCAGGACATCGGCTTTTCGTTCCACGAGTCCGACAACGGCATCCCCGAGCCGGTCAGCTGGTGCGCGCCGCAGGGGCAGGTCGCGAATCTGCCCGGCTTCAAGTCGATCTACACGGTGCTCGCGGAGAAGCTGGCTGCCTGCGAGCGGCAGCGTCCGAAGCGGCGCACGGCGGCGGAGCTGGCGGAACTGGCCATCGGGATGGCGGCGATTCCGATGCCGGTCGAGAAGCGGACAACGGCCTGCCTGGCCGGCCGGGCGGCGGGCGCGGGCTTTACGGTGGAATACTATGGGTTTATGGATCCTTCGGGCTATGTCTTTCCCGGCGTGCTGCTCCAGCCGGCGGTCGATTCGCTGACTTATGTCCGGCCGGTGCTGATGGCCGGGGCGAAGGGACGCGCGGAGTTCGCCGCCGCGGCGCGGAAGTATTTGGCCAAGGGGCGTCCGGTGATGGTGGTGGATGTCTTCGGCTATGGCGAGATCGGGGCGAAGGACGCCGACTTCTACAGCGCCCAGAACTATCCGGAGGAATCGGCGGCCGTCACCTTGTATCTGCTGGGCAAGACGGCGGTCGGCTGGCGCGCCGGCGACTTGCTGGCGGCGGCCGACTATCTGACGGAGCGCTTCAAGACGGCGCCGGAGCTGGTGGCTTCCGGTGCGGTGGCGATTCCGGCGGCGCATGCGCGGGCGGCGCGGCGTGACCTGATCGCCGAGCTGCGGTTGGAGCAGCCGGTGCGTGCCTGGGCGGAGACTTTGCGGGATCCGACCGAGCAGTGCCCGTTTGCGAACGTGGTGCCGGGGGCGCTGGTGGAATACGACTGGACCGACTTGCTCGGCGAATAGGCAAATGAACGAAATTGACTTTTCCGCTGATTCCTACGAGGACATCCTGGCCAAGGATTCTCGGTTCAATGCCCGTGCGTATGCGCTGCTGATGGATTGTGTCCATTTTCTCGGCGAGGGCAACCGCCACATGTCCGGGGAGGACATCCTGGAGGAGTTCAAGGAACGGGCGCTCGACCAGTACGGGCCGCTGACTTACACGGTGCTGACGGAGTGGGGGCTCAAATGCACCGAAGACATCGGGGAGATGATGTTCAATCTGACGGATTCGAACCGGATTCACAAGGACGAGAACGATTCTGCCGAGAGCTTTGCCGGCGGCTATGACTTCAAGGAGGCATTCCTCGCCCCCTATCAGGTCTGATGACGCGGATTGAAGAGTTCGGCTGGCGCGGCGAGGTGGTGCCCGGAATCGGGCGGATCGTCTCCTCGCACGGCGACTACTATCATCTGGTCGCCAACGAGGCCGGCGGCGAAATCCTCGCCCGCAAGAAGAAGAGCGTATTCAAGTACCGGCGGGGGCTGGAGCGGCAGGCGGCGGCCAACACCCTGAACGTCCAGCGCGAGAATGTCAACGGCGAGCTGCAGACGCCGATTACCGGCGACTTCGTGCGCTTTCGCTACAATGCGCAGGGCGACAGCCTCATTACCGAAGTGCTGCCGCGATTTTCGCATTTCGAGCGCAAGGATCCGACGGCGCGGCGGCAGTCGCAGACGCTGGCGGTGAATTTCGACACGCTCTTCGTGATGATGTCGCTGAACGAGAACTTTTCGCTGCCGCGGCTCCGTCGTTACCTGACGCTGGCGGCGGACATGGGCGAGGCTGAGACCGTGCTGGTGCTGACTAAGTGCGATCTTAAGTCGGCTGCCGATCTGGCGGTGCTGTCCGATCTCGCGGTGCGTCAGCTGCGGATTTCTTCCCTGACCGGCGAAGGGCTTGACCAGGTGCTTGAATACGTGCGCCCGCGGCGGACAGTGGCGTTCATCGGCTCGAGCGGCGTCGGCAAGTCAACGCTCATCAACACTTTGGCCGGCGAAGAGTGGCAGGCGACGCAGGCCATCCAGGAGTGGAGCGGCAAGGGCCGCCATACCACCACCAGCCGCGAACTGATCCGGCTGCCGTCGGGGGCGATGGTGATTGACACGCCCGGCATTCGCGAAATCGGGCGGCTGGACGAGGAAGAGCATCTGCAGGTCAAGGGCGAGAGCTCGCATCGCTGGAGGAAATAGGATGACGACCCTGCAGTTCTGTCAGTTGGTGCCGGTGGCGGCGTGGGTGCTGGCGGTCGTCTGCTATGTGTTGCCGTCGCGTTTTCGGCTACGGATGAAATTGCTTTGGATTTTGGTGCTGGCCTTGGCGCTGTCCAAGTATTTCTGCTTTGAAGCCATCGGCGGGGATGCGCTGGTGCCGGTGCTGCCGGAGCGGCTGATCTGGGCTTGGGACTGGGCGGCGACCGGCGGCATTTTGCTGGCGATTTTCAGCGTGTGCTGGTGGGTGCGGGTCGGGCGGCGGGTGGTGTTGCCGCTGGCAGCATGGGGGCTGGCGGCGGTGGGGGTCTGGAATAGTCTCTCTTTGCCGCAGGTGCGCGAGGTGGAGCTCCGCTTCGATCAGCTTCCCTCCGAGCTGGAAGGCTATCGCATCGTGCAGATTTCCGATCTGCACTGCTCGTCGTCGGCGCGACGGTGGCGTACCGAGGCCGTGGTCGAGCTGGCGAACCGACAGAATGCCGACCTTGTCTGCCTGACGGGCGATTATGTCGATGGCAGGGTGGAGGACCTTGGCGACGACCTAAAGCCGTTGGGCAAGCTATTGGCGCGGGATGGCGTTTACGCGGTTACGGGCAATCACGAGTATCATCGTGACACCGAGAACTGGAAGCGCTGGTTTCAGGAGCTGGGCATTGAATTCCTGCGCAATCGCTGCGTATTTCCGCGGCGCTCGCTGGCGCTGGCCGGGGTGGCGGACCCGCATGCCGCCTACAAAGGGCGGGAAGCGCCGCCGAATGTCGCCAAGGCGCTGGCGGCGGCGACCAACGGGCAGTTTCGGGTGTTGCTGAATCATCGGCCGCGCTTTGCCTATCGCGATTTTAGCGAGCATAAGATTGACTTGCAGTTGTCCGGGCATACGCACGGCGGCATTTGCCCGGTCATTTCCTGGGCGGTTTCGATGGCGAATGCCGGGCTCGTCAACGGCGTTTACCGGCTGGGCGAGGGCTATGTCTATGTGTCGCCGGGCTGCGGCCAGTGGGCGGGCTTCCCGGTGCGCTTCCTTGCGCCGTCGGAAATCGCAGTGATCGTCCTGCGCTCGCGGTAGGGATGATTTTGGTATAATATCTAGACATTAAGGGAATGTTTGAACAAATGAAACGGTTGTTGACGATTCAGGACATCAGCTGCGTCGGGCAGTGCTCGACGACGGTGGCGTTGCCACTGGTGAGCGCGTGTGGGGTCGAGTGCGCGATTTTGCCGCCGGCGATTCTTTCCAATCATACGGCGGCGGGCTTTACGGGCTGGTCCTTTTGCGACCTGACCTCGGAAATGGCGAAAGTCGAGGCCAAATGGGTGGAGCAGTCCATAAAGTTCGATGCCTTCTATACGGGTTATGTCTGCGAAAGCCACATTGCGCCGATCCTTTCCATCATGAACAGCTGCGCCAATCCGGGAGCGATTCGCATCGTGGATCCGGCGATGGCGGACAACGGCGTCCTCTACAAGGGCTTTGCGGAAGGCTTTCCGCAGCAGATGGCGCGGCTTTGCGCCGGCGCGGACTATCTGCTGCCGAACCTCACGGAAGCGGCGCTCCTGGTGGGTGAGCCCGGCGAGCGCTATGTGGGCGCGCAGGCGCCGACGCGGGCGGAGATCGAGGCGCTGATCGTGAAGCTGCATGCGCTGGGCGTTCGGAACGTGGTGCTTACGGGCGTGTCGTTTTCCGAGGCCGAACTGGGCACGGCGGTCAGCGACGGCCGACGGGTGGTCTATGACTTCAACCCGCGCCTGGCGCGCACGAGCCACGGTACGGGCGATGTCTTCGCTTCGGTGTTTGCCGGCGCGGTGCTGCGCGGCCGACCGGCGACCGAGGCGGCGGCGCTGGCGGCGGACATTGTCTGCGAATCGATCGAGCAAACTGATTCCGGCCATTGGTATGGGGTTTCGTTTGAGCAGGCCATTCCGTCGTTGGTGGCGGCGCTAAATCGCCAATGAGCGCCCGATCGAGATTGCTGATGCTGGCGGCAGCGGGGGCGACGGCCCTGGCCGCGTCGGCCCAAGTCGAATGGCGCAATCTGGATGACCGTCACCGGCTGTCGGGCCGCAAGCTCAGCGAAGGGTATATGCTGGGCAAGGTGGTGTTGGTCGACCGTTGGGGCGCGAAATGTCCGCCGTGTCGCAAGCTGCTGCCGCAAATGGAAGTCATCTGGCAGAGCTTCAAGACCCGTTCGTTCGTCCTGCTCGGCGGCCATTGCGAGGGCTGGGGTTCGGCGGCGACGGTGAAGGACCTGGTGCGCGAATACTCGCTTACCTATCCGGTTTACGAAGGCGGCGCCCTGGCCAAGGACGAACCGGTCTTCAACGGAATTCCGTTTCTTTATGTCGTCGATCCGCGTGGCAAGGTCGTCTATCGCGGGCGCGACGAGCGACTGGCGACCGACCATGTGGTGGGGTTGCTGGCGCGGTGGGAGACGCCGGACAAGCTCGCGGACTGGAAGAACGTCCTTGACTTTGAATTCGAGAACCTGCCGGGGAAGGCGCTGCGGCGGTATGACGAGTTTCGAAAGAAGTTTCCGCTGGAGGCGGAGAAATATGCGACGCCGGCGCGGGCGCTGGCGAAGCTGCCGGGCATCGAAGAGCTGAAGAAGCTGGAGGCGATTGTCGCCAACCTGCGCGATTATCAGCCGAAGGATCGGCAGCAGCAGGCGGCGCTGGTCGCGCGCATCGGCCAGACGCTGGCGAAATACGCGCACCTCAAGCAGTCGGGGGATCCGCAGATTGCGCGAGAGGCGAAGAACGCATTGGCCGATTTGACTTGGATAAGGGCGGACTTATGAACGAAAACTGGAACAACATTACCGAGATTCTTGAACGCAATGCGGCGGAGTACGGCGATGAGGTGGCGCTGGTGGAGATCAATCCGCAGGAGTTGGAGAACCGGCACACGACCTGGCGCGAGTTCTCGCTCATGCAGCCGTCGGGGGACAACCCGTTCCGCAGTGACATCACCTGGCGGGAGTTCGACGATCAGGCCAATTGTTTCGCGAACCTGCTGCTTTCGCGCGGCTACCGGCGCGGAACCAAGATTGCGATTCTGCTCATGAACGGGCTCGAATGGCTGCCGATCTACTTCGGCATCCTCAAGGCCGGGTGCATGGCCGTTCCCCTGAACTTCCGCTACACGGCCGACGAAATCAAGTATTGCCTGGAGCTGGCGGACGTAGAGGGGCTGGTGTTCGGCCCGGAATTCACCGGGCGCGTGGAGCAGATCATCGACCGGATGCCTAGGGTGACGAATCGCTTTTACGTGGGCACCGACTGTCCGCATTTCGCCGATTCGGTGCGCCAGGTCGTCGGCTGCGACGCGCGGGTCGCGGATTCGGCGTCGGCGAAGGCGCCGGGCGTCAAGCTGATGCCCGAGGACGAGGCGGCGATTTACTTCTCGTCGGGCACCACCGGCTTTCCCAAGGCGATCGTGCTCCAGCACCGGTGCCTGCTGCACAGCTGCCTAGTGGAGCAGGCGCATCATGGCCAGACGCATGACGACACTTTCCTCTGCATTCCGCCGCTGTATCATACCGGCGCGAAGATGCATTGGTTCGGCAGTTTCCTCGTCGGCGGCCGGGCGGTGCTGCTCAAGGGGGTGAAGCCGGAATGGATCCTCAGGACGGCCAGCGAGGAACGGTGCACGATCGTCTGGCTGCTGGTGCCGTGGGCGCAGGACATCCTGGACGCCATTGACCGCGGCGAGGTGCGGCTCTCGGACTATCGGCTTGACCAGTGGCGGCTCATGCACATCGGTGCGCAGCCGGTGCCGCCGGCGCTGATTCGGCGCTGGAAGCAGGTTTTCCCGCATCATGATTACGACACCAACTACGGGCTTTCGGAGTCGACCGGTCCCGGCGCGGTGCATCTCGGCGTTGAAAACGTCGATCATGTCGGCGCCATCGGCGTGGCGGGCTATGGCTGGCAGACGAAGATCGTCAATCCCGACTACACCGAGGTAAAGCCCGGCGAAGTCGGCGAACTGGCGCTGAAGGGGCCGGGCGTGCTCAAGGAATACTACAAGAATCCGACGGCGACCGCGGAGATTCTCAAGCCCGACGGGTGGCTCCTGACCGGCGACATGGCCGAGGAGCGCGACGGCTTCATCTATCTCGTTGACCGCGCGAAGGACGTGATCATTTCCGGCGGCGAAAACCTGTACCCGGTGCAGATCGAAGACTTCCTGCGGGCGCATCCGGCGATTAAGGACGTTGCGGTGATCGGGCTGCCCGACGCGCGGCTCGGTGAAATCGCGGCGGCGATCGTCGCGGTCAAGGACGGCATGACGCTCGACGCGGCGGAGGTGGACCGCTTCTGCCTCGATTTGCCGCGCTACAAGCGTCCGCGCAAGATCATTTTCGCGGAAGTGCCGCGCAATCCGACCGGCAAGATCGAAAAGCCCAAGCTGCGCCAGCTCTACGGCGGCGCCAATCTCATTGCGCGACAAAACGGAATTCAATAAACTATTGTCAAGTCCAATAGGAACAGTCATGCATACCGTCCTGACCCATCCGCTCGTCCGACACCGCGTCACGCTGATGCGCGACATCAACACCAAGCCCAAGCAGTTCCGCGAACTCGTCAACGAAATCACGGAGTTTCTGGCGATCGAAAGCCTCAAGGACCTGCGGACGGTCGAGATTCCGGTTACGACGCCGGTTGCGAAGACCACGGGGGTCAAGATCGAAGACCAGATCGTGATCGTGCCGATTCTCCGGGCCGGCATGGGCATGCTGGATGCGATGCTCCACGTCCTGCCGTATGCCAAGGTCGGCGTTCTCGGGATGCAGCGCAACGAGACGACGGCCGAGCCGATCCCCTATTACGCCAAGGTGCCGCCGGCGAAGGGCGAGGAGCTCGCGATCGTCATCGATCCGATGCTGGCGACGGGCGGAAGCGCCTGCGATGCCTTCGCCCAGCTCAAGAAGCTCGGATACAAGCGCATCGTGTTCCTGAACCTCATCGCGGCCCCCGAAGGGATCGCGAAGGTCGAGGCCGAGCATCCGGACGTCCCGGTCTTCACGGCCGCCAAGGACGAGCGGCTCAACAGCCACTATTACATCGTGCCGGGCCTCGGGGACGCCGGCGATCGCATTTTCGGAACGCTCTAACCCCAAAAAGGAACAAGATCATGCTCAAGAAGTTGTTTAAGTTGGACGAAAACCGCACCACGGTGAAGACCGAGGTGGTTGCCGGCATCACGACGTTCATGACGATGGCCTACATCCTCGCCGTGAACCCCAATCTCCTGTCGATGGCGGGAATCCCGCGCGGCGGCGTGTTTGTGGCGACGGCGCTGGCGGCGGTCGTCGGCACGCTCCTCATGGCGTTCATGTCGAACTATCCGTTCGTCCTGGCGCCGGGGATGGGGCTCAATGCGTTTCTTACCTTCGGGGTGTGCATGGGCATGGGCTACAGCTGGCAGTTCGCGCTCCTTGCCGTGTTCGTGGAGGGATTGATCTTCCTGGCGCTCAGCCTGACGCCCGTCCGGGAGGCGATCTTCAACTGCATCCCGTTCACGCTCAAGAAGGCGGTGGCGGCCGGCATCGGCCTTTTCATCTGCTTCATTGCGCTGCAGACCTCGGGCGTGATCGGTGACAACGGCGCGGTACTGGTGCAGATGGTCAAGTTCACCGAGGCGCCGATGCATTCGACCGGCATTTGTGCGCTGCTGGCGCTCGTGGGGACGATCCTGACGGCCGTGATGATGACCTGGCGCTGGAAAGGCGCGATCCTGATCGGCATCTTTGCGACCTGGGGCCTCGGCATGCTCGCGCAGGCGACGGGGCTTTACGTGCCGGATCCGGCCGTCAAGTGCTTTTCGCTCTATCCGACGCTCACTTTTGCGGGCCTCGCCGACACCTTCGCTTCGTTCGGCACGACGCTGGGCGCGATCTTCGACCCCGCCGGCTGGACGCATAGCGTCAATAAGGAGGTCGTCGGTTCGGGCTGGTCGCTCGCGCTGTCGCTCGACTTCTTCGTCGTCATGTTCGCGTTCTTCTTCGTGGATCTCTTTGATACGCTCGGGACGCTGATCGGCGTCTCGATGAAGGGCGGCTTCCTCACCAAGGAAGGCAAGCTCCCGCGCATTTCCGGCGCGCTTTGCGCCGATGCGATCGCGACTTCGGTCGGCGCCGTCTTCGGCACTTCGACCACGACGACCTACGTGGAGTCGGCCTCGGGGGTGATGGTCGGTGGCAAGACGGGGCTCACCGCCGTCACGGCCGCCGCGCTTTTCGCGCTGGCGCTGGTCTTCGCGCCGGTGTTCCTCGCGATTCCGGCGTTCGCGACGGCTCCCGCGCTGATCATCGTCGGCTATCTGATGCTCTCTTCGGCGGCTGAGATTGACTTCACCGATCCGGGCGAGGCGATTCCGGCGTTCTTGGCGATCGTGGGCATGCCGTTCGCCTATTCGATTTCGGAGGGCATCATGTGGGGCGTCATCAGCTATACGCTCGTGAACCTTCTGGCTGGCAAGGCGAAGAAAATCCATTGGATCATGTATGTGCTGACGGTGCTCTTCATCGCCAAGTACGTGCTAATGTAAGGAAATAAGATGAAAAAGATACCGCTGGTTGGCAAGATTCTGATCGGGTTTGTGCTGGGTACGACCGTGGGCCTGTTCCTCGCGGAGGGTCCGGTGGCGCCAGAGACGGCGAAGAAGGTGATTTCGTATGTCGCGCCGTTTGGCAATGTCCTCGTGGCGATGTTGAAGATGGTGGTCTATCCGATCATTTTCTTCTCGCTCATCCTCGGCGCGGCGTCGCTGCCGCTCAAGAGGTCGGGACGCGTCGGCGGAGCCGTCCTCGTCTGGTATTTTGCGACCTCGATCTTCGCGACGGTGTTCGGTGTCTTCATGGCGTATCTCCTCAATCCGTCCATGACGGCGGCGCAGGACACGGCGTCCGCGAATCTCGCGGCCGTGCAGAAGATGGTCGGGACGACATCGGCCGGGACGCTTGGCGACTTTATCGTCGGGCTCTTCCAGAATCCATTCGCAGCGCTCGCGAACGGACAGTTCCTGCCGATCATCGTCTTTGCGATTGCGTTCGGCCTTTGCGCCCGCGCGTTGCTCGATTCCGAGAAGTCCGATGCCGTGACGAAGAAGGCGATCAACGTGATGATCGAGATGCTGGACGGCGCGCAGAAGGTGTCGTTCAAGCTCATCGACTGCGTCATCCGCTACTTCCCGATCGGTGTCTTCGCGCTCTCGGTCGTCAACTTCGGCGAGAACGGCGTCCTCCTCTTCGGGCCGTATGCGAAGATCACGCTCTGCGTCGTCGTCGGCGTCACTTCGATGATCCTCGTCGTCTATCCGCTCGCCATTGCCGCGTTCTGTCGCGAGAATCCCTACCGGGTGCTCCTGCGCCTCCGCGAGCCGATTCTCACGGCCTTCGTGACCCGCTCTTCGGCGGCAACGCTGCCGGTCAGCTTCCGCGCGATGGACACGATCGGCGTCGACCGCAAGCTCTCGAGCTTTTCGCTGCCGATGGGCGCGACGGTGAACATGGACGGTGTTTGCGTGCATCTGCCGGTGTTCGTGATTCTCGCGGCGAATATGTTCGGTCATCATCTGAGCATCGTCGAGATCGGCACCTTGTGCCTTTCGATCATGTTCGCGTCCGTCGGCGCGGGCGGCATTCCGGGTGGTAGCGTGTTCCTGCTTTTCATGGTGCTCGAGAACATGGGCTTGCCCGCCGATCAGGTCACGCTCATCGTCGCCCTTTGCCTAGGCATCAACCCGATTCTCGACATGTTCGAAACCTGCTGCAACGTGACGGGCGACAACGTCTGCACCTACATCGTGGCGAAGAAGAACGGCATGGTGAATTGAGATGGTTACGCTCGAACAGACGCTTCAGAAACTGAAAATCCCCATCATGGACGACGGCGTCGTCAGCCTGGGCGAGACTTCGCTTTTGCTGCGGGCGGTGCGGCCCTATGCGCTTAAGGGCGACGCCCGGGCCTGCGAGCTGATGGAGCTTTTGCTGCAGGTCCGTAAGGACGGCATCATCACGCCGGAGGAATCGGAGCGCGTGCGTCGGCTGCTGGACAAGATTACCGTCGGCGGCGAGAGTCTCGCGGAATATGTCCGGTCGATACCTGATTTTCCTAAGCCGGGGGTGCTCTTTCGCGATGTGACGGGGCTGCTGGACACGCCGCGAATTTTCAATCTGGCGCTGGATCAGATCCATGAGGAGCTTCGGGAGGTCGAGTTCGACGTGGTGGCGGCGCCTGAATCACGCGGCTTCATCTTCGGCGCGGCGATTGCTGCGCGTTACGGGACGGCGTTTGTGCCGATTCGCAAGCCGGGGAAGCTTCCGCGCGAGACCATCAGCGAGGAATACGATCTGGAATACGGCAAGGCGACCTTGCACATGCATCGGGATGCGATAATTCCCGGCGAGCGGGCGGTGGTGGTCGACGATCTGCTGGCGACGGGCGGCACGGCGGCAGCGGCAGCGCGGCTGGTGGAACGTCTGGGCGGCAAGGTCGTGAAGATGATCTTCCCGATTGAGCTAGAGGGCTTTGGCGCCCGCATCGGGCTGTTGCGGCGCTATGATGTCGTTTCGCTGGTAAAGTATGCTGGCAAATAAAGTAGCCATCAGAAGTGTCCATAAAATATGGAAAACAGGTCTGACCTGTTTTCCATATTTTATGGACAAAAATTCCCTCTAGACTAGCCACAATATTTAGTGTATTATATTCTCAATATTTACCACATATAGTTTAAACGCCTTAAAATAAAGAAAATCTGAAATATGAAGCAGATGAAGATCATCAAGCGGTCGGGTGAGGAAAAGGAATTCGATGTCACCAAGATCGAAAACGCCATTCGCAAGGCTTCGCAGGCAGTGGATTACAAGAATGCCTTGAGCGAAGGGCGGATCAAGCTGATTGCCGAGGAAGTGGCGGGCGTGTGCGCGGCGCGCGATCGGGCGATGACGGTCGAAGAGGTGCAGGATGTCGTCGAGAACAAGATCATGGAGATGGGCTCGCACGAAATCGCCAAGAAGTACATCGTCTACCGCTATACGCGGCAGCTGGCGCGCAAGGCGAATACGACCGACGAGCAGATTTTGTCGCTGATCGAGTGCAACAACGAGGACGTGAAGCAAGAGAATTCGAACAAGAACCCGTCGATCAACTCGGTGCAGCGCGACTATATGGCCGGCGAGGTCTCGAAAGACGTCTCGGCGCGGCTGCTGCTGCCGCAGGACGTGGTGCAGGCCCATCAGGACGGGCTCATCCACTTCCACGACATGGACTACTACGCGCAGCACATGCATAACTGCGACCTCGTGAACCTGGAGGACATGCTGCAGAACGGCACGGTCATTTCCGGGACGATGATCGAAAAGCCGAAGAGCTTCTCGACCGCCTGCAACATCGCGACGCAGATCATCGCCCAGGTGGCGTCCAACCAGTACGGCGGCCAGTCCATTTCGCTGACGCATCTGGCGCCGTTCGTCGACATCTCGCGGCAGGCGATCCGCAGGGAGCTGGCGGACGAGTGTGCCGAAGCGGGCGTCAAGATGGAGAAGGACAAGTTCGACGCCATCGTCGAGAAGCGTGTCCGCAAGGAAATCGAGAAGGGCGTGCAGACGATCCAGTATCAGGTCGTCACGCTCATGACGACGAACGGCCAGGCGCCGTTCGTGACGGTCTACATGTATCTCGGCGAGGCGCGGAGCGAGCAGGAGAAGCATGATCTGGCGCTCATCATCGAGGAGGTCCTCAACGAGCGCATCAAGGGCGTCAAGAACGAGCAGGGCGTCTATATCACGCCGGCGTTCCCGAAGCTCATCTATGTCCTGGAGCCGCAGAACATCACCGAGGACTCGCCCTACTGGTACCTCACCGAGCTTTCGGCGAAGTGCACGGCGAAGCGCATGGTGCCCGACTACATTTCGGCGAAGAAGATGCTCGAGTACAAGATCGACAAGTGCGGCAACGGCAATGTCTACACCTGCATGGGCTGCCGGTCGTTCCTGACGCCGTATGTGGACGAGAACGGCAAGCCCAAGTACTACGGCCGCTTCAACCAGGGCGTCGTCACGATCAACCTGGTGGACGTCGCCCTGTCGGCGCACGGCGACATGGCGAAGTTCTGGGACATCTTCGAGGAGCGCTGCGAGCTCTGCCACAAGGCGCTGCAGTGCCGTCACGAGCGGCTGACCGGAACCTTGTCCGACGCGGCCCCGATCCTGTGGCAGTACGGGGCGCTCACGCGCCTTCCCAAGGGGACGCCGATCGACAAGTACCTGCACGGCGGCTATTCGACGATTTCGCTCGGCTACGCAGGGCTTTGGGAGGCGGTCATGGCCCTCAATGGCAAGAAGCTCACCGAGCCGGAGGGCGAGGCGCTCGGCCTGGAGATCATGAAGAAGCTGAACGAGTACACCGCGAAGTGGAAGGCGGCGGAGTGCATCGACTATTCGCTCTACGGCACGCCGCTCGAGTCCACGACCTACAAGTTCGCGAAATGCCTGCAGAAGCGCTTCGGCGTCATCAAGGGCGTGACGGACAAGAACTACATCACGAACTCGTATCACGTGCACGTCACCGAGAAGATCGACGCCTTTAAGAAGCTGGAGCTGGAAGCGAAGTTCCAGAAGCTCTCGCCGGGCGGCGCGATCAGCTACGTTGAGGTGCCGAACATGCAGAACAACCTGCCGGCGGTCCTCTCGATCATGAAGTTCATCTACGACAACATCATGTACGCCGAGCTTAACACCAAGTCGGACTACTGTCAGGTGTGCGGCTTCGACGGCGAGATCGAGATCGTGAAGGACGAGAGCGGCAAGCTCGTCTGGAAGTGCCCGAAGTGCGGCAACACCGACGAGTCGAAACTCAATGTCGCGCGCCGCACTTGCGGCTACATCGGCTCCCAGTTCTGGAATCAGGGCCGGACGCAGGAGATCAAGGAGCGCGTCCTCCACGTGTCGTAAACGATGGAAGGCGCGACAGCCGACTTCGGCGAAGACTGGTGCCCGATCCGTTTGGGATGAACTCCGATGGCTGGCAAAAGGCCTCCGTTACCACCGTCGAAGTTCCTAAACACGAGGATGGATGAAAAACTCCAGCTGGCTTTCCCGCGTAATCGTCCGGGCGGATTTTTGCTATAATTCAGTCAGCTAAAATCCAAAAGTGATGGCGAATGGCGGTATGAATCTCGGAAAGTTTATTGGCAACCTTAAGTTGCAGACGGTGGGTCGCGTGAAGGCGGCCAGACTCAGCAAGATTGATTTCGGCATCTTCAAGGTGGCGTTCATGATCGCGGCGCTGGATGGCGAAATCACGGAAGCGGAATACAAGGCGTTGGATGCCTTGGTCAGGAAATGCCGCGGCTATTCCAAAGAAGTCGCGGACAGGGCGCAGACGGAGGCGATGCGCTCCGCCGGATACCTGCTCCTGCTCGGCCGCCATTCGTCCGATTCGGAAGTCGTCCAGGCCTTCGTCTCCGAGGCGCTGGCGGCGCTTCCCGATGGCTTCGGGCAGCTTTCCGTCGCCGAGGTGCGTCGCGCCGTTGTCTTGTGGATTGCGATGGGCATGAGTGACGGGGACTATTCCGGGCGCGAGAAGAAGTGTATCGAGGCCCTGCGCAGGGTTTTTGCCGAGGATCAGGTCATCAGCCAGATGGCTTCGGACAGCTGTGTGCGAATGTCGCCGGTCTCGCCGGTATTCGTGTCGTCGGGGTTTATTCGGAATGCCGAGGCTCTAGTCGCGCAATACGGTGACGAGGCGACGGCGGCGAAGGCGCTGGAGCAGCTGATTGCGGGCGAGTGACCGATGCGGGTCTTTAATTGTATGATGGCGCTGGCAGGGGCTTGGATGCTGGCTGCCGGTTGCTCGCGAAGGCCGGAGGTTCGGATTGACGGTCCGGAGGATCTCAGGGGCAAGCATATCGCGCATATGTCGAGCGATTTTCACAAGCAGGAGCTCAAGGCGCTTGAACCTGACATCGTTTTCGATCCGTATTCCGAGTTCTCGTTCGCGATCGAGTCGCTCCGAAACGGGAAAATCGATGCGATCTCGCTCGGGCGGACTTATGCGGACATCTGGATGTCGAAGTTTCCCGGCGAGTTCAGGGTGGCATTCGATTATGCCGACGATGTCATCGCTTTTCTGCTGCCGAAGGGCTCGTCGCTGAAGTCGAAAGTGGATGCGGAACTTCGCAAGATGAAGGCTGCGGGCGAAACGGCGGCAATCATTCGCAGGTGGACGGAGGGCGCGAAGACCGGAAAGGACCCGACCCTGCCGGAATTTCCCGCGCCGCCGGAGGGTGCGCCGGAGATTCGCGTCGCCTCGGCGGCGCAGATCGAGCCGTGGTGCTTCGTGTCCAATGGGCGGGCATCCGGCGCCGAGATCGAGATTCTTTCCGTGATCGCCAGTCGTCTCGGCATGCGTCTCAAGCTGAAGATCTTCAGCTGGGGCGGGATGGTCGATTGTGTCAATGCCGGCCGGTGTGATATCGCCAATGGCGGAATCTATACGAATGGAAATGCGTTCCCGACGGTGGATGCGTCCGAAAAGTATGCTGACGAACGCATGTGCATCCTCGTGCGCAACGAGGGCTTTGAGGGCGGGGCTTCGGGTTTCGTTGCCTTCGTGAAGTCGCTGAAGGCGAGCTTCGTGCGCACCTTCGTGATCGAGAGCCGCTGGCGGATGCTGGCGAACGGTTTCGGCATCACCTTGCTCATCACCTTGCTGTCGGCGCTCTTGGGCACGGCGCTGGCGTTTCCGGTGTGGCTGGCGCGAGCGTCGCGCATTCGATTGGTCGCGGCTTGCGCCAGGGCGTATATTGCGGTCTTGCAGGGAACGCCCGTCTTGGTGCTGCTGATGGTGCTCTTTTATGTGGTCTTCGGCAAGGTGGACATCGACGGGCTCTGGGTGGCGGTAATTGGCTTCGGGCTCAATCTTTCGGCTTATGCCGGCGAAATGCTCCGCAGCGGCGTCAATTCCGTTTCGCGCGGACAGGTCGAGGCGGCGCTGGCGCTCGGATATACGCCGCGGCGGGCGTTTTTTCGCTTTGTCCTGCCGCAGGCGGTGCGAACGATTTTGCCGGTCTACCGGGGCGAGCTGATCGGGCTTTTGAAGATGACGTCGATTGTCGGCTATATTGCCATCGGCGATCTCACCAAGGCGAGCGATCTGGTGCGCAGCCGCACTTACGAGTCTTTTTTCCCGATTATCACGACGGCGCTGGTTTATTTCGTCGTCTCGTGGCTCCTGGCATTGGCGCTTGAACGCGCGGGTCGTCGGCTGGATCCGGCTTATGGCCGCAAGTCGAAGGGAGCGGCGTCATGATCAGCATTTCGCGGCTGCGCAAGTCCTTTGGCGGGCTGACGGTCCTTCGGGATGTCAGTGCGGAGATCGAATCCGGCGAGGTCATTTCGATCATCGGACCGTCGGGAACGGGCAAGTCGACGTTTCTTCGCTGCCTCAACCGGCTGGAGACGCCGGATGGCGGAACGATCCTCGTGGGCGGAGTGGAGGTGACGGCGCCAAAGGCCGATCTCGCGGCAATCCGACGCAAGATGGGGATGGTGTTTCAGAACTTCAATCTCTTCGGCAATCTCGACGTGCTGGGCAATGTCATGGCGGCGCAATGCGACATACAGGGGAAGCCGAAGGCCCTGGCGAAGCGCAAGGCGCAAGAGCTCTTGGCGCGCGTCGGGCTTGCCGACAAGGCGGAGGCGCTGCCGAGCGAGCTTTCGGGCGGTCAGAAGCAGCGCGTCGCCATCGCGCGGGCGCTGGCCATGGATCCCGAGATCCTGCTCTTTGACGAGCCGACTTCGGCGCTCGATCCGACGATGGTGGGCGAGGTGCTGGCGGTCATCAAGGATCTGGCGAAGACCGGGATGACGATGCTGATTGTCACGCATGAGATGGGGTTTGCCCGTGAAGTCTCCGCTCGTATCTTTTACATGGACGAGGGGATCATTTACGAAGAGGGGGCGCCGATGGCGCTTTTCGGGCATCCGCAACGTCCGAAGACGATTGAATTCGTCGGGCAGGTCTGCCTTCATGAGGTGCGGGACATGATCCGGCTGCTTCGCGAAAGCATTCTTTCGGACGGCAAGGTCGATGTGGTCGAGGCGCAGGTGCTGCTGCGGCTGGTCGAACCGTTTGAGCGCTTCGGCGACGGCAAGATGAATCGAATCGCCACTGCGCTTCGGCAAATGCTTGCGGACGGGGAGATATCGGAAGCCGAATCGCGGCAGCTGTCCGTCGTCTTGGGCGGGGTATGACAATCGAAAACGGCATCGGGAGTAGACATATGAGGAAATTAGTCATGGTGGCGGCGGTGGCGGCGGCTGGATTCACGGGTGCGGCCGGGTTGAAGCCGATTGTCGACATCAATCGGGTGGACCGGAACATGGCAGTTGAAAAAACGGTCGCTGAAGACGATGCCGAATGGATTGACGCGAAGGACTTGCCGATGGAGGGCAACGGCTTCTGGCCGGCGTCGGGAACGCAGTTCGTGCGGTTGCCGCCGGCGGCGGAGACGAATGTCTCCAAGAAGGTCTGGGGTCTGGCGCACCATACGGCCGGCTTTTGCTTTCGCTTTGCGACCGATTCGGATTTCATTCATCTCAAGTGGGAGATGAACGGCAGCTTTCCCATTCAGCAGTGGTGCGACATCTACCGCCATGCGGGCGACGAGCTGGGCTGGCGGTTCGTCAACTGTCAGATTTATCTGAACAAGGAGCGGGAGAAAAGTCATCGGCAGGTCTGGGTGCCGGGCGATTCGTGCATGATTTATCTGCCGAACTACTGCGTCATTTCCAGGTTCAAGCTCGGCATCCGCAAGGGCACGCGGATCTGGGCGCTGCCGGCGCGGAAGAACGGCGTGACCAAGCCGGTGGTCGTCTACGGCACTTCAATCACGCAAGGCGCATGGGGGTCGCGTCCGGGCATGGCATATTTGAACATCGTCCAGCGCCGGCTGGACGTGCCGATGGTCAATCTCGGATTTTCCGGCAATGGCAACACGAAGCTGGACATTGCCAGGTATGTGGCGGACGTCGACGCGAGCTGTTATGTGATCGATTCGCAGCACAACAGCGGCTGGCGGGCCTTCGCGCCGAAGGAACGCGGTGGCGACGGGCGCGGCGAGGCCTTTCTCCGCTATCTGCGCGCCCGGCGTCCCGATACGCCGATTGTCCTTTGTCAGGGCGGCTGCCAGGATTACGGCACGACCTATCCGCATGGCGACTACCGCATGCGCCAGATCCAGCGCATGAACGACGAAATCAAGGCGCTGTACGCGAAGCTCAAGGCCGAAGGGTGGTCGAAGTTGTGGCTGCTGGAGCTCAATGAGGCGAGTGGCATGCCGGCGGACGGCGACGGGTCGATGGATCATGGCCACCCGAACGACTGGGGCATGATAAACCTGGCTTTTGCCTATGGCGATGTGATTGCCGAGGCGCTGGGCATTCCGCCGATGAAGCGGCTGCCGCTCGGTCCGCATGCGCCGTTTGCGTCGCGATGACGAGGTTGGGAATGAAAGATTGACGGGGCATATTCAAGGAGGCGGTTGATAATGAAAAATCGCGAATTCACCATGGTTTGCAAGCGGCTGGAACTCGACAAGAGCAAGCTGCTCTATGAGTTTGACCAGTTTGATCCGAAGGATTGGTCGATTGTGAAGGGGACGCCGAAGTGGCGGGTGACTGCGAAGAAGATCACGGGCGGCAGCGCGGACGAGCCGACACACGGGCAGATCTTCTTCAAAAAGCCCGTGAAGGGCGAGGTGGTCCTCGAGTTTGACGCGAAGATCGTCCGACCTTCGTATCATGACCTCGTCTGGTTCTGGAACACGGACTTTACCGGCGAGCCGTGGGGCGACGGCTATCTCGGCTGTCTCGGCGGCTGGTGGGCGGACCTCGCGGGCATTGAGAAGCTGCCGGATTATCAGGTCTCGGCCATTGCGCCGTCCTTCCGCACCGAGCCGGGTCGCAAGTATCATGTCATCTCCGGGTCGATGGGCACCTCGCATTTCATCATCGTGGACGGCGAGCTGGTGACTTATTTTGCCGACAAGAATATTCCCGATCCCCGGCGCCCCGGTTATTTCGGCTTCGGCGTCTACGAGAGCGGTGCCGAATATTCGCATCTCAAGGTGTGGCGTCCGCATTGGACGGACATCGGCGAGCGCAAGTACGAGCCGGGTACGAAGCGCGGGTAAGGTCGGGATATCGGGAAATCCAAGGGAAGGAGTCGGATTATGCGGTGGATGCTGATGGCGGTCGGTCTTTTGTCATCGTTGGCGGCGGTGTCGGCGCCGAGCGTCAGCCGGGATGTTGCCTACGCGGCGCCGGAACGGTGCCGGCTGGACGTCAAGTGGCCACTGGGTGAGACGGGTTTCCCGACGGTAGTGTGGTTTCATGGCGGCGGGCTGACTAACGGCGGCAAGCATTTCATTCGCATTGACGATGGAATCGCCCAGGTGGCGGCCAACTACCGGTTGCTCGGCCAGGGCGGATTGACGGACGGTTCGGTTTGCATTCGCGATGCGGCGGCGGCGGTCGCCTGGACGCTTGAGCATATCGCGGAGTTCGGAGGCGATCCGAAGCGGGTGTTCGTTTCCGGCATGAGCGCGGGCGGCTATCTCACGATGATGGTGGGGATGGCGCCGCAGTTTCTGAAGGAGTTCGGCCATGACGTCGGCGAGCTTGCCGGGCTGGCGCCCATTTCCGGGCAGGCCACGAAGCACTTCAATGTCCGCAGGTTCGCCGGCGACACCGACCCGCAGTTCCTGCCGAAGATCGATGCGCTGGCGCCGCTGGCCTACTGTTCGAAGGAGCTGCCGCCGATCGTGTCCGTTTGCGGTGAGCCGCCGTGGGAGTGGAAGGGGCGCAGCGAGGAGAATCAGCTTTTGATTGCGTCTTGTGCGGCGCTGGGACACGAGCGGGCGTGGTTCGTGAAGTGTCAGCTGGCCGATCATGGCCGGGCGTTCACGGCGGGCGTTCCGTATGTTGAGATGCTGGTGCGCGGGCATCTACCCGCGCCGTTGAAGGCGACGGCGGAAAAGCATGGTGATTTAGTTTGGCCCTGACCCATGCCCGTCCAGCCTCACGGAATGCGGACGTGGTGCTTCAGTTGGTGCTTCAGGCGCATTCATCGCATCTTCAATCGTGCGCCCGACTCCTCCTTTTCGATTTTCTTGGCGAT
>JAZLMR010000080.1:0-53884 GCA_045598785.1 Kiritimatiellia bacterium
TCGTCATCTGCTTACGCCTCCTCCGATGCAGACGCAGACGAAGTGTTGCCGCCGGGCGTATCGCCGCCATGCTCGATCAGTTCGCGGACGGCGCGGTCGAAATCGCTTTCGTACTGGATCATCTCGCGACGGCGATATTCCCGAAACTCAGCAACCGCTTTGCGACAGGCCTCTTCGTGGGAAACCGATCCGCCGCCCGTCAGCAGCTGCCGCCCTGAGAGCGTCAGCATCGCATCTAGTTTCGTCACCCAGTCGGTCATGCGCATCGGATTCTGCTCCAACGCCTGCAATTCGGCGAAGTCGAGGAACTGGGACACCAAGAGCCGCAAGTATTCGAGTTCCTTGTCCGTCAGGTAGTTCTTGGCGATCTTTACATCATCTTCGGTGATGTATCGCCCTTCAAAGTGCGTCATGCCGACCATCGGCTTGTTCGCGTCAACGCGCTCATGGATCAGCTCTGCGGCCGTATGCTTGTGCGCGGCGAAATGCAGCTTGTTCTGCACCGTTGCGAAGAAGGTGCGCGTAATGTCATTCGCCCGATCATAGTCAATGCTCGTCGCAAAAATGTCCGTCACCTTCTGGTAGAAGTTCCGTTCGCTCATACGGATGTCGCGCACCCGCTGCAGCAGTTCGCGAAAATACCGGCTGCGGTTGCCCTTCAGCCGATTGTCGTCAAGCGTGAAGCCCTTCACGGCAAACTCGTGCAGATGCCGAATCGCCCACTGACGAAACCGCGTCGCCACATCCGACCGAATCCGCATGCCGATGGCCAGGATCATGTCGAGGTTATAGTGCGAAATATTGCGCTTAACCGACCGGTTTCCCTCGTTACGAACTAACAAGTATTTCTTGTGAGTTCGATTTTCGTCTATCTCGCCCTCGGCGTAAATGTTTTGAACGTGCAGGCTAATGTTCTGCTGTGTCGTCTGGAACAATTCGGCAAGCTGCTCGGAGGCGAGCCACACATCCTCGCCTTCGAAGCGGACATTGACGTTCGACACGCCATTGTCGTCCTGATAGATCAAGAAGGCATTGTTCTCGCCCTTCATTTCACCAGCTCCAGTTTCTTGAGATTGGCGGCAATGGCCCTGATTTCAGATTTGTCCCTGTCGGGATTGATACGGGCAACCGCCGTCAAGAACTCATCGACCAAAATGTTGGTTTTCCGGTCGCAGACAAGTTCAGTCCGAGTTTTATACACATATCCCAACCGGCACAAGTGGAGTGCCGCCGGGACTTGCACCCTCGTATTCTCAGTAAACAGCCCCATGCGTATTTAGTGTGGATATTTCGCTTTATATTATATCATTTCTACCACTTTTCAAACGGCATTGCCGTGCAGTTTGAAAAGGTGCAGAAAGCGGCGAAATAAAGTCACCGGGCTATTTGCCTACGCGCACGATTTCGAAGCCGTCGACCCAGACGCCTTCGTGCGCCGGCGAAAGCTCGAATTTCTGCTTGTCGAACCATCCCGCCGCCGCATAGAGGTAACTGATGTTGCCGACTCCCGGCTTCCAGGTGGCAATGTCGTACCACGCCCAGTCGCCGCCGTTCTGAAGATCCTTCAGAAATACCTTGCGGCTGTACTCCTTGCCGGTGGTGACATCCACGATACCCGCGCTGAAGAGCTCTCCCTCCTTGCCGGTCGGCTTCACCTTTACCCGCAGCCGCAGCGTATATTCGGTATCAGGGTCGAACGCCACGTTGTCCAGCGTGGCGCTCGGATACCAGCCGTAGTCGTTGTTGTGGAGATAGATGAGATCGCCGTCATACCCCTCCGCATCCGTCACATGCCGGCAAACCGATCCCCAGCAAGTGGTAAGAAAGGCTCGGGAGCCGATTCGTGCCCGATTGCCGTCGCCGACGAACGGCGCCCCGCCGGCAAATTCCCGAAGCCGCTTGAGCAAAGCATCGTGATTGGTCTCGCCGAAGTCGACCGGATGCCCCGCGGCGGCGGCCTCGTCCAGCAGCGCCACGAACCGCTTCGCAATCTCGCGCCCCTTTTCCAAGGCAACGAGATCGCGCGTCAGGTTCACGTTCTTGGCATACTTGAGACATTGGACATATCGGATCGGCAATGCGCTCATCCGCACGTTGTAACTATGCTGCGCATCCCCCCGGGCCGCCTGCTCGGCCGCATCCCAAAGCGCCGCCGCCTTCGTCAGAAACGCCTCCTCGAAATACTCGGGACGGTGCTGCGGCAGATTCCAGATGCCCACCGCCGAGTGCTTGGGGCTCTCGCGAATCGTGTCGTTCAAGAGCTTGATGTACTTGTAGACGTATGTCGCGGACGGCTTGCCGTAAAAGCCCTCGACGAAGCGCCGGTAGAGGCTTTTGGCATCGAGGTCGGGATTCCACAGCCACTGCGCGAGCAGCCAGCCCTTCAGTTCCGAGAACTCGCCGTGCCAGCCGTTGTGATCGCCCTGCTCGAAGACATAATAAACGCCGAGGTCGCGGAAAAGCTTCAGATTCGGCTGCAAGGTCGGCAGGTTCGCCATCGGCAGCAGATACTCCGCGAAGTCGGTGGTGTAGTCCCATACGATCAGCTTGCCCGAATGGATCCGGCGATAGCCTTCGATCTGCTGCATGCAGGTCGTGCTGCGCGGATGCTGCGCCACGGTCAGCGGCTCGTCACGCACGGCGTCGATCGGCGCCCAGTCGAGGGCGATGTTGTCGCGCAGCCGGATCGTCTTCGGCGGCTGCCCCGTCTGCTGGTAGATCGAGGTCTTGAGCATCGCGCGCGGCGCCACCTCCCGCAGGACGTCGGCAAGACGGTTGACGAACTCCCAGTAGGTGCCGCCGGTCGTGCCTTCACGCGCGTTGATCGGCCGGCATTTCGTGCAGGTGCAGTCATTGTACCAGTCGCCGAGCCCGAAGCCGAAGATCTCGGCGTTGGGATTCCGGCGAACCTGCTCGACGAGCCGGCCCTTGACGAACTCAAAAAGCTCCTCGTTAGTGAAGCAAAGCTGGGGGTTCCGGGACTGGCGCTGGCCGCCGATCTCGCAGAACCATTCGGGATGCTCCTCGAAATACCGCTTGGGCGGCACCACGCTCACCACCGAGGAATGGGCAAAGATGAAGACATCGTCTACCCGGTGCAGGTCGGGACCGAACTTGTCATCCCGCCGATACCAGAGATTGGAGTTCATCCGCAGCCGGGCTCCGAGCCGCGGATTCTGCATGATGTCCTCCCAAAACGAGCAACGCACCTGGAAAGCCGGCTGATGCACCTCCGGCTCACCGATCCTCACCAGCTCGCTCCGCTTCGGCACCACCTCGCAATAGCTCGACAGCCATTCGACGCCGCACTTGTCCTGAAGATAGCCATAGGCGCCGTTCAAGACGCCGCGCGCCTTTGAGCCGCTGATGACGACCCGATCCTGCTGCTGCTCGAACCGATAGCCGTTCTCTCCCAGCGACTCGTCGGTCCGAAGTTCGATGGTCCCCGATTCGATGCCCATTTTGGCGCAGTAATCGCGCAGCTCCTCCGCCGCCGTAAGTTGCGAGCGCGAAGCGTCGCTGCCCGTCAGAACGGTTACCGCCGCCAGTGTCATGCCAATGTTCATGCGTTCCTCATTCCCTGTTGGTGTTTTCCGTGATTGCAATCGTGTTGTTGCCGGCGGCCAGCTCCACCGACTGCCCGGCCCAGACGAAAACACCGCTCAACCCTTCGGGCAGCCGGATGGTTCCCGTCGCCGTCGGGCCGTCAAAACGCAAGTCGGAGACGATCTCGCCCCCAGGATGCGGCGTGGTCGCCTTGATCCACTGGAGCGGACCGGGCTGCGGGGCAATGCGAACGCGCGCAAAAAACGGCGCCGCCGGCCGCACCCCGAGAACACTGGCCTGCAAATGGAAAAGCGGATGCGCCCCCCAGGCGTGGCAATCGCTGCGGGCCTCATGTTCGGGCGTCGTCGGCATTTCCAGCAGCGTCGACATGTGGTCGCGGACAAAGCCGTGCCACGGCTTGAGCCGCTGCCAGAAGAGGTCCGGCCGCGCCGAAGCGAAATAAGTCTCGAAAAGATAATGCGAGAAATACTGCGTCGCGCGCGTAAGGTCCGGCGCGGAAACGAGCCCCCGGAAGGCGCGCTCGCGTCGCTCGCCCGTCAGCGTTCCCGAAAGGATGCCGAAGCATTGCGCCTGCTCCGACCAGGCATCGTGCCGGACGGTGTCGGCGAGCAGCCCGCGCCGCTCGTCCCAGAAAGTCCGCAGAATCGCCGCCGCCGTCCGCGCCGCCCGGCTCCGCCACAGCGCGGCCAGCTCCGCCTCGCCGAACTCCTCGGCCGCCGCCGCGGCATTGCGCAGCGAATGGACATATTGGAGGCTGTTCATCGCGCTCAAGCCATACTTCCCGTCCGGCGAAATGCCCTCGAACCAATCCGGCGTGTAGTCGGTGAAACTCCAGCCCGGCAAGGCCACCAGCAGCCCCTCCGGATTCTCATAGCGCCGCAGCCCCGCCAGCGCCGCCTCGATGCCCGGCAGTCGCGCCTGCAGCCAGGCCCGGTCGGAACGCCAGTCGAGATAGTCCTTGAACATGTCGATCCAGCACATCGTGTAGGTGGCGGAAACCTGCCGCATCCGCGAAGGGAAATTCATCGGCACCAGTCCGTTCGGCAGCCGCGCCTCGTCAAAGAGCGTCATGCACTGGCGGACGAGCCGTTCGTCGGCGTTGACCATTCCCGTCAGCAGGAACTCCACCCGCCCGTCCCCCGGATACATGTGCTGTTCGTAATACGGACAGTCGAAATACATCTCGTGCATGCACATCTGAAGCCCGCGCGTACAAATCGCCTGGACATCGGTCAGCGTCGGATCGTCGCATTCGAAAGTCGCCGTCGGTTCCATCGGATAGCGCGTTTCCCACAGCGCTAGCGCCGTCAGCGTCAGCGGCTCGTCGGCGGTGCGGATTCGCAGCTCGCACCAGCGCCCGCAACGCCACCACGGGGTTGTGAAGATCGCCTCCGCCCGCCCGTCGGCGGCAAACTCGTCGCCAAACGGCTGTTCGACGCGCTTGTCGGCAAAGGCGGCCCGATCATCCTTGCGGCCGTCGCGCTCGTTCACCAGCGACTCCGTCCAGTTCCAGCGGATCTCGGCGCCGCGCCCGCCCCGCGTCCGCAACTCGGGATAGGCGCAATAATAGTTCTCCAGATCCCACAGGAGCCGCACCTCGGTCTTCGCCGGAATCGTCAGCGGCGCCCCCTTCAGCAGCGCGTCCAGTTCCCCTACCAGCGGATGCGCCGCGTCCTTCGCACGAAAGCAGGCGTTCGAGCCGTCCGTCCGCGCCGCCCGCGCCCGCCCCGGCGTGCGCCGGACGTGCAGCTGATCCGGCAACGCCGAGGGGAACAGGAACCACCCCGGCTCGACCACGCCGCAGTCTTCGGGCCCGATGGGCGGGCGAACGACGGTTGCCGCGGTCCAGACCGCCGCCGGCGGCTCTTCGCCGTAAAAGCTGGTGCCGCACGAACGGCTCTCCGAGCCTACGCCCCACGCGGCGCTCTGCCCCTGCCCCAGCATCGTCGTCGAGTTCAGCGGGGCGACCTGCCAGGGCGCCCGCCCCGTCGTCAGCGCGGCATCATAATCACCCTCGGCCTTCAAGACGAAACCGCCGCGCACGGAAAGCTGGGCCAGCGGCGCATGGGGCCCCAGTTGCCAGACGATGGCCTCCAGCCGATGCGCGCCGGGCCGGAGACGGACTTCATACGACTCGTAAAACCAGTGATCGGGCAGGCCGCGATGCGGACCGCGCGCGATTTCCTCGCCGTCAAGGAACAGCACGAAGCGCTCGTCGGCCGACACCTCGAAGCGCAGGGGTTCGTTCCCCCGGGCCGCAAACTCACGGCGAAAACGACAGAACCGCGCCGGAAAGCCCGAGCGGTCGCCGCGCCCCGCCATCATCGCCGCTTCGCCATAGCGTTCGTCGCCCGGCAGCCAGATCCATGCGGCCCGGTCAATGGCCTGATCCAGCCGGATGTTCTCGTTGCCGCGCACCGACCGCTCGGGGCGATAAAGGCGACGGACCGAATTTTCCGCAGCGGACGCCTCGCTGGCGAGCAAGGCCCCGGCGACCAACGCTAGGCAAGCGAGCGGCATCGTCATCACGATTTCAGGGCTTCAAATCCGGATTCGGCGGCCGCCGCACATGCGGAAGGTCCGAAATGTCCTTGGTCAAGTCGAGTGGCCGCGAAACGCCGCCTTCCCGCCCGATTCGACAACCGGTAAAAGTCACGGCATCGGCATCGCGCATGTGGATCATCGGCCGATCCGGTACCGTATCGTCTTCAAAGATCTGGACGTTCGAGAACCGCAGGTCGTACGGGCGCTTGCCGTTGTCGCCCTGGATCCAAAGCGCGTAGGCGGCGCGGCGAATCGAGACATTGGCGATGGCGATGTCGCTGATGTCGACGCCCTTCGAATTGCCATAGACCGCCTGGATGCAGATGCCCTGCTCCGCCTGCTGGACGATGTAGTTCGAAATCGTCACGTGGCGAATCGTCCCGCCGCCGACTCCGATCCGGATGCCGCAAGCCGATACGCGCGCCGTACAGTTCTCCACCAGAATGTTCTCGGTAATGCGGCTTTTGTCCTTCAGCCGATTGGGAACCGCCCGAATCGCCACCCCGTCGTCGCCGGTATTGAAAATGCAATCCGAAACCGTCACGTTGCGGCAGCAGTCGATGTCAACGCCGTCGGTGTTCATGTCGCGGCAGTCGTTCGTGACCATGATGCCGCGCACCTGCACGTTCTCGCAGCCGTGGAAAAAGCAGGTCCAGGCCGTCGAGTCGACGAAGCGGAGATCCTTCACCCGCACGTTGCGGCACTCGGCGAACATCACCACCTGTCCGGGCCGAACCGTATGCTCAAAATCCCTGGCGTTGAAGCCGCCGAAGCGCCAGTTGATGTCGCCGCGGCACCACTCCTTCGAGCGGTCGAAGAAGGCGCTGCCGTTGGCGTCAATCGTGCCCTCGCCGGAAAGGACCACGTCCTCCTGCTCGACGCAGACGATCAGATGCTTGTGCTGCCAGCCTTCGTCCCTGACGATGCCGCCGTTCTGCGGAAACGCATCGAGCGCGTTGTAGTCGTCCAGGCTTTCGCTGCCGTAAAGCCGCGCACCCATCGCCACATGAAACTCGACATGGCTCTTAAGCCAGAGCGTGCCCGACTTGAATACGCCGTCCGCCAGGAGCACGCGGCCGCCGCCGGCCGCCGCCGCCGCGTCAATCGCCCGCTGAATGGCCGCCGTATCCTTGGTGACGCCATCGCCCTTCGCGCCGAAGTCGCGCACGTTGAAATCCGCCCCGAAGGCGACGCTCGCCGCCAGCATTCCCAACAGACCCAGTCTGCCTTTCATTGTCCTTCGCTTCCTTTCGTAAAAATCACCGAGAACCGCCGACCGCCTTCACGAGGTCTTCGAAATCGCCTTCCTCGACGAAGTAGGGCCGCACGCCGACATAGTTGAGTATGCGTCCCTCGCCGGCCGGCCGCACGTGCTTCGCGTCCTCCGCCCAATCGGAGAAGACGATTTCCGCCGTTTCGGCCGTCGCCCGGAAAACGATACGCTCCGTAATCAGCGTCAGCTGCGGCGTCTTGAACTGCCACGCCTCGAACGGCCACTTGCGCACGAGCCGGAGACCGTCGATCGTCTCCGCGCCCTTGACTTCCGCCCGAAACTCCCAGTCCTTCGGGAACTTGCCGGGCTTCAAGAGGTCGTCACGGTCGGCCGTGCAGAACTGCAGCGCGTAGAGCCGTCCCTTCACGAGCCCGGAGATCCTGCGCGAAATGCGGTTCGGGGCCTGGTCGCTGCGGACGAAGAGCGCGTAGGTGTTGCCCTGCGAGGAGACGCGCTTCTGGTAGGCGCTGCCGAGCGATCGGTTGGTGCCGGTCGTGATGGAGCCCGCCTCCGCGGCGGCAACCGTCCAGCCCTCAAGCCCGCGCTCGAAGTCGCCGCCGTTCAGGAGCCCCGGCAGCGGCGTGATGCCGTAGCGTTCGCCGAAGCGCTCCGTGCGGCCCTCGATCGCGTAGTGGCGGACCGCCCGCGCGAGGAAGCGCGGCAGTTCCTCGTCGCAGTAGTAGCCGGTGACGCCGATGCCGCCGACTTCCGCGAACGCCGGGTCGGTCGCGATCGCGTGCATGAACTTGTCGTAGACGCCCTTGATGTCGCCCTCGGGCGCGACCGCGTTGCTGAAGTGCCCGAGCGTCAGGAAGCCGCCGAAGAGCGGCAGCGCGCGCGTCGGCGCGGACGGCACCATCTCGCCGAGCGCCCGGTAGTACTCCTTCAGGCAGTCGAGCTCGCGGTCGATCCTCGCCTCGTCCGGATACGCCTTCTGATACGTCTCCAGGAGCATGAGGCCGCGTCCGCCGCCGGAGTTGACATTGGCCGCAAACGGCGAAATGAGCAGCTGGCGGTTCCGCGGCACGTACATCGGGATGTCGCACCACCACTGATGGATTGGCTGGGGAAGCCGCCGCTCGACCGTTGACCAGAGATACTCACCCCAGATCGCGATGCCGGCGCGCGGCGTCGTCCGGAAACCCGTCTCATCCATCGACAGCTCGTATCCGTCCCGGTAGGACGGGGAATTCTCCATCCGGTCGGCGAGACGCTTCGGATCGCTGCGGAGCTTCACGTCCGGTGCGATGCAGTCGATCTGGCGGAAGATCCGCACGCCGCGCGGACCGAACTCCGCCTCCTCTGCGGCGACTTCCTTCGGCGAGCACTGCCAGTCCTGGTAGAACGCGATCGTGTTGAACGAACCGTAGATCCAGCGCCGGTAGTAGTCGATGCGGTACTGGTAGTTCGCGTAGTCCGTGCGATCCGCCTTGAAGTCGAGCGAGCGGTTGTAGAGCGTCTTGACGAGCCGGATCGTGAAGCGCCCCGCCTCGGCCTTCGCATCGCCCCTGACGCCCGTCACGAGCAGTGTGTGCAGGCCCTTCGAGAGATAGCGCATCGTCTCGGAGCGTTCGCCGGCGCGCGGCCGGATGACCGGCTCGGGGCCGCGGTCGATGAAGGCGCGCGCCTTCGCGTAGCGGTCGTCGAAGCCGATGTAGACCCAGCCTTCGCGCGGATTCACGAATTCGTATTCGCCGTCCGCGAGCTTGCGGTTGGCGATTTCGGTGACGAGGTTGTTAAGCCGACGGCCGGCGACCTTGAGCGGCCGGCGCGGACGGGCCGTGACCGGATAGCGGTTCTCCTTAAGCGCCGCGGACGCGCCCTTCTCGAAGAGGCGCACCGTCACCTGGTGGCGTCCCGCGTCGATCGCGCCGAACGCGACGGTCGCCTCGCGCTTCGCGTCCAGCGCCTGGCGAATCGGAGTCCCGCCGTCAAGCGACGCCGCGATCTCGTATTCCGCCGGGTTCTTCGCGAGATCGCCCGAGTAGAAGAAGCGCAGCTTCGCGTCCGCCGAGTCGACCTCGTCCAGCAGCGGATCGACCGGCACAATGCGCGTCGGCAGCTTTGCGACCGCTTCAGCGGGGACGGATTTCTCGACCGCCAGCGCCGACAAGGGCTCGACCTGCGGATCGCAGAAGTCGATATAGGCGTCGTCGCCCTTCGGGGACGGCTGGACGCAGAACTGGGCGGGACCGACCGTCCCGTCCGGCACCGGCGCACTGACCGGTCCAAGCGAGATCATCGCGCCCGTCGTCTCGATGCGCTTCCATTCGCCGTGCGTGTCGGCGGGGATGCCGGCGGACATCTCCTGCCACCACCACCGGCCGTTCACCACGAGGAGCTTGCCCGAGCAGTTGTGCGAACGCACCCAGGCCGAAAACCGGTACTTCTCGCCGGTAACGGCCTTGAAGCCGCGCTGATAGGCCAGCGAACGAATGCGCAACGCAGTCTCGCCTTTCGGACCCGCGCCGGGCAGCCGTTCCGGCTCCTGCTCGAACGTCCAGTTGAGCGAGCCGCCGAGACCGTCGGTTTCAAAAGTCGGATTGACCAGCAGATTGTCGCCTGCGAGCGCCGTAACCGCCGTCAGCAACGGCAAGATCCAAAACCATTTCGTCATGTCATTTTCCTTCCCTGGATTGTCCGCCTGCCGCCAACCGCTCAAATGCCGAAATACTCGCGGTAGCGCCGGTAGAGGTTGCCGGCCGCCAGATAGACGGACTGCGGGCTCATGAAGTGGCTGAACTCGAAGGTGATCGCCTTGTCATAATTGGCGCGGGTCGCGGCCTGCAGCTTCAAGAGCATCTTCTCCAGCTTGATCGGCAGGAACTTGATCGGCATGTCGCGGTCGAACGATTCGACGTTCGTCCAGCATTCGACGCCATACTTGGTCGCGAGCCGCCGGTTCACGGCGAGGAAGTCGTCGAGCTCGAAGAAGTCGACATGGCCGTCCTGAAACGCGCACTGGTCGACGCCGCCCTTGAGCGCCGCGAAAATCTCGTCCCACTTGCGTTCGTGGGATTCGACCGTGTCGCCGCCCTGCTTCTCCAGCTGCCCCGAATACTGCGAAACCGCCTTACGCCCGTCGATGAACGGCGACATCAAGACCGGCAGGTTGTTGGAGATCGCCTTGCAGTGACGGCCGGAATCGCCGATTTGCGGCGCGAACTTCGCCGTCTTGGTGCTCATCTCATAAGTGAGATACCAGCCCTTGAAGCTCGGATGGTGGCCATAGCGCGCCCACGCTTCATCGATGACATGCAGGTTGTCATCGTATTGCGCGGCGAAATTCTCGCCCTCGCCGCCCGAGCTGCGGTCGTGGTAGGTGCCGAAATAGAACTTCATGCCGTGCTTGTCGGCAAGGGTCAGAAACAGTTCGACCAGGTCGATCGGCGGCCGGTAGCACCCCTTCTTGCCGATGAGATATTCCGACGGATAGGCGATGAAGCGATCGAGCCCGCAGCGGATCAGGATCACGGTATCGATGCCGATGGCCTTCATGTTGAGGAAGTCCCGCTCCCACTCGTGGTAGCCCCAGTTCTGGTGCGGAATGTCCCAGGTAATCTCGTCGAGGAAGGTGCCGGTGATCTTCAGGCAGTTGCCGGTCGGCGTGAACGGCGCCGCTTCATCGCTCACCTTCGTTCCCGCCAAGGCGCTCCCCGCTGCCAGCACGCTCGCTCCCATCAAAAACTCTCGCCGATTCGTCATTGTCGTTTCTCCTTGGTGATTTGATTGTCGTTGCAGTGGTTTGGTTAATTCCAGTAGTTTTCGATTGCTTCCAGCGACTTGCCTGTGGTCTCCGGCACCAGTCGCCACATGATGAAGAGATACGGCAGGCACATCGCCGCAAAGAAGAAGAAAGTGCCCGACGAGCCCAGGGTGGCCATGCACCAGGGCGTGAACTGCCCGATCAGATAGGTACCGACCCAGAGCGCGAAGCCGGCGACCGACATCGCGACGCCGCGCACCTTGGTCGGATACATCTCCGAGAGGAGCACGAACACGACCGCGCTGATCGAAATCGCCTGCGCAAAGATGTAGGCGAGGAAGACCGAAACGAACGCCAGCCCCTGCACCTCAAGCTCGAACATAATGCCAATGGCCACGAGGCAGACGACCATGATGCTTACGCCGATGTAAATGAGCCCCTTGCGGCCGATGCGATCGATGAGCAGCACGGCGAGAATCGTCGAGAACATGTTGACCAGCCCGACGAGCACCGTCGAAAAGGACGAGTCTTGCGCGGCAAAACCGGCATTCGCGAAAATCTCCGGCCCGTAGTAAAGGACGGCGTTGACGCCCATGAACTGCCCGAGCACCGCAATGGCGCAGCCGATCAGCATCGCCTTGACGATGCCCGGCTTCTTGAGCTCCGCCCAGGGAATCTGCCGTCGCGCGGCTCCCCGCGCCTGCAGCCACCGTGGACTTTCGGGAATGAGGAAGATTACCGCAAAGAAGAACAGCGTGATCACCGCTTCGGCCCCGAGCATATAGCGCCAGAGCTCGGCGACCTGCAAGTTGACGAGAAGGAGATAGTTGACGAGATACGCCAGGACGAACCCGAGGGTAATCGCGAACTGATAAAGCGAAACCATCGTGCCGCGGACTCGTTCCGGCGAAATCTCCGAGATGTAGACCGGCGAAACGATGGAGACGATGCCGATGCCGACGCCGCCGATAATGCGGTAGACGACGAGATCCGTGAAGCCCACGCAAAGCGCACAACCGATGGCCGAGACGCTGAAAAGCACCGAAGCGAACAGCATCGCGGGCTTGCGCCCGAAGCGGTCGCTCAGCCAGCCCGCCGCCGCCACGCCGGCAATCGAGCCGACGAGCGCACAGCCGACATACCAGCCTTTCGCCATCGCATCCAGGCGGAACTGCTCGCCGACGGCGGTAATCGTGCCCGAGATGACGGCCGTATCGTAGCCGAAGAGAATTCCGCCGAGCGCGGCGACGAACGCCAGAAAGCCCAGGCGCTTCACGCGGGCATCCCTTCGCCGCAGAGTTCCATCGACTTCACCAGCATCCGCGGAATGTGGAACGGCCCCTTGAAGAGGTTGCCCTTCGCCGGCTGGGCGACGGTGCCGTCGCGGTGCAGGTAGCCGTACCATTCGGGATACTGGCGGTCCTTCAGATGTTTCCATGCCCAGGTAGACGCGAGCTGGTGCCACTTCTGATACTTCTTGTCGCCCGTGAGCCGGTAGGCGTACGCTGTCGCGATGATTGCCTCGCACTGCGGCCACCAGAACTTCATGTCCTGCTCATAGCACTGCGGCGGCAGCCCCCTGCAGTCCCGGAACGAGATAATTCCCCCGCCCCCGCTTTTCCCGTCCCAGCCCCACGCCCACGACCAGTCGAGGATCTTGAGCGCGATTTCGCGAAGCGCCTCGTCCTGACGGGCGACGGCGACGTCCAGGAGAAACCACGCCGTCTCGATCGAGTGCCCGGGGTTGATGACGCGGCCGGCCAGCGTGTCAATGAATTCGCCGTTCGGGCCGACCGTCTCCAAGAGCGCCTTGAACTCGGGATGGATGAAATACTTGACGAGCGCCTCGACCGACTCGGTAATCTGCCGGTCGAGAACCGGGTCGTCCGACACCTGCTTGATGACATTCGCGACATTGATGAGGATCATCGTGAGCGAATGGCCCTGCGTCTTCACCGCCTCGATGTATTTCGCGGGCATATAGCGTTTCGGATTCGCAATGAACTTTCGGATGCGCTTAAAGAGCGCCACCGCCTTCTTCGCCCACTCCTGATCGCCGCTCGCGAGCGCATACTCGGCATAGGCCATCGCGGCGAAGCACTCGGAAAACACATAGCGGCGCTTCCGCAGCCCGATGCCCTCGGCCGTCACTTCGAAGAAAGCGCGGCCGTCCTTGTCAAAGCAGTGCCGCTCCAGAAACTCGCAACAGCTCTTCGACGCCCGGAGCCATTCCCGCCGCTGCTTTTCAAGGACAAAATCTCTCCCCTCAGCACCTTTTACTTCTTCCCTTTTACTTCCTACTTTATTATAGGCGTACGCCGTCATCCAGCCGAAGCGGCCCTGAAACCAGACGGACTTCGTCGAATCCATCAGCGCCCCATCGCGATCAAGGCAGGTGTAGACGCCGCCGTGCTTTCGGTCCCAGCCGAACTTCATCCAAAACGGCATGACATTTTCGAGCAGTTCGGCGCGACAGCGCACCGCCCAGTCTGTCCAATAGCTACAGTCGTTCTTCACTTGATAGCAGTCCCTTGAAATTATCCGTGGCTATTATGCCATTATCTGCAGATAATTTCAACTTGGACTAGTCCACTTTCTGCTCTGTGAAAATCGTGGATGAATTTGTCCATAAAATCTGGAAAACTGGTCAGACCTCTTTTCCGTATTTTATGGACACAGCGATGATTGATGGCCGGCATCCGAGGGAAAAACTCCACTACAGCTCACCAATAAAATGGCACCTGTCACCTGACGATGATGACCATGCCCGGGCGCGGATTGCCCGTCACCTTCAGCTTGCCGTTACCCTTGAGATACTTGCCGTAGACGGGATCGTTGGCCGTGTAAACCCTGTTGTAAGGCAGCTCTTCGCCTTCGATATACCAGTTGTTGATCGTCATTATGCCGTCAAAGTCCAGCGTCCACTTCGTGTTCGCCGCCTGCCGGAGATCGGCCGTCGCCGGCAAGGTCGAAGCCGATTTCTCCTCGAAAGCAATCGTAGCCACCTGGCAGTCGACCTCGGAAACGCCGGTTAGCGAACCGAGCAGACGCACTTCAAGATTCACCGAATTCTTAAGCTTGCCATTGCCCAGGAAGTCATTGCTGAAGACAAACGGAATTTCAGACGACGAGTAGGCGCGCAACTCCAAGGTGTTGCCCTCCATCAGCGTCACCGCCAGATTACTGTCCAATGCCGGCCCGACATTGTAGCTTTCATGCGTAATGACCCCGCCATAACTCAAGATCTCCACTGTCGAATCGAGATTGGCCAGCGGGTTGACCACCTTGCCCGGCAGATTCAGGATGCCGCCTTCCTCAAGGATGATTCGCTGCGTCTGCTTCACATTGGCATGCGGACCCAACTTGCCGGTAGTATTGCGCAGCCGGAACTTGCCGCCATTCCTAAGCACCAGCTCGCCGCCAATGCCCACCGAATTACCGGCATTGCCATTCATCGGGAACGGATCCTGATTAAGATAACCCTTGCCGCTGATCGTAATTCGCCCGAGGCGCTTGGCGGACGCTTCGGTTTGAATCAGAATCGTCCCGTTCGCAGACCAAGGTGCAGCAAAGGAAAGATAAGTTCCATTCAGCAGATAGGAATACTGAGTGTTGTCAATAGATTGCGCAACCGTAGCCTTGTCCGTAAACTCGACATTGCCGCCGCCCGTGAAATACACTTTCCCCGCCAACACTACCGGCAGATCAAACACGAGCGTATCGCCTTCCGCCACGAAAATGGTCGACTCCGCCGCCAAGGTCAAGGCCGCGCCGTTCGCACCGGCAATCGTCAGCGTGCCCGGCTCGTCGGCCAGACAATCATATAAGACCGAGCCGATCTCGGCCGCCGCCGTGAAGGTCTGGACATAATTCGCCGTCACCGAGGCCGCCTGCACCCAATCGTAAGCCGAAGTCGCCACCACTACAGTACCCTCGCCGCAAGCTACCGAGCCCGACTGCATGACGCCGTCAATCACGAACTCGCCGACCGTCAGCGTCTGCCCCGCCGTCAAGGCGACCGAATTCGCCGACGGCACCGTCAACCGCCGCAATAGCGCCATGTTCGCGAAGTTCGCGCCCAACTTGAGGGTGCCGGCTTCAATTTCCAGCTTGGCCGTTGCGTTCAAATCGCCATTGAGCACCAATGCGCCCGAGCCGCGCTTGACGAGCGTGCCCGTGCCGGTCAATTCGCCGGAAATGGTGACCTCGTACTCGTCAGTGTCCAGGATCGTGACGCTCAGGCCGCTCAGCTCCGTCTTGAGCGAATCATCGAACGCAGCCGTCGCATGCACCGTAGTCCCCTGAAGATAGACGACCGGCGTCGTCTGCACCGTGGCCACATCCCCCGAAATCGGATGCTCTTGGCGGGAGAACGTCCGGCTGATGCCGCCCGCGCCAATGAACATCTCGCCGCCCTTGAAGTAGCAATAATTGTCCATCAGCTCGCTCTTGATCGCCGCCGTCCGCAAGGTGCCCGCCTCCAGGATGAAGGTGCCGCCGGCATAGGCACGGCGCCAATAGGTGCCGTCGATTTTCTTGGTGCCGAGATAGAGCCCCTCCGAAAGCGTCAGTTCCGAATCGTCACCCTGCAAATGGAAAGTAGTGTAGTCGTCGCCGCCAGTGCGGTTGAGATAAAGGCTTTCCAAAGTCAGCTTGGCGCCGTCGCGAAGACCGACGGTCTTCATGTTCGGGGTGGAATTGATGCCGGTATAAAACGACTTGGCGGTGAGGTCGACGCCCGCATCAAACCAGCACGACGAATAGTCGCCCGCATAGCCGCCAAAGGCCATTTCCGAACTAGCCAAGGTGTTGGTCACTTGCCGCGTGACGATATCGCACCCCCAAAGACTGTTGCCGCTCATCGGATAGACGACAAAGGTGGAATTGCCTTCGAAAATGATCTTCCCGCCGAAGGTGCGCGCAATGGGATAGCCCTGATAACGCTTCTGCTGACAATTGCGGAATATGAGCTCATTGCCCTTGCCAACAAACGACCCAACGCCATACCTAGGCGCAATATACTGAACAATCTTGTTGCTCGGGCTCTCGAGCACCACTTGCTTATGCGCACCGTCTGCCGACATCACCACGAAACCGGTGATATAAATATCAGCGCTAAAGGAAATGTGGTCAGCCTTGGAGATGTCAGCAAACGCCCAACGGGCATCGTTAATCTTCTCTCCTTCGGCGAAAACCGGCTTCGGCGGCACCTCCTGATTCGCCCAGTTGTCGGCGTTATGAAAATCGTCATCGGCGCCCTCGCCCGTCCACCGATAGGGAATCACCAGCGCCGCACATTCCGCCGCTTCAGAATGGCGATACCAGTCGGAGCACGCATCCGCCGGCGTTTTCACCGAAGTGCCGTGATAAAAACAGGGGGTCTCGAGAACCGTCCCGTCTTCCAAGGTGATGCTGTTAACCGGAATCGTGTTGCGTTCGTAAGAGAAGATAAAACCCCGTTTGTCATAGATGAAGAAATCGACCCAGGCGTTAATCGCCGCCTGCTGACCGTCGCCAATGCAGAAATAGGAATCGTTGTTGATGTTAATCTGATGAATGGAGTCGTCACCCTCCGGATGCTGCAGCGTCGCATAATTGCCCAGCTGCACAAAGCCGCCGTCAATGGAAATGCTGCCGCGCCACTCGGTAACGGTGCGGTCGCCGAAATAGAGGCCGCCCGCGCCCGTCTTGGTCAGGAGCGGATACCCGACGAACTTGGGCGCGCGCTGGAAAGTGAACTTCTTGCCGGCGGCGACATCGATCGTAACCACCGGTTTCTCCGGATTCTCGACAATCGCAAAATCATTGCTGCACGCGATGTTGCCGCCGATCGAGAAGACGCCGCCCTGCAATTCGATGGCGGCGCGTCCGCGCGCAAGCTCGCTGATTCGTGTGCCGATCGAAAGCGACCCGCTCTTCAAGATCAGCTTGCCGCCGCTGGCCGGCGACGCCGAGCCGAATTCCAGCGCGGCGGCGGTGATGTTAGCACCGTCGATCACGATCTCGGCATGCCCGACGCTGCCGACGACCAGTTTGTCCAGGTCGTAGGTGCCGGAAGTGAAAAAGGACTTGCCGCCGTAATTGACGACCAGGGTTCCCTCGCCGATCTCAACGAATTTCCCGCCCGCGCCCTTCTCGACATTGAGCGTAACCGTCTGGCCGGCCGCCACCTCGACCTGAACCTCGCCCGTAAGCTTGAGCAACGCCGTAGGCGAGCTCGTGGCGTTGAATTTCAGCGTGCCGCCCGCAAGGGTGATGGTGCCGTAGTCGCCGCACTCAAGCTCGCTCACCGCCAGGGTGCCGCCGTCGAGCACGAAGTCGGACTTGGCGTCATTATTGCCCACAATGAGCTTGTGGACTTCAATGCTGTCGCCCTCGGCGAGCGTATGGTCCGCAACGAGCCCGAGCGTCACCGCGTCGGCGGCGCTCGCCAAGGCGATGGAGGCGCCCGGCTCAAGCACGGCGTTGGAGAACTTCAGCTCGTTGGCGGCGCCACTGGTGCCGAGCGTCACCGAGCCGCCGATGACCGTCGCCCAGGGAACGTCGTTCGCATACGAGCCATCGGCCGCAAACGTGCAGTCCTTAAGCACCATCCGGCCGCAATTGACGCGCGCCCCGGATTCAACCAGAATCCGCTTGAACACCGTCGAGCCGCCGTACATTTCGAATGCGCCCTGCGCATCCTGATTATAGGGTTTGGCCGGATCGGAACTGGTCAAGTTGGCCGCATTGGCAATGGCGATCTTGGAGATGACGGCATTACCCCCGGTCTGGACGAACTTGCCGTCCATGCCCAAGGCGATGGAGAGCGTGTCGGTGACGTTCAGGGAGCCCGCCTTCAAGTTATACTGGTTGGTGGGGTTGGCGTAATACTTGTTGTCAGAACCGCCGATCTGCATTTGCGACACCGTCACCTGCGTATTTTCACCGTCCTGGGTCATCACCGTGTTGGGCGGCGCGCTGTTCGAGCCCAGGATGAGCACCGAGTTGTCGGTAAGGACCGCATTGTCCTTGACGAACACGTTTACGGTGTAGGCCAGCTGATTGCCGCTGCGATGTCCGAACGCCATGTTCTTTTTGACGGTGGTACTGGAGTCGCCCTCAAAGAACCAGTCGGCATTGCCGCCCATAAAGGAGGAGTTGTTGAGGGTCGAGGTATATTTGCCGCAGAAGTGCAGCTCGGAGCCGGTATCGAAGCTCTCGTGGTCCAAGCGCCCGCTATTCTTGTATTCGTCACTGCCGCCGTGGGTCAGCTCGGCAAAGACATAGAGCTTGGCGCCCTTGGAAACGGTAAAGCCGACATATTCCTTGTCGGCAACGTAATTGAAATTCAGCACCGACCCCGCAGTGCCGTTCAAGGTCACCACCACTCCGGAGCCGCTCACATAAAACTTCTTGAGCTTGGTTTCGCATCCGGTATTGAGATTGATGGTGGCCGAGGCATTTACATTCACAATGTCGTCGCGCCCGTCGGGGTAGCCGGATTTCAGGTCCCAGTTCTGCGGATCCGTCCAACTGCTGTTGCCGCCTTCGCCCGTCCAATTCCAGGTCTCGGCCCGCGCGAAACCGGCCACTGCCATCATCGCCCCCGCGATGATCCGTTTCGCCAACCTTGTCGCCATATCAGCACTCCTTAGAGGGTTATCACTTAGGACCGGGAGATAACTTACACTATTTACCCCCCCCCCCCGAGTTTTTCCACATTATAGCATCAAACCGTGCAATAAGTCAAATATCAACTGCGGGCGAATAAGTGACGCGAACGGCAAAATCGTGCAAAACGTTCGGCTTTGCCGTCACTACGGCCAACTGATTTAGCCCGCACTTGATCGCCGCGGGATCGACCGCGAATGCCAACGCGCCCTTTTCAACTCCGGCCGATTGCAGTTGCTTGCCCGCCAACGTCACCGAAACCGCCGCCGGATCGCCTACCAATGCCAGCACGACCACCTTCGGCTCCTTGCCCAGGGCCTTCGCCGCCGCAAAATCATCGCCCAGCATCATTTCAATCGGGAAGGTCTCCCCGGCCGTCAGTTTCACGGGATACCCGGGATCCACCTTCGGCATCCGGTCAAAGCGATCGCCGTCCACCAGCCAGCTGGAAGGACGATAACCGCCCGAACCGCGCTCGACCGCGAAATACAGCTTGTCGGTACCGGCAAGCTGCCGCGGATCCGCCCGGGTCATTTCCGTCAGCTTATGATATTCCAGATTAAAGAGGTTCAAGCCGTCGCACCCCGCCGCCAGCGCCGCCGCAAACCGTCCGCGGAAATTCGCCGCCGACCCGCGGCCCTCGATGATCGGAAGCTTTTTCGCCCGCGCAAAGCCGGGAATGCGGGACTCGTCCATCGACGCATAGCACCGGATGCCGTAGCGATGCGCAAAGGCGGCCGAAGTCGACCACTGCTCATGCTGAAAATAGCCGGTAGTGGTCCAGATGTCGACGAGCTTTTGCGAAAACCAAGTCTCGAGATCCAGCCCGATCGCCCGGCAATAGCCCGGCGAATCCGGCGTGCGAATGGAGATCAGCACGGGGCGCCCCCGCCGCCGGGCCGCCGAATCCGCCTGCTGGCGCACGAACTCCATGAGCTCCGTCATCAGGCGCAGCTCCTCCGCGCTCGCCGTGCCGCCGTCAGCCACGGACTTGAAGATCTGCGCATGCCGGAAGAAGTCAATCTCAAAGCCGTCCATATCGTACTTGGCGAAAAACTGCCGCACGAAATCCCGCATGCGCTCGCGCACCCGCGGCTCGGCGAAATTCACCGCCGTCCAGGAACACACCTTCGGCCGCCGGTCCTGCGTGCCCATCAGGCATTCGGGGTGCTCCGCCTTGAAGGGCGGAAAGAAGGCGTAACCGTAGGTGGCGCTCTGATCATGGGTGTCGTTGAAGCGCAAGGACACGAAGGACACGCAATCGTTTTCGCGGCACCAATCAATCGCCATCCGGATCGCATCCGTTCCCAATTCCTGCTCGAACCGCCGCGCCGCATTATAATGCCCGACATTCTTGGCGGCTTTCGGATATACCTTGTGAATATCGCTCGCCAAGGGGTAGGAGCCCGTATTGTATTCGCCCACGCCGGGCACCACGAAGTAGCCGAAGCCGCTGGACAACGGGCAATAGGAAACCGTCCGAATGGCCGTCCCCTTCGCATGATCCAGCCGCAGCGCCTTGAATGCCGCTGTCGAAATCGGCTGATTGCTCGGATAATAGAACATCTCGCAGCCGTCGGTGTTGTAGATGAAAGGTCCGATCTTGTCCAGCAGCGCCTGCCGCTTCGCGTCGGCTTCCCGCGCGGGCTTGCCGCAACCCGCCAGCGCCAGTGCCGCCAATGCCAATACTCCGGTCTTCCTGATCATGTTCAGTTCCTCCTTCCGTCAATTCAATAGCAGATTTCAACTTTGCGAACTCGGGGCGAACGCAACGAATTGGTCGCTCCCAGCTCCAGCCGATACTGAATGCGGTCGCCCTTCTCGGCGGCGAAACCGACGGCCTCCCGCCACTCGCCCGCATTGGCGCGCATCATCACCTTGACCCAGCACTTGGGCGGAATCTCGGATTCCACCCTAGCCGCCGTGACGACCAGATCGCGCTCCGCCACCCGCGGCTCGGAGAAATAGTACTCCTCCGGGCCACGCGTGAGCTGATTGCCGGGTTCGATCGCATACATGCCGTGCGGACCGAAGGTCGGCAACTTGGTGGTGCGAGTCGGCAAGAACCCTTCGGCGCCGTTCCACCAGACTTCCGAATAGCCGCGGTGATCGCAAAACACCTTGTGATTGGCCAGCGCCAGATCCAGATACCCGTCCTCGTTGAAGTCCAGCGCCACGCAACCGGACACTGCATGCGTTATGAGGTCCTGGCGGTCAAACTCCCGGAAGCTGCCGTGGCGATTCCAGTAGATGAAGGAATTGATGTCGCGGTCGACCTCGCCGTTGTAAGAGCTCGCGAAAACGTCCAGCCAGCCGTTGCGGTCGAAATCGCCGACGCACAGGTGACTGGCGGCATCGGCCCGCAGGCTTGACTTGCGCGACTCCCGCAGACCTTCGGGGCCGTTCCAGAACACGTAGACGAACGACTTGTGCGGACGCCGCCAGACGCCCTTGCCGTTCGCCTGGTCGGTATGGCCGCCGTAGATGAGCTCCGGATAGCCGTTCTGCGAAAGATCCGCCGCCCGAACGCCCGTGCACATGACGCCGGCGACTTCCTGGTGACGCGCCATCGAAAAGCCCTCGGGACCGCCCCAGAGAATGAACTGCCGGTCGCGACAAGTCGTCAACGCCAGGTCCAGCCAGCCATCGGCATTGGCGTCAACGGCGATGAACCAGCGGAGCCCGCCGGCCGGGGGCAGCGCGCCCTTTTCCGTCGGCAGCTCGGCCAACGGCTTCAGCACCTCGATCGTCTCATAGTCGCGGTAGCCGTTCGGACCGCCGTGGAAATAGCGAAGGTTGTTCCAATGGTCGGCGACCATGATGAGATCCAGATAGCCATCGCGGTCGAAATCGCCGGCGACGGTCGCCCAGCCGATTCCCGTCGGCAGCAACTGCGAACGCTGCGGCTCGAATCCGTTCGGCCCGAAATGATGCAGGTGATTGCCGGGATCGAGGTTGAGCGAGTTCTCGGAATTGTTGCCGATCACCAGCTCCGCCCAGCCGTCGTCGTCAAGATCGGCGGCCAGCGCGTCAACGGCGCACCAGCTCGGCACCTCGGTGCGGCGATCGGCCGCATAGCCGTCCGCCGCGCCCCAGTAGACGCAAGAACGGTCATAGCCCACGGAAGAGCGGGCCAGATTGTTGACGACCAGAATCCGCAGGTCCTTGCCGGGACTGTCGACAAAGCACACCCGGCGCATGTTCTCGCCTTCAAACCGCCGAGTCAAGGTCAACGAGCGATCGCGGCCGACCGTATACAGCAGCGCCTCGTTGGTATAGCGACGGCGCGCCTCGCACTGCCCGAACAAAATCTGGTTTTCCCGGGCATCGATGCAACAAGCCGAACTGGTCTCGATCGTCCGTCGGTTTTCGGGCAGGAAGCCGCGAGCGGAATTAAACCAGATGAAACTCGCCTGCCGGGAACTGTCGTCAGGATGCTTCACTTGCGAAGCGAACGCCAGGTCGTCAAGTCCGTCGCCGTCAAAATCGCCGGCGGCCGTAGCGTAAACCATCGGCACCTCGATTTCCAGCTCTCGTCGCAAAACGCGGTCACGCCCGGAAGCGATCAGCAGCACCTTCTTGCCCGTCGACACCGTAAACCCGCGCCGGCCATTCCACGACAGCGCCTGCAACAGGCGACACGGCGGATCGCGATGTTCCATTTCCGAGGTGAGAATCGTCTGCTCGGCCACGCTCAGCACCTCGGAAGCGTCAAGCTCGGCGAACTCGGTGACGTTGGTCAGGGAGATGCCGTCTTTTCCGCCCCAGAAGACGCTAATGCGCGTCTCATTGCCATACCGCGTCACCAAATCGTCATAGCCGTCACCATCCAGATCGGTAGCCGCCGCCAGTTCCGCCCGAATCGGCAAGTCGGTGAATGTCGCCCATTCGAAACCCACGTCGGTCTGCTCGTAGATGCGGACGACTTCGAACTTCTTCAGCACGAACACCAATGACGGCCGCGTTTCGCCGCGAAACCTCCCCCAGCAGCAATCTTGCGCCCGCGGCGACTGCAACTTGATCTGGTATTTTTCGGAATACTCCTCGTCCCGGGCCCCGAAGTAGACATCGGCATTCGCAAAGGGCGAAACCTCGTCGTAGTTGCCGGCCAGCACGATGTCCTTGACGCCATCGCCGTCAAGATCCACCACCGTCGCCCCCACCGTGCTCTTGCCGGGCAGCACCGACACCCGAGTGCCGTCCAGGGCGTAGACATAGCTGGGCGGAGACTCGTGGAAGTCCTGGCAGTTGGCGAAAGTCAGGTCAAACCAGCCGTTGTGATCCAAGTCGTATTGATAGATGCGTTGCAGGCAACCGGCTTTGGAAACATAGAGATTTTGCCCCGCATTGCCAAACGTTCCGCGCCGAAACGCCTCAAAGCCTTCGGTCGTCCAAGTCTCGGCCACCGCCGAACCCGCAGCCGCCGCCACTGTCGCCAGTAATGACAATTCCAGTCCATGCTTACGCCAACTCATCCTCGCACCTCCTCAATCGCCCATGTCGACCTTACACCCCGTCGCCGCCAGCAGTTCAGGCCAGCACGCCGAAACGACAGTCGGCGGGCAGGTCGACAAGCGCGGCCGAAATGGAAAGCCCGCCGCCAAAACCCGCCAGCAGCACGCGCTCGCGCCCGCCCTGACCGCACTTCGCCAAGGTCGCCGGCACCGAAGCCGACGACAGGTTGCCGAATTCGTCAGCCGACACCCACAGCCGCTCGGCCGCAATGCCCAGGCTTTGCGCCAGCTGCCGAATCAAATAGACATTGGCCTGATGCGGCACAAAGGCCTCGACGGCAGCTGCCGTAAGCGAAGTCGCCGCCATAAACTCGCGCAGGAAACTCACGACCTCGCTCGCCACGAACTTGAACACCGCAAAGCCGTCCATCGCAATCTTGCCGCCTGACGGCAAAGTCAGTACCCCGCCCTTTTCGCCATCCGCCAGAAATGCAAAGCGCCAGCGCCCGCCGTCACGCGGCGAAACGATTGTCGCCGTGCCGCCATCCGCCAGCACCGCCTTGGTGCCGATGTCCGCCGGATCGAGATACTTCGACTGCACGTCCCCGTCCAGCAGCAACACCCGCTTGCCGGTCTGCCGCGCCGTCAATCCGGCCAGATAAAGCCCGTAGCCATAGCCCGAGCACGCCATCGACACGTCAAAGGCAATGACCGACTTCGGCAGCCCCAGCCGCGCCTGCGCCTGCACCGCCGTCGCCGGCATGCGCGGCGCGGTAAAGGCAACGGAAATGACCGCTCCGAACTCCTCCGACTTCGCCCCGACGGCCGCGATGACCGCCTTCGCCGCCCGCAAGACCAAATCCAACTGAGTCTCCCCGGCCGCCGCAATGCGCCGGCACCGGATGCCGGTCGAGGGCGCCTCCACATTGGTTTCGGCCGTCGCGGGCAAGGCCGCCATCACGCCGTCAATGCGAACGCCCTCGATCTCGGCTGTCGTCATTTGCCCTTCACCGGCCCGAAGATGTTCCCATAGCGCTTCAAGTTGAGCGCCTCGACAAACGACGCGATCTTAGTCACCGTCGAACACGGATCAATCGATGCGTCCATGCAGTCGCCCTCCAAGGTGAGGAGCGGCACGCCGATCTTGTCCAATTCGTTCCGCAGCAGCTTGGAGAGCGAACGGTCCGCGAGCGAACAGCGCCCGAACCCGTGCGTATAAAGGACCACACCGTTGAACTTCGCCGCCGGAATCGACTGCTTGACGTACTCGACGCGCAACGCCGGATCCAGGAAGCCCGACTCCAGCATCTTGCGCGCCAGCGACCGCAGCGGATCCTGCGGATCCAGCGGCTGCCAGCCGACGAAGTTCGTCTCCTCGAACACGATCGGCGCATTGCAGACGCTTTCAAGATAGGTAAGATGTCGATTGTCGTAAAACGGCGGCAGATGCAGCCACAGGAGCCGATGGGTGCTGTCCAGCGTGTAGCGCTGCTCGGCCCAGTCCTTCTTCTGCAGCAACTCTTCGTAATAGGCCTTCTGGATGTCGACGAGATCCTGCGTGCCCCAGAGCTGCGAAAAGACGACGGCATTGTAAATCGCCTCCGAGCCCTTGACGAGCGGCGGCGAGGTCCACCGCAGCTGATTGCACTTGCGGGCATATTCGGCCGCTTCGTTGGAAAGGACGCACGCCTCCTCCAGCCGCGCCGGATCCAGCTTGCGGCCAAAGGCCTTCTCCATCAGGTAGATGGATTCCGAAAGCCCTTCCGCCATCATCTCCACCGCATTGCGCACGCGGTTGGAGATCGGCGTCTGCAGCGAATAGAGCCGGTCGGGGCAGCCGTAGTCGTTCACCAGGTCCTCGAACACGCGCTCGGCCTGCTGACACGGCTGCGAGGTGGAAACGACGAAGTCCGGCTTCTCCAGCTTCATTCCCTCCAGCATCCGCAGGAACGAGCAAGTCTGCTGGTCGAAGCCCTTTTGCGCCGCGTTGCCCAGCGCCTCCTTGACAAAATCGGCCTTCCGCCCGAAAAGCGCCGCATAAGTTTCCAGCGTCCGGATCCGGCAGTCGAAGGCGTTGAGAATTTCCGTCGGGAAGAAGAGGTTGCGCCAGACCAGCGGCTTGGAGGGATCCTTGGAAAAGAAATCGCGCTTGGTCGACTTGATGCGCAGCAACGTCGACTTGCCGCGGGTCGGCTCGTATTCGACCTTCTCGAACTTGACCTGATCGCCCAGCTCGTCGAGCTGCTTGGCGATTACCGCCGCTCCCAGCGCCCCCATTACCTCGTGATATTGGGGAATGATGATTTCCGAACCGGTCAGCTTGCCGAGGAAGTAGGCGACCGCCTTGTTGAACGCCACCCCGCCCTGGAACAGGATCCGGCGGCCGGGCGCGTTCAGGAGCAGCTGGCCGACCGAATTGAGAATCGTCCGCGCCTGGGCGCGGCAAGCGCCCGCCAGCAGGTCGCCGATCGGCACCCGGTTCTTGAACTTGTTGATGGAAGTCGCCGACAGCACCGCGCAAACCGAACTGAACTCGGTTTGCGACTCGTAATTGACCTTGTCGGAAACTTCTTCGACCTTGACTCCGAGTTTCGCCGCGACCGAGTCCAGAAAACTGCCGGTTCCCGCCGCGCACACGCCGCTCATCATGCTCGTCCAGAGCTTCATGGGCGGATTGTAGACCATGCACTTCGAATCCTGGCCGCCGCAATCGATGATCGCGTCGACATCCGGATGCAGGAACTTCGCTCCGCTGACGTGCGCCGTCACCTCGCTGACCTGGAAGTCATACGGAATGAAGCGCTTGGTGTCTTCGACAATCTGCGAGCCGGTGACGACCAGTTTGGCGAGGTCGTCGAACTTCAACCCGGCAACGCGCAGAAACTCGTTGGTCAGCTTGCGGACGCTGCCGCCGGAGCAATTGCCGCAGCTGTTGCAGCGCCCAGTGCACGCCACCTTGCCCGACTCGACCGGCTGCGTGCGCTTGTAAACCGTACGCACGACCTTGCCGGCGCCGTCCAGCACCACCGCCTTGAAGGTCGTCGACCCGATGTCAATGCCCAGATACAGTTTCTTTTCGCTCATGTCAACGACCCGCCGCAACTCACTTGACCGGCACCAGCTTTTCCTGCCCGTTCATATAGGGGCGCAGCACTTCCGGAATCGTGACCGACCCGTCGGCATTGAGATGCTGCTCCAGGAGCGCCACCATCAGCCGCGGCAGCGCCACGCCCGAGCCGTTCAGCGTATGGCAGAGCTTCGTCTTGCCGTCGGCATCCTTGAAGCGGCAGTTGAGCCGCCGCGCCTGATAGTCGGTGAAGCAGGAGCAGGAAGAGACCTCCAGCCACTGCTGCTCGCCCGGCGCCCACAACTCAAGGTCATAGCACTTGGAAGCCGAAAAGCCCATGTCGCCCGAGCAAAGCTGCAAGACGCGGAAATGAAGCCCCAGCCCCGTCAGCACCGCCTCGGCCTCCTTCACCAGCACTTCGAGCTGCTCGAAGCTGTGATCGGGATGCACGAAGTTCACCATCTCGACCTTGTCGAACTGATGGACGCGCAGCATGCCGCGCGTCATCTTGCCGGCCGAGCCCGCCTCGCGCCGGAAGCACGGCGTATAGGCCGTCAGCTTGATCGGCAGCCGCTTCCCGTCGAGGATGTCGTCGCGATAGTAGTTGGTGACCGGAACCTCGGCCGTCGGAATCAGCCAGAAGTCGTCGATCTGGCAATGATAGAGGTCTTCGGCGAACTTCGGAAGCTGGCCCGTGCCGGTCATCGAGTCGCTGTTGACGACGAACGGCGGCAGCATTTCGGTATAGCCCTGCTGCTGGCAATGCAGGTCGAGCATATACTGGATCAGCGCCCGCTGGAGCTTCGCGCCCTGCCCGAGGATGATCGGAAAGCCCGTGCCCGTCAGCTTCACGCCGCGCGGGAAATCGAAAATGCCCAGCTTCTCGCCGATGACCGTGTGATCGGGGATCTTGAACTCGGGATCCTTCCACTCGCCGACCTTGCGGACGACCACATTGGCGGAAGCGTCCATCCCCGTGGGAATCTCCGGCGCCGGCAGATTGGGAATCATCAGCAAGGTCTCGCGCAACTCCTGCTCCACCGTCGTCAGCTCCTTGTCGATCTCGGCAATGCGGTCGCCGACCTTGCGCATCGCCTCCTTCGCCGCGGCGATGTCGCCGCCTTCCTTGGCCAGCTTGCCGATCTCCTTGGACGCGGCATTGCGCTGTGCCTTGAGCGTCTCGGTTTCGCCCACGAGCGCCCGGCGCTTCGCGTCCAGCCCCCTGGCCTTCTCCAGCGTCTCCGCCTCGACTCCACGCCGGGCCAACGCCGCCGCCGTTGCCTCAAAATCATCCCGCAGCTTCTTGATGTCGATCATTTACTCGCCTTCTTTCCTTAAAAAGATTGAAATAGTATACCACTTTCTAAGGCTCGTGGCAAAAATGGGCGCTATCGCGGCGCGTCAAAAGCCGCGAAGCACCTTGCAGGTCTCGGGGCTGTAATTGCGGTAATCGACGACTTCCATGATTACGCCCCGGCCGCCGACTTCCTTCGCCAGCGTCAGCAATTTTGCCGCGACCTGAGCCTGCGTGAGCCCCGTAGTCTTGCAATAGCTCGGCATCCCGTAAGTGAACTTATAGGCGTTGAGCGGGAAATAGACCGCCTGCGCCCGCCCGCGATGCGCCATCACATATTCGTAAATCTTGCGGGTGTTTTCCCAGACCGTTGCCTTGTCGGTGCCCGGCTCGACGCTCATGACAAAGAGAGCGTCAAACACCCCTTCCTTGGCCAGCGCCTTCCAGTCGATGCCCCAGCGCGTCCAGAGATACTCGTCCTTGAGATCCAGGAACGGCATGCCGAAAACGAGCCGCGCCGGATGCCCGCAGCCGTCGATCCGCGCCTTCATCGCCCGCAAATAGCGGTGAAGGTACTTGGACACGAGCTGCGGCCAGCGCGGATCGGTCCAGTCGCCGCGAAACTCCTCGCCATGAAGTGTCTTGAACTCCTCGCGCAACTTGGGCACGCACTCTTCCCAGATGAACCAGCCGCCCTGCCGCCACAAGTCGATGCAGATCGCCTCCGCCCCGGTCGCCAGCACCTCGTCCAGCCGCCGGAGCTTGTGCGCCAGCACTTCGTCATAAACGAGCGACGCGGTGTAGCCGACTCGCGGCACCCGCCCGTAGCGCTGACAGGAAAACTGCGGATGCATCCAGTCCCACTGGGTGGAGAAACCGCTCTCGCCATGGCTGCCAAACGCATGGCTCTCCTCCCAGGTGTAATGGATGCCCGCCTCGCAACCGCGCTCGCGAATATACTCCATCGCGTAAGCAAGCAGATTGGTTTCGCCGCGGAACAGCTCCACCCAGCCGTAAACCGCAGCTTCCGAAACTCCCACCCGCTTCTCGAACGGCCCTTGCCGATAGGCGACCAGCTCCTCCGCGCTCGGATAGCGCGGCAGTCCGCCCGACTGATGCCGCCAGTAAAGCCCGGTCGCTCCGACTTCATCGACGATGTAGTCGACGATCTGGCGCGTGCCCTTCATCGTCTCGATGTCATAGACCTTGGCGAAGTCAAAGCTGTCCACCCAGGCGATTTTCTCGAAGGCGACCGCCAGCAGCAATGCGGAAATCATTCGAACACCTCCTGCCGCGTCAGCGGCCGCCGCAAGCCCGCCGGCCAGCCCTTGCCGAATTCCCAGCTGATCACCTCATCCCTGGGGGCACCGCCGACCGCCGCCCGGATCGGCTGATCCAGACATAACGAGCCGTGCCGAATCAACCGCTGCAGCGGTTCCGAGCCATCCACCGAAACGAAAATCCGATCCGTGGTGCGCACCAGATAAAACTCGTGCTCGCCGACCGTCGCGGCGATGTCCGTCTCCAGTCCGATCGACATATAGGCCGCATCGCGAAAAACGAAGACGAACTTGCCGTCAACGATCTGCATCTGATAACTGATGCCCATGCGGCCGTATTTGGCGCCCAGAAAATTCTTGGCCCCCTTGGCCGGCACTTCGCCAAAGCGCATCCGAAGACGCACGTAGAACGGCTGCCGGTCGCCAAAGTCAAACCGCGCGTCCAGCGGAATCGCGACCTGCGTCGTACCGCTCGGACAGTTGGTCGTAAAGAACGGCGCCACCGTCGCCGGCACCTGATAGTCCGCCGGTTCCGGCCCCCGGGGCAGATCGGCCCGGGTCAGCGACCGGAAATGCAGATGACGATAGTCGACATCGGTGTAGGCCAGGGTCTTCATGTCCGGCGACAGGCACGGCTCCAGCCCGGAGCAGATCCGCCGCTCGGCCCCGGTACGCACCTCCTGCAGGTAACACCCCCAGGTCGGATCGCCTTCGCGCCAGGCGGTGTAGACGAGATAGCGGCCATCGGCGCTCCAGCGCGGCTCGTAAGCGATCAGGTCGGGGGCGGTGATCGGCACATTGCGGTTGAGATCGTCGATTTTCGCCAGCCGAATGCCCCAACGGTCGCGCAACCGATCATGCATCGCCCAGGCCATGACTTTGCCGTCCGGCGAAGGCTGGGGCTGATTGACCATCACGTCATAGGAGTCGAGGCAATTGGTCAAGGCCAGCTGCCGCTGCGTGAAGTCCGCAATCGGCGCCCGCCAGAGATGCATCTGCGCCTTGCGATGGTCGGTGGCGCCCTCAGGCGAAACCCAGTAGACGAACTGCCCGTCCGGCGACAGCGCCGGCGTGCCGTCCTTGCGGCGGCCGCGTGTGAAATTGCGCTTGACCCCGTCTTTCCAGATGCGGATGCCGTAGCCCTCTTCCGTCTGGTTCTTGAGCTCGAACTGAACGCGATAGGCGGTAGTAGTAAGGGCGCCGGCAATGTAAATGAGCGAGCCGTCGCTTCCCCAGCTGGCGAGCCCCGCCATGCCCACCCCGCGTTCGATCCAGTCGATATTACCGGTCTCAAGGTCGTAAAGCCCGAGATGCCGATCCCAGCCCTGCTGGCGCTCGAACGCGAAAAAACGCCCGTCGGGAGAAAACAAGGCGGCCTTGCCTTCCATGCCCTCGGGGAGCGGCGGCCGACCCCACGCCAAACCCAGCGCTGAAACCACCAGCGCTGCCGTCAGTCCTCGCCGCCAAACCGAGACCGCCATACCGAAATCAGGAGAGCTCTTTGGCAGGCTCGTTCTTCTTCTCGGCCTCAGCTTCCGATTCGCCTTCCGCGAGCCCCTTCTTGAACTCGTTCTTGGCCTTGCCCAGCGCCTTGGCGAGCTCCGGAATCTTCTTGGCCCCGCCAAAAAGCACGAACGCGACCAGCAGGCAGATTACCAGCTGCCACGGACCCACATTGCCCAAAAAAGCAAAACCCATATTCAATTCCTCCCGAACTTTCTATATGATACCTGATTCACCGACTGAAAATCAATCGCAAACTGGGCCGACGCCCTCCAGCTCCAGCACGCACGAATCATAGTCCCGGCGCAATTGCACAAATTACCTCCGAAGCAATCTTCAGCAGAACTTCCGCTCCTGCTCGAACTTGCGAAAACGCTCGGCGAACGCACCGACGGCCTTGGCCAAAGCCGCCTCTGAGTCGACGCCCGCATCGGCAATCGCCTTCACGGCCGCCAGCAGGAACTCGCCGGGGTCGCCCTCGATCTTGACCGGCGGCAGCTCCTCGACATAACCGATGCGCTTCGCCTTTTCCATCGTTCGCCGCGCCTTCAAGAGCGCAGGCAAAGTCGCGGGCACGCCGTCCAGCGCCGAATGCCGCGCCTCCCGCTGATGCTCAAGCTGCTTGATATGCTCCCAGTTCTTCAGCACCGTCGCCGGATCCCCCGCCTTGAACCGCTCGTCCTCGGGCTTGAATACGTGGGGATGACGGTGGACCAACTTGTCGGCAATCGCATTGGCGACCTCGTCAAAGGTGAAGCGGCCATCCTGTTCGGCCATCACGCTCTGGAACATCACCTGCAACAGCACGTCGCCCAGCTCTTCGATGTAATTGGCCTGGTTCTCGGGCCGATCCATCGCCGCCAGCAGCTCATAGGTCTCCTCCAGCAGACACGGCTTCAAAGTCTCCAGCGTCTGCACCCGATCCCACGGACAGCCCGTCTCCGGATCCCGGAGCCGAGTCATGATCCGATGCAGCCGCTCGATGCCGCTAAGTTCGCCTTCCGTCGCGGACATCAGATGTCCACCTCGACTTCGACCGCGATTTTCTCTTCCTTCGGCTGTTCCTGCACGGCCGGCTTGGAAACGCCGCGCGCCTCCTTGGAAGAGGTCGGCAGATAACGGTAGTAGACCATCAGCTGCAACGCCACCCAGCAAGTCGTCGAGACCCACCGGGCCGGCGGCTTGTAATTGCCGCTCACGATGTGCATGTCCTCGCACTCCCACCACCCGAGGTCGCGGGCAATGCCGCGCAGGTCGGTATAGGCGCCCTTCTTCACCGTCTGACCGTTGAAGTAGACGTCGATCATCTTCTTGTTCCACTGCTGCCAGCGCTTGCCGCCGCCGTTGAAGAACACCATCGTCGCCCAGTAGTTGCCGCGCACCGGGCAGCAGGAGCTGTCGATGGTGCTCAGCGTCGGCATTTCCCAGTCATCGTCGAGGATCTTCATCGTGCGTTCGATGATGGGATGGTCGCCCGAGCCAAGATACTGCATGCCGACGACGCCGACCATCGAGTGCCAGATGCCGGTACGCCGGTAATTGGCGCGCGGCGGCCCGTAATAGTCGCTGGAGAACCCGCCCTGGCTCTTGTTGCCCTGGATCAGAAAGCCCTCTTTCAGCTTATCAAAGGCGGCCTGCAGGTTCGGCGGCTGGATGCCGCTCATCTGGGCGGACTTGAGCGCCATCGTCTGGAAGGCCATGCGCAGCAGCTGCGGACGGGTATTCTCGCCGCGCTCGTCATCCGGGCCCCACTTGGTGGCGCAAAGCAGATCGGCCAGCACCTTGACCGCGTGCGTCGCCTGCTCCTTGAGGTTGGGATTCTTCAAGAAGCCATAGGCTTCCGCCAGCGCATGCGTGCCCACCGGATCGAGATGGTCACTGTTCTTCATGAGCCATTCGAGACCCTTGGAAACGCATTCGCCGAACTCCGAGCCGCCGCCCGACTTCTCGCCGTGCGCCAGGAAGGTCAGGATCGCCAGCCCCGTCACGCCCTGGCTGTCGGCGCCGGTATTGCCCTCCCAGTGGCCGTCAGGACGCTGAATGGTCTTCAGCCAGCGCAGCGCATTCACGACCGCCGCCTCCGTACGGGCATCGCCGCCGTATTTCTTCAGTGCCGCGACACGCGACGCGGCACTGCGGGTTTCGCCATAGACCGAACGCATCTGCACCGGCGACTTGATGGCCGAAACCGAATTCGGATCCGGCGCCTTGAGCGCCTGATCGGTCGGCGACGCCGACAGCGACGGGGCCACCACTTCGGTGACCTGAGTGGGCATGTCGGACGGCATCTCGACGTCGATTTCGATCTCCGTCTGGTCCGGCGGCTCGACTTCCTGCTGCTCGGCCTCGTCCTGCAGCGCCTCGTCGTCCTGAACCTGCGCAATGTCGACCTGGATCGCCTCCTTGGCCTTGCCGGTGATCTCGGTCATCACGCAGAGGACGATCACGAACATCACCGGGCAGACGATCGCCAAGAGCGGCGCGATGAGCCGGTTGACCTCGGTGCGCGCCAGCTTGTATTCCGGCGAGGACTTGGGCATCTTCAGCCCCTTGAACATCTTCGCCAGCCGCTTGAAGTAGCCGTCTTCGGAATAGGCCGCGTCAATGTCGGAGAGATGCTCCTTCATGAGCTCTTCCGCCGAGATCTCCACGACCTCGTCCATCGCCTCCCCGTTCGTCTCGTTGATTTCCTCACTCATTTCGCGGCCTCCTTCGGGAAAGTGACTTCCATCGCAATGTTGCCCAGCTTGGCGACGCCGCCGCGCTTGTTGCGGCCCTTCGACTTCACCATCACCTCGTTGGCCCCCTGCTTGACCTCCTTGGTGGTGAGCTTGTAAAGCTGCGTGCCCGAACGTTTCTTGAAGGGCTTGATCTCCTTGCCGTTGAACGAGACGATCGTCTCCACGCCGCTCGGAATCTCGACTTCGGTAATCAGCGTCAGCTGCGGCACCACGCCGTTGGCCTTGAGCGCGTCAAAGTCGTCCCAGACCTCGATCGAATACTTGGCCGAGCCCTTCGAGAGCTCGATCGCACTCCCCGACACCAGCGACGGCACCACCCGGTGCTTGAGCCCGTCCTTAAGCGTGCCGGCGGCGATGCGGTCGTTCGTATAGGAGACGAAGTAGCGCTTGTTCTGCATCCGGACGAACTTCGGGTCGAACGGCTCGACCACCGACTTCGACATCTGCACGTCCCAGTGCTGCCCCATCGTATAGACGCAGCCCGTCGCCTTATTGCGGAACGCATCCATCATCCGCGCCCGGCAGACCTCGCGGCTGTTGCGCGGCATGCGCTCGTCGTCGCCGACATAACCCGAGTCGTTGCCGACGTGGATGCCGCTCTGGGTGAAGCTGACGTAATAGGGAATGCCGGCCTTCTGCGCCAGCGGCGCAATCGCCGAATAGGGACTCAGCTGGAAGAACCCGCCGAAGACCACGTAGTCTAAGAGCTTCGTGTCCATCCACCCCTGCAGGTCGATGCCGATGTCCTTGCAGTAGCCGACCGAATCCGGCACGCGGGCGGAAAAGGCGACGGGATGCCCGAGCCGCGCCGAAGCGGCCTTGCACGCCGCCTTGATCTTGGTCATCATTTCGGTGATGAGCGTCGTCTCCTTGGGCGCCGCCACGCCGCCGGTGGCGACCGACGCGAACAGAACCGGTCTCATGGTGAAGTCGATCATAATGCCGTCGATGTCATACTTGCCGGCGATTTCGGCGGCGATGGCCGTGAACTTGTCGCGCACTTTCGCCTGGGTGTAGTCCACGTCCCAGCGATAGGCATAGGGAACCGACGCCTTGTTGCTCGGATCCATGAGACAGTCGGGGTTCTGCTTCTTGAAGTCGGAATGCAGATAGCAGCGCCAGGAGTTGGGGGCGTTCTTCGCGTCCGGCGCGCGCGTATGGGTGTTGTCGAGATTGACCGGCAGCGCCACCACCGCCTCGCGCTTGTTCTCGCGACACCACTTGATGGTGATGTCGATCGGATCGTTGCCCGACTTGATCAGCTCGGGCATGGCGTTCTTCCAGTTGCGCATCCAGCGCGAATCGGCCTGCGGCTGATGCTTGGGATAGGAAGCGCTCTTCAAGTTGCCGGCGATGTCGCCGAAGCCGAAGACCGGCGCGAACACCAGCGTATCGAACGGCAGCGCATGAATCTGGTCCAGCTCGATGCTCCGATAGCTGGCGGCGTTAATCGGCTTGTCCTTGGGCCAGAACGCCGCCTCGTAGGCGATGTAGTGATACATCGTCTTGCCGCTGATGGCGAACACCGAAGGCACCAAAGCCAGCGACAAGGCCAGCGACATCAGTTTCCTATCCATACCTTCCTCCACTAGAAATTACTGCTTCCACCCCATGCCGCCGCCCGGCGGCAACGCTTACTTCGCCGTGCGCTTCTTGCGCGGGTTCGGCTGCCCGATTTCGCTCAGCATCTTGCGGAACGACCCCTTGCGCACGTTGAACGGCTTGCCGCCGCGGATGCGCGAGAACTCGCAGGCGCGAATCACCGCCGCCGCGTTCTCGTCGGGGCCGACGACGCCCGACTCGCCCGCCAGCGCACAGGCGACCGCCTTGCGCGCGCACTTCTCGATCAGCCGGAGGTCCTTCTTGTTCGGCGCCGCCGCCCGGGCGAAATACCCCGACTTGAACACCTGCACCTTCTCGGCCTTGAGCAGCTCGCCGAAGCGCTTGGCGACATACTGGCCGACATTGACCTTGTCGAGCCGCGGATGACCGAAGGCGTCGACCGGCACCTCCTCGCCGCGCTTGCGCATCTCGGCGATGATGTCCTTGACGCCCGCGCCCTCGGAAACGAAGATGTTGACCGAATCCCACTTGTCCATGATCGGCAACAGCCGCGCCGCCTCGCGCTTGAAGTCGATCTTCGACTCCGGCACGTAAACCGCATGCACGTCCTGACGCTCGCGCGTCAAGTTGAACGCCGGCAGGAAGCTGACCTTCTGGTCCAGCATCTTGCGATAATACTGCGCCGTCTTGTAGGTAAGCCAGCCGCAGTTGCGCCCCATCACCTCGTGCACGGTCAGCGCCCGCGGATTGGCGCTGTTCTCCTTGACGACGTTAAGGAAGAACTTCGCCCCCTCTTCCGCGGCCGTCCAGGCGCCGAGCGACTGCTTGATCGGATAGACGTCGTTGTCGATTGTCTTGGGCAGCCCCACCACGATGAGCGGATAGTTGTTCGTGGCGAGATAGGCCGCCAGATCGGCCGCCGTGGTGTTGGTGTCGTCGCCGCCGATCGTATGCAGCACGTCGACTCCGTCCTTGACGAGCTGATCGGCCGCGACCTTGAGCGGATCTTCGCCCTCCTTGACGAGCCCGCGCTTGACGCAGTCCTTGACGTTCGTCAGCTTGACGCGGCTGTTGCCGATCGGCGAGCCGCCGTGACGGGTAAGCACCAGCGCGTCGCGACGCACCTCGGGCGTGACCGGAATCGAGTCGCCCTTCAGCAGCCCCATGTAGCCGTTAATGTAGCCGATCATCTCGACCTGCGGCGCCTTCCGATTGTACTCGTCGATGAGAAAACCGATGGACGAGCTGAGACACGGGGCCAGACCGCCGGCCGTAAGAAACGCAACCTTCTTCACTTCTTTCATTATGCTTCTCTACTTTCTTTGCTTAAATCCGAAATCCAACTTCTAGCATCAGATTCCCTTCATGACATTGACCATCTCCACGGCCGCCTGCATCGCCGAAAAGCCCTTGTTGCCCTGCTTCGTGCCGCAACGCGCGACCGCCTGCTCCAGGTTCTCGGCGGCGACGACGCCGTCCAAAACCGGCACGCCCGTATCGAGCGAAATCTGGCTGAAGGCCCGCGCGGTCGTCGCGTTGATGAGCTCGGCGTGGGCGGTCTCGCCCTGAATCACCGCGCCCAGCGAAACCACCGCGTCCACCTTCCGCCTGGCCGCCAGCTGCCGCGCCGCGAGCGGAATCTCATACGCGCCGGGCACCCGCACCAGCACCAGATTCTTTTCCTCGCCCCCGAGCCGCACAAACGCGTCCACAGCGCCCTTCACGAGCTGCTCCGTCAAAAAGCTGTTGAACCGGCTCACCACCAGGGCGATCTTCATCCCCTTGGCGTCCAAAGTCCCCACGATTTCTTTCATAGTCGACATCTCTTTCAATTTTTAGAAAACTTAGCTTGAATTATATCACTTATATCGATTATTGTCCATAACCAGCCGATAAACATGAATGGCGCCGGAAGCAAAGTCATCAGTAATGCCGGCCGTCGGCTTTAACCGACGATTTTCAAACAAAACTTCTGCCGACTTGCAACCTTTGACGAGAATCTTTGCCTTGACCGCCGCCGTCGTGGAATTGCCGGCAATCAGCAGCTGCCCCCGCTCCGATCCGGACTTCAGAATGCAGGTCACGGATGGATAGGAACACAGATCCGTTTTCGGGCCGCTCAGAATCTCAACCGCCGGCTGCACCTTCGCGTCCCGGCTCGCAAGGTCGTCATGAATCGAAGCGAGCTCGCGGGTCAGCGAAAAGAACTCCGCCTTGCGCTCCGGCGTCGAGATCGCGCCATAGCACTCGGCCTCCGGGCGGCCGTAGTAAGTGTAGAAAGTCGCCGCCCGCGAACCATGGATAATTGAGAGATAGGTCTGGGCGCGCACCTCCGCCAAAGTGGGAAAGCGCTCCCAAAGCTTCCAGCCCGAAAACGCCTGCAGCAGCCCCCAGAAGCCCTTGACCGGATTGCCGGCCGCCTTGATGTCGCCATAGCCGTTCTTCATCGCCCGGATCACCCGCGCGAGCCCGTCCGGCTCCGGCACCACCGAGCGAAACGGATAGATTTCGGCCATCATCGAATCGGTGGCATGGACGAACGGACGGTAGCGGCCGGCATAGGACGTGCCGTCGGCCTGCGTCGTCAGCCGCGCATTGTCCATCGCCTTGATGAGATGATGATCGCGCCGCACCTCCGCCGGCGTGCGATGGCTGGCGGTATCGTCGCCGATGCACCAGCCGAGAAAGCACTCGTGCTGCCGGCCATAGCGAATCGAATCCTGCAGCTGCACGACAAAGTCCACGCCGCCATACTCCCGATTGGTCGGCTCGGCGATCAGCTTCATGCCGTGACGGTCGCAGGCTTCCACCAAGGCCTCGTAGTCCTCGTTGCCGTAACGCCGATAGGTGTGAACCATGTTGATGCCCGCCGCCTTCATCTCGGCAATGCCGCGGTCGATGTCGTTGCCGTTGCCGTCGCAGGCCCCGACGCCAAACGGCCCGATGGGGAAGAACGGCCGCCCGTCCAAGAGCGTCATGCCGTCGTCGCGCAACGTGACCAGCCCCTTCGTCAGCGGCTCCGCGCAGAAAAAGCCGAACTGCTCTTCGGCCAGATTGCCCCAGACGTCCGCCGCCACGACCTTGAGCACATAGAGCGAATTCGGGGGCCACGGCTCCGGATGGCGGTAGACAAAGCCGTTCTTGCCCTCGCGCTTCAGCTGCCGGGTAATCTCCGTTCCGTCAAGAAAGCAATGGAATTCGCCGCGCTTCAGCTTGGACTCGTCGGCAATCGTGAAGCGCAGGGCCGCATGTTCGTCCGTCGACGGGCTCGGCGTGAGATACTCAATCTTCGGCGCCGTCAGGTCGCCGAAATCCCAGTCCTTGGAATTGTCGCGCACCCTTAGCGCCACCCGCTTGAGCAAAAGCCGCTTCGGCGGCAGAATGTCGGGAGCATCGCCGCCGATCTGCACCGCCGCAAACCGCGCCTCGGCCGGCACCGTGCCGAGCACGACATTCCACTGCCAATGCTCGCCCAGCGCCTTGAAGCCGAAGCTGTCGCCAATCGGCAGCATCCGCCCGCGCACATCCATGCGCTCGATGGGCTTCTGGTCGCCGTCATACCAGGCCACCGCCGTCGCCAGCCCGTTCTTGTTGACCGGCGCGTCGTAGGGCACTTCGCCCTTGGCTTCGATGATCACCGCATATTCGTCGCCCGGCCTTACCGGCACGATCGGCGACCTCAGACTGAACGAGGTATCCTTGTCGCCCCGGTCATTGCGGATGCAAAGCGCCCGCTCCGAACCTTCCCGCACCGACCCAAAGGTGAGAATGTCGCGAAAGTTCTCGACCGTCCACCCGTTGCCGACCCCGGCGCTGAAATCCGATTGGGCGATCAGCCTGCCCGGTTCGGGACGTTCCGCCGCCAGCAGCGAAACCGTCAACCCCGTCAGCGCCAGCGACAATGCCCGCCGCATGGTCAGTACATCATCACGCCGTTGCCGGGAAGCGCCCCGCGCGATGCCGAAATCACGCCGTCACCGACGATCGGCAACATGCGCTTCTGCGGCGAAACACCCTCGGCGTAGATTCCGCCCTTGAGCTCCCGGTGGTCAAGGTAAATTCGCGCCACCGGCAGGACCCCGTCATAATCAAGCCGCAGCGTCGAGGTCGACACGACGTCAATCGCCGCCGATTCGGACATCGACGCCATTGCCACCGCCGAAAGGTTGAGCCCGCCGTCATTGACCGACAGCTTGCGGACCGCCGCGAGATTGCCGTAAAGGTCGAGCTGACCGACGCCGGTCTTGGTAAGCGTGCCCGACCCGACGAAGTCGCACTTGAGCGACACGACCTGCCCGGCCGACTGCGAAACCGCGATGGTGACGTCGCCATTGAGTTCGACCGCCATCGCCGGCAGGAACTGCCCGGCGCCGCCATAGAGGTCGATCTTGCCGCCGTCCAGCACCAGCCGAACGGCCAGCGCCGGCTCGGTCAGCGCCAGCTGGCCTTTCAACTCCAAGGCACCCCCGCAAAGCCGCAGCGTCTCCTTGCGGTCGTTGGCGCCGCCAATCGCCACGGAATCGCCGGTGAAGCGGAACGTGCCGCCGGCGATTTCCAACGTACCGCCGAAGCTGATGCCGACCCCGGCGGTCGGCGAAACCGTCTGCGAGGTGACGATGGCGCAGCCCTTTTCCAGCCGCAGGCACGAACAGGTCAAGCTCGGCGACTCGGTGAGCGCATAGAACGCGATGCCGGCGTTGCGGTTGTTGACTACCGTGCGAACAATCGCCGTCGATCCCTCGGTCACCAGGAATTTCGCCGCGCTCACGCCGCTCTTGAGCTTCACCGTGGCATTGCCGTCGAAAATCACCTGCCCGCCGCCCGTGACCCGAAGGTCGCCCGCCAGGGTAACCGGCACCTTGACGATGACCGTGTCGCCTTCCCGCACGAAGATTTCGGCATTGGCGTTAAAGGCGAGCGAGCCGCTGCCGCTGATCGTAAGCGTGCCGGCATTCGCCACCGCGCAGGAATACTGCAAGGTCGAAATCGTCCTGGCGCTCGTGCAATTGGCCGTATAGGCGCTCACATACGGCGCCGCCGCCAGCCAGTCGTCGTCGCCGACGACCTGCACCGTTCCCGAACCGTAGGCATAGCTGCCGGCCGCCTTGCTGACCCCGCCAATCACCAGCGTCTTGGTCTTCACCGTCTTGCCGCTGGCCACCGAAAGCCCCGATGCCGACTGGGCGACCAGCGCCTTGAGCGGCGTGCTCTGGCTCACCGACGAGCCGAACGCCAAGGTGCCGCCGCTGACGCGCAGCGAAGTTTCGGCCAGCGAGCCGTTCAAGGTGAGTGTGCCCGAGCCCGACTTCACCAGCCGCCCCTTGCCGGAAATCGCGCTGGTGATCGTGACGTTGTTGCCGGCCGTATCCAGCTTCGCATCGCCGCCAATGCCGGTCAGCGCGATGTCTAGGCCGATTGAAAATGCCGCCGTCGCCCGGACGGTCGCCCCGCCCCACTGCACGCACGGCTCGGCATTGGCCGTAAAGACCCGCCACGCCGCATTGCTGCGCGTCGCCACCGTCTTGACCATGCCGCCCGCGCCGAGGTCGACTTCGCCACCTTCGAGATAGAGGAAGTTGGAGTTGTTCTCGCAGCCCAAGAGCGGCGTCACCAGCGTGCCGCCGGTCATCTTGAAGTTCAAGCCCGGATACTGACAGTTTTGGGCGTCATCCAGATACATGGAACCGAGATAGAACGCCGTGCGGCACTCCAGCTCGCCGCCTTCGAGGTAGTAGGTGCCCTCGCCGCGAATCGTCGCGTGCGTGGCCGTCAGATAGAAGTTGTCGAAGGAAACGGACGCGCCTTCGAGCTGACGCACCTTGCGCGTAATGGAAAAGCCGGAGCCGGTGCCCCAGTGGAAATCACCGCCCTTGAACGCCAGGCCATCGCCCAAGACGAATTCGGAGAACCGGTCGTTGTCGCCAAGGCCGAAGAAGGCGAAGTCCGGCGTATTGCCGCTCGCCAGGTTGTTGGCCTTTTCCAGCACCACCTTGGCCGCCGGCAGCACCTGGTGATTAAAGGGCGCGCCGGCGAAAAAGGCGTCGTCGCCACCCTGGAAGCGATAGGTGCCGCCGCCGGCCAGCACCCAGTCGTTGGCGCCCGCCTGCTCCACGCTGACATTGTCGAACACCAGTTCGCAGCCGCGGCCGACCGTCATCGCCGGCTGATATTGCGCCCGGTCGATGCGAATCGCATTGCGCTCGCCCGTCGAATGCTTCTTGACGATTGACAGCCGCCGCTCGCCGGCACTGGCGTTATAGATGATGCCGCCGATTTGGATGGCGTCGCCATCGGGACTGTCCAGCTCGACCCGCGTAGCCCGCGACAGGTCAAGGTAGGTGTTGCGAAGGCTGGTCGCGCCTGCCGGGCTCGACTGCACCGCCGCCGCCGGCTTGACGCTGTCTTCCCAGTTGTCCAAGTCGTTGTAGCTGTAGCCGTTGCCCGCGCCCGTCCAGACGAACGGTATCGCCAGCACCGCCAGCCCCTCGCCGGAGCCGCGGAAATAGGAGGCGTTGGCCTGCGAAAGGCCCAGCCCCCGCGGCAGCTTCGCGCCATTGACATAGAAATGCCGGACGGCGAACAGCGACCGGTCGCCGATGTAGACATAGCCGCTACCCTCGACAAAGACATCGATCGGACTGGTGATTTCCGCCGCATAGCTGTCAACATAGAGATTGCCGGCGGTGCGGATGTCAACCCGCCGGACCGACTCGTCACCGGGCGCGTTGGCATACAGCCGGTCCTTGACCAGCCGCACCCGGCCCTCGACAATGTCCAGATCACCGCGCCATTCGCAGTCATGGTCCAGAACCAGCGTACCCGCGCCCTTCTTGATCAGCTGACAGCCCGGCGCAAAGGTGATCCCGCGCGAAAGCGTGACCGTCCGTCCCGACGGCACCTCCAGCGTGACCTTGCCCGCAAAGGCGACGTCGATGTCGAAGTTGACGTCGCCGGCGACCTTGAAGGCGGCATCGGCCAGCGAAAAGAGGAAGTTCTTGCCCGAGACGCTGAGGCTCGAAGTGACGTTCAAGGTCGCGTTCGAAACCGAGCACGCCCCGCGCGACCCGGCACGATTTTCAAGATAGAGATTCTGCACGTTAAGCGTGCCGCCCGTCAGCCGGAAGTTCGCCGATTCCCCGTAACCGACCCGCAATTCGCTGACCGTTAGCGCCTCTACCGCTTCAAACGACATCGTGCGGTTATTGTAAAGCTGCAAGGTGCCGTCGCCCGACTTCCGGATCTTCGCGCCCGGTTCCGCCGAAACGTTCATGAGCTTGAGCGTAACGCCGCTCGGCAGCTCGAAGGTCACCGCGCCCGCAATCGTCAGCGGCGCGGAAATGTCGCTGCTCGCGCCCACCGCAAAGGTGCAGTTCTCCAGCCGCATCGGAATATTGACGGTGGAAGTGACCACCTTGCCCTTCGACTCGAAACGCCCGCCGCCAACGACGAATTCGCCCACCGAATTGACGTTGCTGTTAAAGGTCAGCGACCCTACCGTATTGGTGCCGCCGGTCTGATAGTAGCTCGCCTTCTGCGACTTGGCCACGGTCATCGCCCCGCCCACGGTAACGGTGCCCGACTTCAGGTACATGCAGTGCCGCGGATTCGTATAGGTGCCGCCGCCACCCAGGTCCAGGCCCTGACTGACATTAACCCGCGCCGCCGCGCCATTGACCACGAAATCGAGACTGCAGCTGTCGGACGAGGAATGCCCGCCCACTTGCAGCGAATACACCTGAAAGAAGGCGTCGCCCGACAGCTCCACCAGCGAACGGCCGCCGGCCGCGCGGGTGTCACTGCCCAGCTGCAGCGCGCCCAGAGGTCCGTAAAAGCCAGAAGCGGCGCTAAAGTAGTTCGTGCCGCCGACGATGCCGGCCGCCTGCGCGTTGACGTTCGTCATCACCGCCTTGAAGTTGACGACGCCGCCTTGCTGGTTGTAGATCTTCCAGGGAATGGACGAACCGTTGATCACCGGCACCTTAAGCGTCAATTCGCCCATCGGCGAGCAGACGATATGGCTCAGGTAATTCTCGTCCCCCGCATAAGTTCGCAAAACCGCCCCCGAACCGCGGAAGGTGATCTTCCGGGTGCCGGAATTCTGCAGATGAACCCGATAGATGTCGGTAATGGCGCCGGACGGCAAGCCGACTTCAAGATCGTCGCCGGTGGAGAAAATCACCCGATCGTTGGCCGTCGGCACCGCCCCCTTCTGATTCCAGTTGTTGCCGATGTTCCAGCTGGTGCCGTCGCCGGCACCTGTCCAGGTAAACTGGGTCTCGGCGGCACTAAGCGCAAGCATCACGCCGCCGAACGCGGCGAGAGAAACCAATTTTCGCATAATGTTCTCCTCAAATCTCAATTCAGCACATTATACACTTCACTCGTTAGAATGTCCAACCGGATATATGCGATAGACATGCACTGCCTGCGCCGGGAACCGGTCGCGCAGCACGCCGCGCCGGGCATCAATCTCGACCGCCCCGCCCGCCACAAACAGCCGCTCCACCTTCAGGCTCTCCGCCTGCCGAAACTCGTTCGGCAATTGGATTTCGACTTCACAGTCACCCTTGACCATCGACGAAGCCGCCAGCAGCAGCCCGCTCTCCTTCAAGAGGCAGCTGACCGGCACAAAGCCGCACGGATCCGCCGCCGGCCCCTTGACCACCTTGACCGCCGGCTGCAGCTTCGCGTCGCGGCTGACGAGATCGGGCGTAAGCGCCTTCAGCTCGCGGGTAACGCGAAAGACCGATTCCATTCGCTCGGGCGTGCTGGTGAAGGTGATGCCGTTCGGGGTGTGGGTGTAATAGGTGTAATAGGTGACGCCCCGACAGCCGTTGATGATTGCAAGATAAGTTTGCGCGCGAATCAGCTCCGGAGTCGGGAAGGTCTTCCACAGCCCCCAGCCGGAAAACGCCTGCACCACCGAGTTCAGCGTCGTCCGGGCCCCGACCTTGCGGATGTCCGTGCGCAGGATGTCGCAGATGGAATTGAACTTCGACAGCCCCTCCGGCTCCGGCTCGGCGTTGCGGAACGGATACATCTGGGCGTTGATCATGTCAAAGCTGGGCGCATACGGCAGGAAGCGCCCGTGATAGTCCACCGCATCGGAACAGCCGACAATGTGCTTGGTGTCGATCGCCCGGACGATGTTGGCGTCATCGCGAACCAGGTTCTCGGTCACGTGGCTGGCCATGTCGTCCGCCAGCTCCCAGGTGGAAACCACATCGTGCGCACGGAAGAACTTGAGCACTTCCACGAAGTCCCGCACCCGTTCCTCGGTGCCGTAATTGCGGCGGGCCGGCTCGACATAGAGGCTCACCCCGTACTTCTTGGCCGCCGCCAGATACGCCTCCAGCTCCGAAAGCGGACACTCCCCCTGATGCCCCTTGCCGCCGTCGTAATAGGCCTTGCCGCCCGGGCGATAGGAATACATGCACTGCACGTTGTTGAAGCCGTTTTCCGCCAGCTGCCGCATAAGCCGGTCGCAATCGTAGCCGTTGGCGGGCCCGAGCCGCGCCCCCGAAGTGCCGATCGGGAAAAACGGCACCCCGTCCTTCAGATACATGCCGTCGTCGCGAATGGACCACTGCGTCCCCGGCATCGGCTCGCCGCAATAATAGGCCAGCGTCTCCGCGTCGACATTGCCGGAGGCATCCGTCGCCTCGACGCGCAGCCGATGCAGCGAATCCGGTGCCCAGGGCGTCGTCGGCCGATAGGTATATTCGAACCCCGACTCGATTGCCCGGCGCGTGCATTCCGCCGGCGACAGTTCGCGCCCGTCCAAAGTCATCCGCACGGACTTGATTTCGCTCTCGTCCTTGACTGTGAACACGAAAGGCGTCAGGCGGTCGGGACTCGGCGACGGCGAAACACGCTCCATTCGCGGCGCGCGCAAATCGCCGAAATCCCAGTTGCTGTCCGGGCCCGGTCGCAGCATCACCGCCACGCGCTTGTATTCCAGCCACTTGTCCCCGACGATCGCCGGATACTCGCCGCCCAGCTGCACTCGGGCAAAACTGGCCTTGGCCGGCGCCTCCGTCGTAAAGAGCGTGCGCTCAAAGCCCGACCCCAGCGTCTTGAAACCGAACGAGGCGCCAATCGGCAGCATCGCCCCCGTCGGGTCCTGCGCCAGCAAGGGGCGCCGCTCGGAATCATACCACCGCACCGCCGTCGCCGGCAGGAACGAGCGCAGCTGATTCTCCTTGGCGCGAAAGCGCGTGACCGACGCCTTCATGTTGACATTGCCGAACGCCTCGACGGCCACCGCCACGCCCTGCCCGGGCTTTACCGCAAACAGCGGGCTGGAAAGCATCTGGATGTTCTGGTCGTACTTGCCCTGCTGGGACCGGTCGAACTTTTCATTGGGAACGATCCGCAAGGCCTTGAAGCGCACCTGGGCCTGGACCCGGTCCACGAGCTCATACCGAACCATTCCCAGCCCGTCGTCAAACGACCAGCCCGCCGGCAGCCCCTCGCCGAAGCCGACGTCGATGATCGGCGCCACCGGAAACTCCGGCGACCGCGCCTCGCCCGCGGCCGACGACTTGACAACCTGATTCTCATACGCACACCCGGCCAGCGCCACCAACGTCGACACCTGCAAAAACTTACCTAGCATAAACCTCCTTACTGGCCGCAACGGGCCGAAAACCGAAACTCGGTCGTGGAACGATAGATGTCGCCGGCCTTGACGATGACCGACGGAAACTCGGGCCGATTCGGCGAATCGGGAGCGTGCTGGGTTTCCAGCGCCACGCCGCAGCGGAACGACAGGTGCTCGCCGCCCTTGCCCCGCTGCTCGTAGGAAGCCCAGTTGGCCGTATAGACCTGCAGCGCGGGCTCGGAAGTCCAGACCTCGACCTGCCGCCCGTTGAGCGGGCAGTAGAGCGAACCCGCCCGGCCCATCCCCAGCCCCTTGTCCAGCATCCAGCAATGGTCATAGCCCTTGCCGATCTCCAGATCCGGGTCCGGCGCGTTGATGCGCTCGCCGATGCGCCGCGGTGCGCGGAAGTCGAAGACGCCGCCCGCCACCTGGCGCACCTCGCCGGTCGGGATCTGACCGGCGTCGGTCGGCAGGAAGTTTTCGGCGGCGATCTGCAGCTCGTGGTCTTCGATGGTGCCGCCGGACTCGCCCTTGAAGTTGAAGTAGACGTGCTGGGTCAGGTTGATCGGCGTATCCTGATCGCCCTTCGCCTCGTATTCGACGCGCCAGACGTTGTCGGCGGTCACGGTGTAGACGACCTTCGCCTCGACACGACCGGGAAAGCCTTCTTCGCCGTCAGCGGAAACCCGCCGGAAGACGACCCCCACGTCCGTGCCGCGGACAAACGGCTCGGCCGCCCAGACATAGGCGTTCCAGCCGCGCGCGCCGCCATGGAGATTGCAGCCGATGCCGCCCGGCGCATTGTTCAGGGCCGGCAGCCGATATTCCTTGCCATTGAGCGAGAACCGCCCGTGAGCGATGCGATTGGCGTAGCGGCCGATGATGCAGCCCCAATAGGGGTCGCCGTTGTCCCAACCGGACGGATCGTCGAACCCGACCACGACATCTTCATATTTTCCCTGGCGGTCGGGCGCCAAGAGCCGAATGACCTTGCCGCCGTAGTCGCTGACTTCCAGCACCAGTCCGCCCGCGCCGCGAAGCACAAACCGCTGCGCCCGTTCGCCGTATTTGGTAACCCCGAAATCCGAGACTTCAAAAGCTGGTGTTTTCATATCGCCGATTATAACATTTATGCAATTCGCTTGCCTAGCATTCCCAAAGCCCGCGCACCCCGCGTCTCAGCGCCGATAATCCAGCTCGACTTCGCTGCCGGCCGAAGAATCGGCGGCAATCCACAGCTTGTAGGCGCCCTCGTCGCAACGGTGTCGGCCCTGACGGTCGACATAGCCCAGCACCTCGTCGTTCAGCTCGAAGACCACTTCCGCCTTTTCGCCCGGCTGGAGAGCCAGCCGCTTGAAGCCGCGCAGTTCACGAATCGGGCGCACGCCCTCGGCGCAGGCGACCTGCCGCACATACAACTGCGCCGTCTCGACTCCCGTGCGCTTGCCGGTGTTGGCGACCGTCGCCTTGACCGCCCACCCCCCGTTGGCCTTGTGCACCAGCTCCGGCTGCGAATAGGCAAAGGTCGTGTAGGTAAGCCCGAAGCCAAAGGGATACTTGGCATTGACCGTGCCCCAGGCCCGGTTCGCCGCGGCGCCGGCGCGCGGATACTCGCGATAGCTGCCGTTCGTCGGCCGCCCGCAGATCGGATGGTTATAGTTAACCGGCAACACCCCAACCGACTCGGGAACCGACATCGTCAGCCGCGCCGACGGCGAGGCCTTGCCGGTCAGGAGCCGCGCCACCGCCGTGCCGCCTTCGCAACCCGGCTGCCAGGCGTAGAACACCGCCGCCGACTTCGCCCAGACTTCGGGTATCGCCAGCGGCCGGCCGCTGAACACGACCGACACGATCCGCTTGCCTTGCGCCCGCTGGACCACCGCGTCAAAGAGCTGCTGCTGCGCGCCGGTCAGCCCGATCGTGCAGCGCGAGGAATTCTCGCCCGTCCAACCCCAGCCTTCGCCAATTGCCATCACGACGACCTCGGCCTCGTCGACCAGCGGCAAGGCCGCAGCGATAAGCGACGGATCCTTCGCCGCCAGCGCCGCCGCATGGCGGGTCGCAGTGCCGTCGTTTTCGATCGTCCATTCGCGGCAGCCGGTGGAGCACCCTTCCGCCACCTTGAGCTCGCTGCCCGCCGGCAGCTCCCGCCGCAGCGCGTCCGCCAGCGAAGTCGCGTGTGCGAGCTCGAAATTGGAATACCAGATGCCGATATATTCGCGCGGGTCGATGCCAAAGGGCCCGATCAGCGCCACCTTGAGCGGCCGCTCGCCGAACGGCAGCACGCCGTCGTTCTTGACCATCACGATGCTCTTCTCGGCGCATTCGAGCGCCACCTTCTTCGTGGCCGGCGCCTCGGCCCGCACGCGGGCAAGCGCCGTCTCGTCGACATAGGGACGCTCGAAAAGCCCGAGCGCGAACTTGGTGCGCAGCACCCGGCGGACCGCCTCGTTGACCGTCGCCAGCTTGAGCGTTCCCGCCTGAATCGCCGCCTCCGCGCCGCGGGTGAAGACCTCGCCGTGCATGTCGATGTCGTTGCCGGCGTTCAGCGCCTTGGCCGCGGCATCGGGCAAATCACGGGAATACCCCCAGGCGATGGTCTCGAAAATGCCGCGATAGTCGCTGACTACCGAATACTTGTAGCCCCACTCGTCACGGAGGACGTCGGTCAGCAGGAAGCGATTGACCGCCGCCGGCACGCCGTCAAAGGTATTGAACGAGCTCATCACCATGAGCGCACCCGCCTTGACGCCGGCCTCGAACTGCGGCAGATGCTGATTCCGAAGCTGCCAGAGCGAAATCTCGGCATCGTTGTAGTCGCGCCCGCCGACCGAAGCCCCGTAACCGCAATAATGCTTGAGGCAGGCGGCGATGCGGTCCGGCGCCGAGGGGTCCTCGCCCTGAAAGCCCCGCACCTGCGCCGCCACGCAAAGCGCCGAAAGATAAGGATCCTCGCCGCAAGTCTCAATGACGCGACCCCAGCGCGAATCGATCGCATTGTCGCACATCGGTGCGAAGGTGACGTCGATGCCGTGCGCCGCCGCCTCCTTCGCCGCCGCCGCCTGCGCCCGTTCCAGCAGCTCCGGCTCGAACGAACCGGCCAGGCCGGGCGTAGTCGGGAAAGTCACGAACTCGCCGTGGATGACATCCATGCAGAACATCACCGGAATCCCCAGCCGACTCTTCTCCACCGCATTGCGCTGCACCGCATTGCGCAGCTTCGGATTGACCGCGTGCCAGATGCAGCTGCCGAGCTGCCCCGCCGCCGCCTCCCGAAGCGGCCGGTCGCCGTCATCGTCATGCAGACTCGGCTGCCGCAGCTGGCCGAGCTTCTCCGCCAGCGTCATTTTCGCAATCAGCGCCTCGATGCGCTCGTCGACCGTCGCCGCCGCCGCCAGGCCGGCTGCAAACGCCGCCGCCAGTGTCAATCCCGTTCTGATGTTCATTTCGCTTCCTTTGCCTTGTCCTGTTTACAACCTGCCACCGAATAGTCCCACGGCCGGAACCCCAGCGCCAACGCCGGCGAATCCGCCTTCAGCCGAAAATCAAACGCGCGGGCGTCTTCGAAGCGCGGATCGGCGAACTGGCTCAGCCGGTCCTTGCCGTACGCCCGCCAGCGCTCCCAGCCCATGCCGCCGAAATCCGCGTACTCGATCCCGCGCGCGTCATACCAGAGGTTGCCGTACCAGACGCTCCCCTCCCGGCCCATGGTGCCCGGGCTCGCGCAGGTGAAGGAGCCCCGGTCGATCAGCACGATGTTGTTGTAGAAATGCACCGTTCCCGGCTGCCGGGCATGTTCGGCGAACTTCACCCGCACCGCGCCCAGCTCGCGGTTCCACGCGAAGATGTTGTTGCGGATCACGCAGCCGACGCCATAATGCTGATGGAAGCCGCCGTCCGTCGTGTTCCAGCAGAGGTTGCGCTCCATCGTGATGCCCTCCGAACCTTCGTCGCAATAAAGCGCCCAGCCGCCGTAAGTGCGACTGCGGACATCGTGAATGACGTTGTCGTGCACGCTCGAACCAAAGCTCGTCGCCAGCATATAGACCCCGCCCATGTCGCTCATGATGCCCTTGCCGAGATCCCAGATACGGTTGCGGGCGATCTCGTTGCGCTGCGCGACCGAACCGCGATAGCCCCAGACATAGCCGACGCTGACGCCGGAATAGTACTGGTCGTAGATGTCGCAGTCGACGACCTTCGTGTCCGAGCAATGGGTCAGCGCCACGCCCGTGCCCTCGGGATTGTAGCGGCCGCCCTGACGGATGACGCAGTTGGAAATGAGGTTATAGGCCGTCGCCAGCGCCGAATCGGGATACAGGATCTCGCGGGCCGCCGCCCGATTCTGGCGCTCGCCCATCCAGATGCCGCCGGCGCCGGTGTCTTCCAAGATGCAGTTCACCACCGAATTGGACATGCAGCCGTCGTCAAAGCGCATCGCATAGTTGCCGGTATGGGCGACAAGGCAATGCTCGAACCGGCAATTGCGGGCGCCGGTAAGGTCGATGGTGCCGTCCGACGAGCGCGCGGCCTGTAACTGCACGATCGGCTGCGGTCCGTTGCCACCCGACGTGACCGTCGCGTCGGAATATTCGAACTTGAGGTTCCTGAAAGTCACGTTCTCGACCAGCTTGCCCGTCGCCGGATCGCCGCGGAACTCCACCAGCCGCGACAATCCGCGCCGCGGTACGAACACCTGACAGTTCGCCAGGTCTTCGCCGGCCTTCGGCCGATAGCGGATCTTGCCCGCCGCCCGGTCGAAGAACCACTCGCCCGGCGCCTCAAAGCCGCTGCGGACATTTTCCAGGTAAAAGAGCGAATCTTCGTCCCAGAACTTCCAGCGCGCGAGGGGACTGTCGGACTCGGTCAGCAGCTCGCGCTTCGCCGGATCGAACGCCAGGACCGGACGCTTGCAATAGCTCCACTTGACGATGGCGCTCAACTGCACGTCGGCCAGCTCCGCCGCCGGCACCGCCGCCAGCGCTTTGACGAGTTCGTTGGTGAAGCACACCCGGGTCGAGTAGACGACCTGCCCCTCCGCATTGGTGCGCGCGGTCTCCACCACCGGCCCGACGAGACTCAGATAGCCCGCGCTCGGGACTCGGGCGTTGGGGCGGCGCTCGCCGTTCACCCACAGCTGGTCAACGAACATCGCCGAACCGTCCGCCGTGCGCGGCGCCTCGATCTCCCAGACGCCGTCTCCGACCGCCTTCCAGTCCTGTAGCCGGATGCCGCCGCAAATCACCGCGCCGTCCTCGCCCACGAACTCGCGCCCGGAATCGGCCGGGGTCAGGGTGATCGGCCGGTCGATGAAATTGACGCCGCGAAACACCGTTGCCGGTTCGTCATACTCCTTGATCAGCCGCAGCCGCAAGGTGGGACTGCCGCACCGAACGACCTTCACCGGATTGACACCGCGGATCCCGGCAAGGCGCAACTGCCGCGTCTCCCCTTCCGCCAGCGCCGGGCACTCCAGCGTCCGCCCCCCGACCTGCAGCTGGAACGATTGCGTCGGGCCCCACGCGCGCACGGTCAGGGTCGCCGTCTCGCCGGGGCGCACCTTGACCGGCTCGCATTCGTCAAAGCCATGCTCCGGATCCCACCACAGGGGATTCATCGCCTCGTAGCCCAAGCACCGCCGCTGCGCCGAGGAGAGCCGGTCCGCGAGCGCGGCAAACGGCTGACCGTAGGTAAAGAGCGAAACTTCCGCTCGCGAGCTCGCCTGGGCGGTGACCAACTCGCAATTAACCGCACCCGCCTTGAGCGCCAGGCGCTCCGCCCTCCGGCAGCGCTCCAGTTCGCAGGAATAGTCGTCGTATTTCGTCCAGACGCCGTTTTCGAATTCGGCAAATTCGCCCGACTTGAGCGTCCATGGCAAGCGCAGCGTCGTGTCGCCGACCTTGACCGAGGCCGATTCCAGCTTGCCCGGCACCACCGGGTAGGCGGTAATCGGCCCGACCTCAATGGCGGTCTTCGAAAGGTCTTCGACCCCGTGAATCCACGCCTCCACAAAGCCCACGTGTTGCGCCGGCAACGGCCTATGGAAGACTCCGTAGGCACGGATGTCCTCGTTGCCATAGGGCCGGTAGTCGTCAAACTGCGCCGTATCCCGCTCCCGCAGCAGGAAAGTCACGAACTTCCAGCCGACGAAATCGAGCTTGAGATAGTGCATCGAATGCACGCTGCCGAGTTCCTTGGCCGATACCAGCTCCAGATTCAGGTGCGCGCCGGAACCATCGCCCTTCACCCACGCGCCAAACGCCAGCGTCTTGGACAAGTCCTTATAAGGCGCGGGGAAGGAACTGAGCACGGTATGCGCCGACCGGAGCCGATTGGTGCCGGCAAACAGCACCTCGCCCGGATGCGCGAGATCCGCCTCGTAAAGCGCCTCGACCCGCAGCTTGGCCGGGCTGGAATACTTCACCTGCGCCTGCCAGGAACGAGTGTCAGGCGTCGGCAGCCGCCGCCCCTCGACGGCCAGCGGCGTAAACTGCCAGTTGCCCTGCTCGTCCTGATCGAGATGAAACTCGTCGTCGCGCGGCAGCAATTTCTCCAGCACGCCCGGCGCAAACGCCCGCGCCAGCCGCGGCCGTTCGTAGTTGCCCACGAGCGCATACATCCGCTCGGAAAACAGATACGGATACGGCGTCTTCGCCCATTCGTCTTTCGACACGAACATCGAAAACGCCCCGTCGACCGCCGCGTTCTTGGCAAACGCATATTCGTGCTCTTCGGCGAAAAAGGCCCGCCCGGCCGGATGCGACTCGATAATTCCCCACCAGCCCATCTGCGGCGCGAGGAAGTCGGTCTTGCGAAACTCGGGCGTCGAGACGACATGCCGGTAGAAGTGGCGCTTCGGCCCCCAATGCGGCACGTCCCACGCGCCGATGTTGGAATGATACCACCAGGTGTGCGAGCCCCAGCGACTGTCTTCGACGATCGGCACCTTGCCCGTCGCCGCGACCGCCCGGTAGATCTTCTCCTGCATCTGGTTGCACTTCCAGTCCGGCCGCGTGCCTTCGGAGCCGTCGAAATAGATCTTCTCGAAGCCGCAGGTCGCATACACCTTCGCGATGCCGGCGGCGAGCTCGTCGCCCAGCGGACTCGCGGGCTCGGCGAAAAAGCCGTCGTAACGCTGCCAGAGATAGTCGCAGCGCCCGTTCCGGGGATGGGCCGCCGCCTTGGTGCCGAGCGCGCCGCGCGTCAGGTTGCAGAAACGGTAAGGCGGCCGCTCCCGTTCGACCTTCGTGTACTGGACGAGCTCGCCGTCCAGCCAGAGCACATTGCCGGCGCTCGAATAATTGAGAATCGTGGCGTGATTGGCGATCGGCTGCTCGTTGACGACCAGCTCGGTCGCCTCGGCGCTCAGCGGCGTCGCCAGCGTGTAGCGCGCCTGGACGATGAGGTTGTCTACGGTCTGCGGATGAATCCACGGATCCTTGAAGCCGATCATGCCCGTCAGCGTATGGATGTCGCCTCGCAGCCCGGCGGCCTTCGCCTTGGCGACCGACTCGGCCAGCCCGTCGAGCCGCGTCGGAAAGCGCTCGGGATTGACCAGATACTGACCGGGCGCGACCCACCACCAGTCATAGTGCAGCGTCTTGAACCCCGCCATCTTCGTCCGCTCGATCCATTCGTCGGTGTTCTTCGCGGCAATGCCCCAGGCCATCATGTAGGACTCGCGGTTGGCCTCCGATTCGAGCGACCACGCGCCGCCGTTGACCGACACCGGCACTTGCGCCTCGACCGTCATCGTCTTCAGCGCCGCCACCGTCTCCGCCCGAGTGCCGGCGGCCAGACCGAAGCGCCGACCCAGAAAGCCGTGCGCGGCCGGATAGCGAATCCAGACCCGGTCGGCGCTCGTCCCCATCTCGCCCGTCGCCTCAAAGGCGCGCACCACCAGCGCGTGCGTGTCGTCCGAAAGCCCGTTCACCTTGGTGCCGCGATACTTGGTCATCACCGGCGCGAACTGCCCGACGAACAAGGCCGCCGCGCCCGGCAATTCGGCGCGGACGATCTCAAAGGTCCAGCAATTGCCCTGCCGCTTTTGGTCGATCTCCAGCTTGCCGGCCGCGGCAAAATCGAACTTCAGCCGTTCGCCGCAACGCTCGAACGCGACGGGCGCGACCCGATCGCCGGTCGCCGTCTCGACCTCGGCAAACGGCAGCGGGCGGGCGATGAGCTCGCGATCGTAGCTGAACTCGCCGAGGTTAGTCGCCTCCCCGCGCTCGGAAAACACAAACGACCCGATTTCCGCCCGCGCCGACGCCGCCCACAAAGCCCCAACGCCCAATGCCACCGCCCAACGCGCGCAGAGAAAATTGCCGCTCATCAATCGTACCTTCATATCCCCAAAAATTTCCTTTCGGTTAATCATACCATAAACAGCGTTAAAAATGTCAAAAAACCGCACCACTACAGCGGACGGAGTGCGATTGCTTGCCTGTTGAACCGTTTGGGTGCTGGAACGCAATCGGCTTGCGCCGAACGCAACAAGAGACCGTTTTCCGATCCGGCTGACAACGCCCGCGCCTTTGGCTACAATCTTGCATCGTAATCGCCAGACATTGGTGCGCGGGCTACGCCGGAATCGAAAAACGGTCAACTTGCGTTCTTGTGTGAGGCACAGAGGTTTG
>JAZLMR010000081.1:0-31436 GCA_045598785.1 Kiritimatiellia bacterium
AAGTATCTTCCGCATGCATTTACGGAAAAGGGGCTGTACATGCTTGCGACTGTTCTGAAAAGCCATCGCGCAATTCAGGCGACACATGCCATCATCGAAACCTATGCCGAGGTTCGTGCGATGAAGCGCGAGCTGCTGGCGCTGCATTCGGAAACCGACGTTCGGAAACGAAAATCCATGATGCAACATTTCGGCGAGGCACTGACCGACATCGTCATGCCCGATCTGACAACGGCGGAAACGGAGTCGTCGATGGAGATCAACTTCCTCATCGGCAAGCTCAAGCACACCGTGCGCAGGGTCAGGAAAGGGACATCGAAGGGTCGGACCCCGGTGGTGGAGTAGCGCGGCGGCTTTGGGGCGATGAGCTTTAGCGTCGGGTGCTAACAATAAGGTCGATTAGCATGTGAACATATTGCAATATGTAAAATAAATGATCATGTGAAGATGTGGCCGTGGGATGGTATAATATCCGCATGGTCAAACATGTAATACTTTGGAAGCTAAAGGACAAGGTCGCCGACAAGGCGGCCGTGAGGCGCGGCATCAAGGAAGGGCTTGAGGGGCTGAAGGGAAAGATTCCCGGCCTCGTCGACATCACGGTGCGCATCGAGGGGCTTGCGAGCTCCAATGCGGATGCGATGCTCGACTCGGCTTTTGAGAACGAAGCGGCGCTCAAGGACTATGCGGTTCATCCGGCGCATGCCGCCGTCGCCAACGTAAAGGTGCGTCCTTTTACGCAAACCCGCCTTTGTCTGGACTACGAGGTGTGACGCTGATGAAATGAGTGATTCGGTTGAGTTGAAGTTTCCGGTTGTGGCGCATCACCGGTTGATCCTCCTTCGCCAAGGCTGTGGAGGACAAGTCTGCGATGCGGACAAGCTCAATGCCGCATTTGCGGGGTTTGAACTCGTGGAGCCCGTGGCGGAAAGCCGCGCGTCGGCGGGCGGGAAGTACGTCTCATATTCGCTCTCGGTTCGGCTGAAGGATCGCGAGGAGATGGCTCGGCTGGATGCGGCGATCGCGGGCGTGCCGGGGATGAAGATGTGCCTGTAAGGAAGAGAGACCGCGGTGAAAGAGCTGCCGGAATATGATCTGCATGCGCGGGGGATGCGTGTTGACGATGCGACGAGCGAGTTGGATCGGCTGGTTTCTCGCGCAAGGAATGGTGGCGTTCGGGTCTTCGGCGTCGTGACTGGTTACGGCAGTTCCGGCGGGACGAGCCGTATCAAGTCAGCTGTACTTGCCGCCTGTCGGAAGTATCTGAAGCAGAATCACATCCGCGGGTTTCTGGACGGCGAACACGCCGGCGACATCTTTTCGAAGCAGTTCCTGTCGTTTTCGGACACGGGCGCAATCCCCGTCGCCTACAAGCGCAGTTCTAATCCTGGCATCGTCTTCATCGCGGTGTAAGGATGATGGCGGAATGACGAAAGCAGAGGCGTTCGCCCGACTGGCGAAGTCGAAGTTTCGCAGCCGGTTTAAGTTGGATGGTTCGGACCGTGCCTACATCGCCCGCGTCGGGATGGAGACGATCCGGAGGCATGCCGAGGATTTCGTGCGGGCGAAGCTCGCGCCGGCCGAGCCCGAGAAGGACGGACGCCAGACGCCCATGCGCGGGCATCCGGTCTTCAAGGCGATGCACGGTTCGGCGATGTGCTGCCGCGGCTGCATGGAGAAGTGGTGGAAAGTGCCGCGGGGGCGTCCGCTCTCCGCCGTCCAGCAGCGCAAGGCCGTCGATTTCCTGATGGCTTGGATCGCGCGGCAGATTCAGCAACGGAAGGTCTGACGATATGGAGCTTGATGATTCATTGATTGGGAGCGAGTTTGTCCATTTTAAGGGCGGGCGTTACCGTCTTGTCGGTTACGCGAAGGATTCGGAGACGCTGGAGCCGATGTGCGTATACGCGGCGCTGTACGGCGAGGGCGGACTGTGGGTGCGTCCCGCCGGAATGTTCTTCGGGAACGTCGACAAGCCCGGATATTCAGGCCCGCGCTTTCGCCTCGCCGAAGATTAACTTCCTCATCTGCAAGTTCAATCATACCCTGCGTCGCCTTGATCCGCGCGTCGATGCTCGCGCCGGACGCCCAGCTCGGCAAGCTGTGATTGTGGTATAATACTGTCGGTTACAAAATTTGAAAAAAAATTAAATGTTGAAAGCGGCTTATGAAACTCATCAGGCGTGACGACTATCTTGCCGTGTTGGCGGCCGTGAAGGACGCCCCGGACATCAAGATTCTCTGCGGCATGCGGCGTGCGGGGAAGTCTAAACTGATGGATGAGCATGTTCGGACCATCCGGAAGGCGAAGCCGGGGGCTAACGTCATTTCAATTGACATGACGTTGCTCAAGAATGAAAAACTGCATGACTACCACGCCTTGCATGCGTTTGTCGAAGCGCACTCGAAACGGACAGGAGTGAACTATCTGCTGATCGACGAGGTCCAGATGTGCCCGAAGTTTGAGCTCGCGATCAACAGCCTGCATGCCGAGAAAAACAGACGGTATGACATCTACTTGACGGGTTCAAACGCCTTTCTGCTTTCAAGCGACCTGACGACGCTGTTCACGGGACGTCATCATGAGATTCGGACGTATCCGTTCTCGTTCCGAGAGTTTCGGCGGTATTTTGCCGCGGAGAAGGATGTGGACAGGGCTTTCGACCGATATGTGCTCGAAGGCGGTCTGGCCGGAAGCTATCTCTACAGGGATGAGGCTTCTCGCATTGGATATGTGCGAGAGGTCTATCAGACGATTCTCCGCCGTGACATCGTCCAAAGGTTCAAGTTGCCTGATTCGCGGGTCCTTGAACGGCTCGCCGAGTTCCTGATGGACAACATCGGCAATGTCACGAGCGCGAACAATGCCGCGGAGAGCTTGATCGCCGACCGCGTTCCCACCAACCATGTGACGGTCGGGAACTATCTTGGCCATTTGGCCAATGCCTATTTATTCGTTGAACTCAAACGGTATGACGTTCGCGGGCGACGTTGCCTTGAGCAGAGCGGGAAATACTACCTGATGGACCATGCCATCAGATATGCGGTGCTTGGCCGTCGAAACATGGATTATGGACATATCTACGAGAATATCGTCTGCATCGAGTTGCTGCGTCGCGGATACGAGGTGTATGTCGGCAAGCTCTACCAGAAGGAGATCGACTTCGTTGCCATGAAGGGCAGCGAGAAGATTTACATTCAAGTGTCGGATGACATTTCCGAAAAGAAGACACTTGATCGCGAACTTGAACCGCTCAGGAAGATTCGCGATTCGTATCCCAAGCTGCTGATCGCCCGTACGCGGCATGAGGAAACGGATCGCGATGGCGTACGAGTGGTCGACATCGCACGATGGCTGGAAGGGTGACCTATGTCCGATTCGGTTGAGTTGAAGGTTCCGGTTGTGGCGCATCATCGGCTGAACCTCCTTCGCTAAAGCTATGGAGGACCGGATATGGTATAATATCATTTTTAAATTACCTAGATATTGAGGGTGGAAATGAGCGAGTTGCAAAAAGAATGGGCAGGTTTTGTTGAAGGCCGGTGGCAGCGGGAAATTAATGTCTTTGAGTTTATCCGGTTGAATTACCATCCGTATGAAGGCGATGCGTCGTTCTTGGCGCCAGCAACGGAAGCGACGGACAAGCTGTGGGCGAAGTTGCAGGCCCTGCAAAAGGAGGAACGGGCGAAGGGCGGCGTTCTCGACATGGAGACGGAGATTGTCTCGTCGCTTACGGCGTATGGCCCCGGGTATCTGGACAAGGATCTGGAGCAGATCGTGGGCCTACAGACGGACAAGCCCCTGAAGCGCGCGTTCATGCCGTATGGCGGCATCAAGATGGCCGAGGAGAGCTGCACTACCTACGGCTACCAGCCGAGCGAGAAGCTGCATCAGATCTTCACGCAGTATCACAAGACGCACAACCAAGGCGTGTATGACACCTATACGCCGGAGATGCGCGCGGCGCGGAAGTCGAAGATCCTGACGGGGCTCCCCGACACTTACGGGCGCGGGCGCATTGTCGGTGATTACCGGCGCGTGGCGCTCTACGGCATCGATCGGCTCATCGAACAAAAGCGCAAGGACTTCCTGCATTGTGGCATGGGTTCGATGCCGGAGGATGTGATTCGCCTCCGGGAAGAAGTCGCCGAGCAGATTCGCGCGCTTGAGGGCATGAAGGAAATGGCGAAGATCTACGGCTTCGACATTTCGCGCCCCGCGGCGAATGCGCGGGAAGCGGTGCAGTGGACCTACTTCGGGTATCTTGCGGCGATCAAGACGCAGAACGGCGCGGCGATGTCCATCGGCCGCATCTCGACGTTCCTGGATGTGTACATCGAGCGCGACCTGGCGGCGGGCCAGCTTACCGAGCAGGACGCGCAGGAGCTCATCGACCATCTCGTCATGAAGCTCCGCATGGTGAAGTTCGCGCGCATTCCGAGCTACAACGAGCTGTTCTCCGGCGACCCCGTCTGGGCGACGTTGTCGCTCGCGGGCATGGGCAGCGACGGGCGCACGATGGTGACGAAGAACGACTATCGCATCCTCCACACGCTGGAGACGATGGGGCCTTCGCCGGAGCCGAACCTCACCGTCTTGTACGACAAGCGGCTCCCTAAGCCGTTCAAGGATTACGCGGCCAAGGTCAGCATCGTGACCAGCTCGATCCAATACGAGAACGACTGCGTGATGAACCGCGTGTGGGGCGACGACTATGCAATCTGCTGTTGCGTTTCGGCGACGCAGACCGGCAAGGAAATGCAGTTCTTCGGCGCGCGCGCGAATCTCGCGAAGTGCCTCCTTTACGCCATCAACGGCGGCGTGGACGAGAAGAGCGGCGCGCAGGTGGGGCCGGAGTTTCCGAGGATCACTTCCGAGGTTCTGGACTACGACGAGGTGATGCACCGCTTCCACGCGATGATGAACTGGCTCGCGGGGCTCTACGTGCATATCCTGAACCTCATTCACTACATGCACGACAAGTACTACTACGAGTCAGCGCTGATGGCGCTTATCGACACGGACGTCCGGCGTACGTTCGCGACGGGCATCGCGGGCTTCTCGCATGCGGTCGACTCGCTCTCGGCGATCAAGTACGCAAAGGTGCATGTCGTGCGCGACGAGAAGACGGGGCTGGCGGTCGACTACCGGGTCGAGGGCGATTTCCCGCGCTACGGCAACGACGATAACCGGGCCGACGACATCGCCGAGTGGCTGCTCACGGAGTTTCTCGCGAAGATCAAGGGCCATCACATCTACCGCAATGCCGAGCCGACGACTTCGATTCTCACGATTACCTCGAATGTCGTCTACGGCAAGGCGACGGGCGCGATGCCGGACGGACGTCCTGCCGGCGCACCGCTTTCGCCCGGAGCGAATCCGTCGTATGGCGCGGAGCAGAACGGCCTGCTCGCCTCGCTCAATTCGGTGGCGAAGCTTCCGTACGAGTATGCGCTCGACGGCATTTCCAACACGCAGACGATTCATCCGGACGCGCTCGGCCACAGCGAAGCGGAGCGGGTGAAGAACCTGGTGTCGATCTTCGACGGCTATTTCGAAAAGGGGGCGCATCACCTGAACGTCAACGTGTTCGGGACAGAGAAGCTCCTGGATGCGATGGAGCATCCCGACAAGCCCGAATACGCGAACTTCACGATCCGCGTCTCCGGCTATGCGGTGAAGTTCATCGACCTTACCCGCGAGCAGCAGCTGGATGTGATTTCCAGAACTTGCCACAAGTCGTTGTAGTTTAACCACGGATTACACGGATTGCACGGATTTGATATACGAACGCACCGTGACAATCCGTGAAATCTGTGAAATCCGTGGTTGAAAACGAGTGAGAACGGGCAAAATCCATTCCTTTGAATCCTTTGGGTCGGTAGACGGGCCCGGGGTTCGCTTTCTTGTCTTCCTCTCCGGTTGCAATTTCCGGTGCAAGTACTGCCACAATCCCGACACGTGGGCGCGTCCGGCGGCGTTGGAGATGTCGGCCGACGAAGTGCTCGCCAAGGCGCTTCGCTACCGCGAATATTGGGGTGAAGACGGCGGCATCACCGTCTCGGGCGGCGAGCCGCTGTTGCAGCTTGAGTTTCTGACCGAGCTTTTTGAAAAGGCCAAGGCGAAAGGCGTCCGCACTTGTCTGGACACGGCGGCGGGTCCGTTCACGCGCTCATCGCCGTGGTTGGAGGCGTTCCGGCGGCTGCTGGCGGCGACCGATCTAGTCTTGCTCGACTTGAAGCACATCGACCCTAAGGCGCATTGCGAGCTTACGGGCGCGGACAATGCGAACATCCTGGATTGCGCGAAGTTCCTGGCGGAAATCGACCAGCCCGTCTGGATTCGCCATGTGCTCGTTCCGGGCGTCAACACGGACGAGTCGGAGCTCGCGAAACTCGGCGCATTCATTCGCACGCTTACGAATGTGAAGCGGGTTGAAGTTCTGCCCTATCATACGCTTGGCGTCGCCAAATGGCAGGTCCTGGGGCTTTCGTATGCGCTGGAAGGGGTGCCGCCGCCGACGGCCGAGCAGCTGGCATTGGCCGCCCGTCATCTCGCGACCTCGGCTTTTGATTAGTTGGTGAATTTCTCGGTTCTGACATCGTAGCGGACGTGCTGCCGAAGGCCACTGGCGGCGCGTCCGCCACCCATTCCCCTGTTCGGGGGAATTGACCTTGCGTCGCCGCGAGGCTAAAATAGGCGGCATGATCATGGAGCATAAGCGAAGCTTGATTTCATTGGTTGCGGCTGCGGTGGGATTCTGGACGGCGAGGGCGGCGGAGGCGCCGCTCGTCATCGCCGAGCGTGGCGCGAAAAGCGAATATGTGATTTCCCTGCCCAAGGACGCTTCGGCGTGCTTGCGCCATGCGGCGGAGGAATTCGCCAAATACGTGCAGGTGATGACCGAAGTTGAGTTGCCGATTGTCGAAGGCCGGACGGAAACCGACGCCGTGGTGCTCCACAGCGGTCGTAAGGAAAATGTCGATGCGTTCACCTTTATGGCGCACGGGCGCAACTTCATCATTCACGGCGCCAGCGACCGGGCGGTGCTCTTCGGCGTCTACGACTTTCTGGAAAATCAGTGCGGCTGCGAATGGCTCTCCGCCGTTCATGAAATCGTCCCGCGCCGGGAAAGCGTGGCAGTGCCGGTGGACTTTCGGCTTGAACGGCGCCCCGGCATGGTCAACCGCGAGTGCGGCTGGACCGAAGCCTATGAGAATCCCGACTTCGCCGCCAAGCTGAAACTCAACGGTTATCGTTTCGCGAATGTCTACGGAGATCAACAGGGCGGACCGCCGCCGGCCTTTGACGAGGTGCTGTCGATTTGTCACACCTTTCGCAAGATTCTGCCGGCGGAGCGGCATTTCGCCGAGCATCCCGAATGGTTCAGCGAAGTCAACGGGCGTCGGGTCGAGAAATCCACCCAGCTTTGCCTCACCAATCCCGAAGTGCTGGCGAAGACCATCGAGTTCGTCAAGGAGCGCATCCGCAAGAACTATCCGCGGGTGAAGGCCTATGGCGTTTCGCAGAACGACTGGTGGAACTACTGCACCTGCAAGGACTGCCGGGCGCTGGACGAGCGCGAGGGCAGTCATGCGGGCACGCTGATCAATTTCGTCAATCAGGTGGCCGATGCCGTGGCCGAAGAATATCCCGATGTGCTGATCGAGACCTTGGCCTACATGTATTCCTACTTGCCGCCCAAGCATCTTCAGTGCCGCGACAACGTGATGATCACCTTCTGCACCGATGCTTACGACATGTCGCGGCCGCTGGAGGGCAACCGCTACCGTCCGGGCGGGCGCGCGCCGTTCGCCGAGGTGCTGAAGGCGTGGAGCCAGCGCTGCCGGCACATCTACCTTTGGGACTATGCCTTTAACTTTTGCTACCTGAATCTCGCGTTCCCCAACGTCTATACGCTGGGCAAGAACATCAGCTTCTATGCGCGCAACGGGGTGGACGCCATGTACGAAGAGGGAGCCCATCACGGGCGCCATGCCGAAAGTTCGGAGCTTAAGCTGTGGCTCGCGGCGCACCTGATGTGGGAGCCGACCCTTGACGATCGTCAGCTCATTGACCGCTTCCTGAAGGCGTATTTCGGCGCGGGGGCGCCGTTCGCCGCCAAGTATTATGACGAGATGTACCGTCTGCAGCCGGACGAGGCGAAATATCCGCAGCGGATGTGGGGCCGGTTCTTTTCGCCGGTAATGACCGACGCTTTCTTTGAGCAGGCGGCCGGGCTTTGGCGAGACGCGGCGAAGGCCGTCGAAGGCGACGAGCGGCGTAGCTACAACGTGCGCTGGGCCATGAACGCCAATGACTACACGCGCATTTTCCGCTCCAACCTCGGCGCCACCTACGAATGCACCCGGCATCCGGAATACGTGGAATCGTCGGCCTTCAAGGAGCTGCACGCGGCCGCCCGCCGGATTGTGGCGGATATCGAAGCAGACCATTGGAACGGGCGGCTCGGCGAAGATCGCGACGGCAACCGGCGCGGCGAACGGCGCATCCGCAATCTGGCGGCGCTCGATCCGGCCACGGTTCGGCGGCAGGAGACGGTGCGCATTCCCGGCGACTTCCTGTCCTTCGCCGGCACGCAGCTGTGGCTGAGCGACGTCCATACCGATCCGGGCGCCCGATATCGGCTTCGCGTCAAGCTGAATCTTCGCAAAAAGCCGAACGCGCCGGCGAGCGGCTGCGCCGTCTATCTGCGGCTCTTTGACCTGATTTGCGATCAGCCGACCGCGACGCGGCTTGACCTCAATGTCCAGGACCTGGTCGACGGCCCCGCCTGGTACGAACTGCCGGGGGCGCATGCGCTGCCGCCGCATTATCGGCTCGACCTCGTGGACGCGACTTACGACGTCAAGGCGCATGCGGCCAATCCCTTTGTGGAAAAGGCCAGTATCGATGAGGTGGAGATTCGCTTTGCTGATATCGCCGTCAAAGACGATTTAACCCAGAAAGGAAACTAGTTATGAACAAGCTCATGCTCGCAGCATTGGCCGCAATGGTCATGCAAACGTCATTCGGAGAACTCTCCGACGCCACCGTCGGCTTCTATACTTTCAATGACGATGAACCGGGCACGGTCATCTATGAAGCCGCCAACAGCTATCCGGACGGTGCCATGGGCGCGGCTACTGTCGGGATTGGCAACGGGGGCAAGACCGCCATTTCCGCCGAGCGGCCGGGCAAGTACATTTTCGAAGGCCCGGGGCCGTATGAAAGTCAGCTCGTGTGCACCGAACCTCAGTCGCTGCGGCTCGGGGAGGGAACTTGGTCTTCAAGTAATAGTTCCGGGGTCCTATACTTCGGCGATGCCGCCAAGGCGCTCTCGCCCGGGCATGCCGGCGCTGGCTATACCTATGAGTTTTTCTTCAAGGCGGATTCCGCTCATAGTTGGGAATATCAGCTGGTTGCCGACCTGGGGTATTGGCTGGTGTCGGAAGGGATGTTCTATCCGATTCGCATTACCATGCCCTATCCCGACGGATCTTCCAGTTGCTATTTCCGGGCCGGGCTGAAGGGATATGAAGGCGGTCCGTATAACGGTTCGTCGATCAATGTCAGCAACAAGGTTCCGGGATTCAGCGGGTTCAATGACGGCAAGTGGCACCATTTCGCGCAGATCGAAACCGTCAGCGCCGAAGGGGTGCCGACAGTATCGTATTATGTCGATCACGTTTACCTCACCTCGACGGTCTTCAACGACAAGGCGGTTGTCGAGGCGCTTAAGACCGAGGTCGGCTCGCCTTACGGCAATCCGCTTTCGCAGGGCAAGCGCGTGGTCATCGGCTGTAATAATTCCTGGAACGCCGCGATTTCCTGCGTGCGCTTTTCCAATCGGGCGCTGACGGTTGACGAGCTTCTCTATGCCAGCGATTCCGCGCTTTTTACCGATGATACCATCGCCTATTACGGTTTTGACGACGGCGAAGTCGGCGCGAGCGCGGTGAACACCGCCTCGATTCACAATCTGATGGCCCCGGAGAAATTCGCCGGTTCGGTTTCGACCAAGCTCAATACCGACGGCGACAACAACCCGACGGCGCGATATGATGCCGAAGGTCCGGGAAACTTTCTTTATCACGGCTATCGCAATCCGGGCATGACGCCGCTGATCGTCTCGCCGAAGTCGCTCAATATCGATTCGGAAAAGAGCACTTCAGCCTCAGTGACTTTCGCCGGTCTTGCAACCGAGCTTTCCAAGTGTCACCAGACGGGCAGCACCCTCGAGTTCTTCATCAAGTTCAAGGGCGAGAACGTACTTGAATGGGATCCCATCATCTACTATTTTCCTGGCTACCGAGTCAACGGGGAGGAAAAGGATTTTCGCGTGTGTCTGCCGCTGGCCAACACCGCTGACTATGCCAACAAGGTCATTTATTCGCTGGGAGTGCAGGATTACGACAAGCAAAAGTGTACTGGCACTTTGCCCTCGTGTCCAGTTGCCGACGGCAAGTGGCACCATGTCGCGATCGTGGAGACGCCGGGTGAAAACGGCGCGGCGACGGTTTCGGTCTGGGTGGACTATGTCCGCTATGGCGAGCACGCCGTCGAATCGACGTTCGAGAAGACTTCGGCAAGTTCGCTGGAACTCGGCCGCTATCGCAACCGCGCCAAATACGCCTGTCTGCGGGTGACGGGGCGGCCGCTCGACAAGTATGAATTCCTGCATGCCTACGAATCCTTGCCCCAGGGCGTGCTCATCAAGCTGAAATGAGGTTCAAGTCATGATGGTCGCCGTTTTGATTGCCGCCGCCGTAGCCGCCGGCACGAACTTGAACGACTTGCCGATAGTGGCGCGGCTGCCGGAGATCGCCGTGACGGTCGACCCTGCCGAAGCCCGGGGGCCGATCAAGCCGATGAACGCGGTCAACAACGGTCCCTATCCGTCCTCGGCGGCGGCTCGCAGCGGCAGCTGGCGCGAGTTCAAGGCGCTGAAGATTCCGTTCGTCCGCTCGCACGATGCGGCGTTCTGCTCGACTTATGGCGGCGAGCACATGGGCGATGTGAGCGCCATCTTCCCGGATTTTGCCGCTGACGAGAACGATCCCGCCAATTACGACTTTCAGCTGACCGACGAATACGTGCGCAATTTTGCCGCGGCGGGAGCCAAGGTCTTCTTTCGGCTGGGGCAGAAGATCGAGCACGCCTCCAAGAAATATCAGGTGCTGCCGCCGGCCGACTTCGGCAAGTGGGCGCGGATCGCGGAACATATCGTGCGGCATTATACGGAAGGCTGGGCGGGCGGCTTTGACGCGGGAATCGAATATTGGGAGATCTGGAACGAGCCGGACCTTGACGCCGACGGCAAGTGGAAGACTTCGCCGCGCACCTGGGGCGGTTCGCAAGCCGACTTCTATGAGTTTTACGCGACGGTGGCCAAGCACCTGAAGGCGAAGTTTCCGCAGCTGAAAATCGGCGGCCCGGCCTTTGCCAGTGCGCCGGATACGCGCGACGACTGGGGCGGCAAGTTCCTTCGCGCCATGCGCGAGGGCCAGGTGCCGATAGACTTCCTTTCTTGGCATCGTTATCTGCGGCAGCCGGAGACGGTGACGCATTGCGCCGAGGTCTGGCGCAAGCTGCTGGACGAAAACGGCTACCCGGCCGCCGAATCCTTCCTGGACGAATGGAATTACGTCGAGGAATGGGGCGACTATCTCCATCGGAGCCGGGCGGGGTGGCAGGGCGTTCGCGGCGCGGCTTTGGTGGCGGCGGCGATGATCGAGGGGCAGCGCTCGCCGGTTGACATGCTGATGTATTACGACCTGCGGCCGAATTGCGGCTGGAACGGAGTCTTCGCCCCCAATGGCGATCCGCTGCCGGCCTACTGGGCCTTTTACGCCTGGCGAAAGTTGCGTGACGCGGGCACGGCGGTCAAGTGCGAAGTCGGCGATGCCGGGGCGGGCGTCTATGCGACGGCGGCGAAGGCGGCCGACGGGCGGCTGATCGTGCTGGTCGCGGCGTTTGCGGCCGACTACAACGCCTATCTCAAGCGGAAGGTCGTCTTGGGCGTCCGTGGCCGCGAGTTCCGTTCGGGGCTAGTCAAGCTCGTCGATTCGCGATATAATTTCGGCGAAACTGAGTTTGCGCTGGCGGACGGCAAGCTGGAGCTCTTTCTGGAGCCGCACGCGCTGGCGGTGATCGAGCTATAGCGGAAAAGGAGTTCAAATGATGCAGGGCAAGTTGGGATTGGCCGCGACGGGGCTGTTGCTGGCGACGGGGGCGATGGCGGCGGTGACGCCGCTGGTGCGTTTTGGCGAGGCTTATCGCAACCATCTCGTGGCCATGGACGTCGAGCAGTACGCGCGCGTGTTTACGGCGCACGAGGAAGTTTCCGAATGGCAGACGGAATTCTGGGGCAAGTACATGCATTCGGCGGTGCCGCTTTTGCAGCGTTTCCCTAACGCCGAACTGGAGCGGAAGGTGCACGCGAGCGCCAAACTGGTCATGGACGCCCAGCTCGAAGACGGCTATCTCGGCAATTACCGCGAGGGGTATCGGGCGCAGGAACGGTGGGACATCTGGGGCATCAAGTACACGCTGATGGGGCTCTTGTACTACTATGACTACACCCGTGCGGAGCGGCCGCTCGCCTGCGCCCGCAAGCTCGCCGACTGGCTGCTGCGGGAGGTGGGTCCCGGCGGCAAGCGTCGCATCGTCACCACCGGCTGCTATGCCGGCATGGCCAGTTGCAGCGTGCTGGAGCCGATCGTCTGGCTGTATCGCGTCACCGGCGAGCGGCGCTACCTTGATTTTGCCGCCGAAATCGTGCGGCAAGTCGGCTATGATGCCGACGGTCCGCAGCTGGTGGTCAAGGCGCTCGCAGGGGTGCCGGTGGCCGAGCGCGGCGTTTGGAGGGGCAAGTGGTGCAGCGACGCCAAGACCAATGCGATGAAGGCCTATGAGATGATGAGCTGCTATTATGGAATGCTGGCTTATCGCGAGGTGGCGAAGGGCGCGGCGGCGCAGTCGGCCGAGCTGCTGACGGCGGCCGTCAAGACGGCGGAAGACATTATGGCCCATGAGGTCAACCTCATCGGCGGTGCCGGCTCAGTGGAGTTCTGGTACGGCGGCGCGGCCAAGGAGACGCAGGCCCATGCCGATGAAAGCGAGACTTGCGTCACCATCACCTGGATGCGACTTTGCGAAAAGCTTTATGGGGTTACCGGCGACGAACGCTGGCTGGCGGCGTTTCGGAAGTCGTTTTTCAATGTCTACCTCGGGGCTCTGGCGCCCGACGGCGCGCGTTTCTCGAGCTATCCGTCGCTTAACGGCAAGCGCACCTATTTCCGGTCGCATTGCGGCATGGATACCGACTGCTGCAATCAGAACGGCATGCGCGGATTCGTTTCGGCATTGAACCTCGGGGTGATTGCGGGCGACCGCCCGGAAACGGTCAAGGCGGTCAAGGATCCGCGCGGCGAGTGGTCGTGGGTCGAGAAGCACGGCCATCTTGCCTTCAAGTGCGGCGAGCTGGTGATGGTGACGGTCGGTGAAGCGGCGGTGCTGCCGGTCGAGATGGATCGCGGCTTTGACTTTGAAAAGCTTAAGCCGACCTTGGTGCCGTTTGCCGAGGCGGGGGATACCGTCTACCGCACCTGGCGGGAAATCGCCCGCCACCCCTGGGACGGCCGGCTCTGAGCGACAGGACCTCCTGGCGTCGCCCGTCGGCTCTCTCATTGGGGTGCGGACATGGGCGGGAGGTTCAATGTTTTTCAATCGCATCCCTGATAATGTCCAAAAAAATTATTTTTAGCATTTTGGAGGTGAAATGCGGTAAAATAACCGTATGAAGATTTTTTCAGGTAAGGAATTTCGCGGCATGGCCGGGGCGCATGCCGCCATGTTTACGCCATTTGATGCGAAGGGTCGGGTCAATCCCGAGGCGATTGAACAGCTAATCGAATATGGCATTGCCGGCGGGCTGAAGGGCTTTTATCTGACGGGGTCAACGGGCGAGGGCATGCTGCTTACGAACGAGGAGCGCGTGCTGGTCTATAAAACTGCAGTCAAGGCGGTCAGAGGACGCGCGAAGCTGATCGCGCAAGTCGGGGCGGTGCGCACCGACGATGCCGTGAAGCTCGCGCGGGCGGCGGCTGACTCCGGCGTCGACTGGATCTCGTCGGTCACGCCAGTTTATTTCGGGCAGAACTTCCCGTCGGCCTTGCGGCATTACCGGGCCATCAGCGAGGCGACGGACCTGCCGTTTTTGATCTATGCCTTCAAGTCGGTCCTGGAACCCGAGCGCGACGTGCGGCTCTTCGAGCTCAAGAACGTCAAGGGCATCAAGTATACGGGCTCCAATTTCTATGCCTGCGAGCGGCTGAAGCGGATGCTCGACAAGGAGACCATCTGGTTCAACGGCTGCGACGAGCTCCTGGTGTCGGCGCTCGCGATGGGCGACGTCTTCTCCGGCGGCATCGGGCTTACCTACAACCTCGTTCCGCGGCATCTGGCCAAGATCTGCGAACTGTGCGCGAAGAACGACTTCGCGGCGGCGGCCAAGTGGCAGCTGGAAGTCAACCGACTGGTCGATCTCGTCGTCGATCAGTTTGCCGACAACTGGAGCGGTTTTAAGGTGCTGATGCGGGCGGTCGGGATTGACTGCGGCTATTGCCGCCAGCCCTTCGCGCCGCTGTCGGCGGCCGAGGCCCGGCGGCGGCTTGCGGCCTTGGCCAAGCTGAAGCTTACGGGGATCAAGCCGATTTCTAACCACAAAGGAAAATGACCATGAAACCACTACTCCGATTCGCAATCACGATTATGGCGGCCGGCATGGGCGCGAGCGCCTTCGCTGCCGTGCCGACGCCCGTTGTCCGCTGGACGATGGATGCCTTGGATGCCGATGGCAGGATTCCCGACGCGACCGGCGGCGGCAACGCGCTGGAACTCGGGCCGGGCGCGACCTTGAAGGATGCGCGGTTCTTTGGCGCGAAGGTGCTCGATCTTGACGGCACTCAGGATTGCTGGGCGCGCTCCACGAAGAAACTGGCCGTCGGCTCGCGCACGGTGTCGGTGTGGGTCAGCCGCGATGAGACGCTGGGGCCGATGGATCCGGCGGTGAATACCGTTCCCTATCTTTTCACCGGGCTCTCCGGCAGCAGCGTCAACATGCCGGGCGACGGCATCGGCCTTCGTATGATAGCCGACAATCAGATTCTGGTCGATGGCGCCGCGCCGCGCGATCGCAGCTGGATGCATCTGGTGTGGGTGCTGGAAATCGTTTCGATCGAGGGCGAGAAGGCGCTCGTCTCACATCGGGTTTACCGCGATGGCGGAGAATATCGGAATGTTTCGGGGTTGGAGCTGACCGCCGCCAGCATCAATCAGGTGTCGCAGAATCTGGTACTCGGCAACCTGGAGGTCAACGGCACTCGCCCGACTTACGGGGCGGTGCGTGACTTTTGCGTCTTTGACTCGGCGCTCGATGCGTCCCAGGTGCAGGAGCTGTATCTGGAATCCCTCCATTCGCGGCCGCCGCGGACGGTCGGATTCTGGCGAATGGAGGATACGGTCGAAGACGCTTCCGGCGAAGGCCCTTATCTGGAGGTGGGCAGCGACATTGCCTTTTCGGAAAACGGCATCTCCGGCAAGGCGCTCGATTTCGTCGACAGCCGCGAAGCCTATTGCGTGGTGCCGAACGACATTCCGCCGTTCACCGATCTTTCGGTGTCGATGTGGATTCGGCCGGCGAAGGGGATGGAGTCGCTGGCGGCGGTCGGCAATACGCTGCCGCATGTCTTCACGCTCCAAAATAGCAGCAAGGAATATTACCGCGTGTGCATCAACGAGCGCGAGGACGTGGGTTTCCGGCGCTTCAGCGTCGCCGACATGGCGACGGTCGACGACAGTTCGGCGGCGGCGTATCTCACCGGCAATGTTTACGTGGAGAAGGATCTCTGGAGCCATTTTGCCTTCGTGGCCAAGTCGGAATACGATTCGTCGGCGAACGAATGGTATGTCGAGCCCAAGTATTATCTCAACGGCGAGCTCGTGACCACCGGGCGGCGCACCACTTGCAATGCCTTCAAGGCGAAGGGCTTTTATCCCGAGGACCTCAAGCTCGTCTTGGGCAATCGCGGCTATCCCAACAACCGCGCCTTCTGGGGGCAGATGGATGATGTCGCGCTGATTGCCGGTGCGCTGACCGCCGAAGAGGTCCGCCAGCTTTATCACGGCGTGCCGCAAGTCGAGGCCGGGCAGGATCTGGTCACCGTCCAGCCGACAGTGCAGCTCCATGGCGAGCTTTCGGTCGTGCATACGGGCGACGAGGGCCGGGCGGTTGCGGCGGCGCAGACGACCTGGCAGCTCCAGTCGGCGCCGGAAGGCGGCGAGGGCGCCCGCATTGAAAACCCCGCCGACCTGAAGTCGCGCGTCACACTGCCGGTCGAAGGCGACTATCTGTTCCGGCTGGTGGCGGTTTCGGGACCGGTCAAGGTGTTCGACGAAGTGACGGTGTCGCGGGTGGCGCCGGCTGCCAACGTGCCGCCGGCCATTACGGTCGTCGGCAGCGGCAACGCCTATGTCGGCATTCCCTATCCGCTGACGGCGACGGTGACTGACGGCGACGAGGGGCCGGGCAAGGCGGTCGTGACTTGGAAGCGCGAGTCGGGCCCCGAAGCGGTGCTCTTCGAGCCGGCGGCGGGCACGGCGACGCGGGCTGTTTTCTACGCGCCGGGGCAGTATGTCCTTAAGGCGACGGCCAATGACGGTGCGGCCTCGACGGTGGCGACGCTGGCGCTTACGGTGGCGGCGGCGACGGGCGACCTTACCGACGGGCTGATGTCGCACATTCAGTTCGACAGCGTCGATTTCAAGGCGACGGCCGGCGAATACAACACGCCTTGGAGTTACTATTATGACCGCAAGCAGATTCACCTGGCGCCGGGCGTCGCCGGCTACGGCCTTCAGGTAGTCAAGCCTTTTGAGTCGTCGTTTATTATGCTCAACCAGAGCAACGGGGGCTGGACCTTGCAGGAACAGGATGCGAATGGCGCAACCGAGTCCAGCAACAAGCCGACCAATCCGTATCGCGCGTTCAGCTGCTGGCTGAAGTATGATGCGAACAGCGACACCAACAATGCCTTCCACGCGGTGATTTTCGAGCAGCCCTACAACCTTGGACTTATGTATGACCGCGAGAACGGGCAGGATGTCTTCCGGATGTATCAGAACAACGGCGGGGCGTCAGGCGACGGGTTCGATGTCTATTCGCTTACCGAGGTCGACATGGCTACCGAATGGGTGCATGTCTATGCGCTCTTCGACCGGTGCAATTCGTATGCGAGCAACGTTTCCGAGCTCTGGATCAACGGCGTCAAGTCGACCGCGACGCAAAAGTACATGGGTTACGGGCGGCCGCGCAACGATTATCTGGAACTTGGCGGGCTTAAGTGCGGCAAGGGTTCGGCCGGCTTTAGCAATCACTGGACGGATGCCGAAGGCAATTCGCTTTCGCGCACCTTCCCGGGCTACATTGACGAGTTCCGCATGTATTCGCGCAATCTGAACGAGGCGGAAATCAAGCTCCTGGCCATGCATCCGGCTCCGGCGATCAACCGGCCGCCGGCGGTGGACGGCGAGCCGGGCGCGGTAGAGCTTCAGGCGAATGTCGCTACGGCGCTCTCGGCCCTGGCCGCCGATGATGGTCTGCCGCAGGGCTCGACGCTGGCCTGGGAGTGGGTGGTGCTTGCAGGCGACGCTTCCCAGCTGACGTTCAGCGATCGGACGGCGAAGGCGACGACGGTCACGGCGCTGAAGGCGGGCACTTATGTGCTGGCGCTGAAGGCGACGGACGGGGCGCGGACGACTTACTCGGAATCGATTGTCTTTGAAGCCGCCAAGGCGGGAATGCTGCTGCTGATCAAGTAAGGTGACGAGACGATGAGGTTGAGTTTCGGGCGGCGGAAGCCGGCGCTGGCGATTGTTGGGGTTGGTCTTCCGCTGTTCGTTTTCGCGGCCACGCGGGCGGAGCTGGTCAAGGACGGCGAGTTCGAGAACCGCCAGACGCCGTGGCAGATTCCCGAGGGCGGCTGCTATTCGTTCCAGGAGGGCGCCGGGCGCAACGGCACGCGCGCCCTCGCCTACGAAAATCACAATCCGCAGACGGAATACCGGTTGCCGCGCCAGTTCATCAAGGCGCGGCCCGGGGCCGTCTATTGCTATTCCGGCTGGATTCGCGCCGAGGATCTGAAGGTCTCCGAACCGGGCTTTGCCGCGCAGGTGTGCGTCGAATGGCAAGACGCTTCGGGGCGCATGATCGGCGGCGACTATGCCCCCGGGCTGCGCAACGGCACGACCCCGGATTGGGTGAAGGTGCAATGGGTGACGCCGCCGCTGCCGGCGAATGCGGCGACGGTCACCGTCACGCCCTATGCGCAGCGCGGCGCGACCGGCAAGGTGTGGTTTGACGACGTGAGCGTCGTCGAATACGGCCGCGACCCGGTGGAGGGGATCTTTTCGTCGGCTTATCGCAACACCGCCCACGCGGGCACGGTGGATTTCCGCGCGGTGCTGGCAGTGCCGGAAAAGTATCGGCTCGCGGATTTGAAGGCGGAGTTCATTCGCAAGAATGCCGCCGGCGAGAAGCTGCGCGAAGCCGTGAAGCTGGATTCGCGGGAAGTGGCGCATTATCGTTGCGAGGTCGCCGACCTGCCGTTTGGCACTAGCGGGGTCGGCTTTGAGCTGCGCACGGGTTCGGGCGAAGTGTTGGGCCGTTCGGCGCTCATATTCAACCGGCCGCAGACTCCGCAGCGGCGGAAGGTGGAGTTTGACCGCTTGGGGCGCACCTTGGTCGACGGCGAGCCGTTCTTTCCGCTGGGGATGTTCATTTCCAGCAAGGAAGGGCGCGACGAATATGCCGCGGGGCCGTTCAACTGCGTAATGTCGTATCTGCGGCAAAGTCCGGAGGATATGGACTGGTGGCAGGCGCACGGTCAGAAGGTGATCTATTGCATCAAGGACATTTTCTGCGGTACCGGGCGCTGTCCGGGGCGCATCCGAACCGAGCAGGACGAAGTGGATTTCATCAAGGAGAAGGTTGCCGAAGTCGGCAGTCATCCCGCGCTGCTCGCCTGGTATACGAACGACGAGTTTCCGGTCTCGTATCTGCCGCGGATGATCGAGCGCCGCAAGCTGATGGAGAAGCTCGATCCCGAGCATCCGACTTGGGCGGTGCAGTATCAGATCGACCAGATGCGCGACTACTTTCCGACTTTTGAGGTCATCGGCACCGATCCGTATCCGGTGCCGGACAAGCCGCTGTCGCTGGCTGCCGAATGGACGCGCAAGACGCGCGAAGCCTATTTCGGAATGCGCCCGCTCTGGCAGGTGCCGCAGGCGTTTGACTGGGCGGCCTATCGTTCGGGGCGGCCCGGCGACCGCATGCCGACGCGCTCGGAAATGCGTTCGATGACCTGGCAGACGATTGCCGAAGGCGCCAACGGGCTTATTTACTATTCGTTCACTGGGCTACGCAAGGAAGGTCTGACCACGCCGTTTGCCGAAGCGTGGAAGGATGTCGTCGCGGTCGCGGCGGAAGTGCGGAAACACCTGCCGATTCTGCTGGCGGGCGGGACGGCGCCGGCAGTCGAAGGGGCGCCGGCAAAGTGGTCGGTTCGCACTTGGCGCGACGGCGACAACGCCTGGCTCTTGGCCGTGAACGCTCAGGCGGTCGCGGCGAAAGCCGAGCTTAAGATTTCGCAGCCTTTCGGCCAAGTCTATGTCGAGTTTGGCCCCCAGCCGCTTAAGTCCGGCAACGGCAAGGTCACGGTTCAGCTGCAGCCGTTCGAGCCGGTGCTCCTCCGGCTGGAGGTGCCGCCGGCGAAACCAGCGCCCAGGTATCAGCGGCGCGCCGAGATCCTCTGGACGAAGCCGATTTGCGAAGAGCCGGGCAAGTATATCGGCTGGCCGAGCGTATGTCGGCTTCGCAACGGCGAGATTATCGCGGTCTTTTCCGGCGACCGCGAAGACCATGTCTGCCCGTACGGCAAGGTGCAGCTCGTGCGCTCGGTGGACGAGGGACAGACCTGGTCGAAGCCGATGACGATTGCCGACGGTCCCGTCGATGACCGGGATGCGGGCATTGTCGAAATGCCGGATGGGCGGCTGGTCGTCACTTATTTCACCTCCGTCGCTTATTTGGATCCGTCGATCTTGAAATCGCACCCCGAATATGCGGCCCAAGGCACCGATTATCCGCCGGCGGCGGTCGGTTATTTTCGGTTGGTGTCGGCGGATGGCGGCCAGACTTGGTCGGAGCCGGAGCGGATGGAGAAGGTCAGTCATGCGCCGCACGGGCCCTCGCTCCTGAAGGACGGTTCGCTCTTGCAGCTCGGGCGTTCGTTTGGCCTGAATGACGATGCCGCGCGCGGGGGGCTGTCGGAAGGCAATCACACCGTCATTTCCGCCTGGCGGTCAACGGATGCGGGAGCGAGCTGGCAGTGCCTGTGCCCGGAGATTGCCGATATGAATGGCGAAAACGCTGCGCCCAATCGTTTTCACGAGCCCAATGCGGTAGAACTTGACGACGGCACCTTGGTGGGGCTGGTGCGGTATCATGGGCCTGACCGTTGCTTGCGCAGCACGAGGTCGACGGACGGCGGTCGGACTTGGTCGCCGATGGCCAAGACTGAGTTGAACGGCTATCCCGCCCAGCTCTTGAAACTGCCGGGCGGCAGGCTGGTGGCGGTTTACGGCCGGCGTTGGGAAGAGGGGGGCTATGGTGAGTTTGCGGCGATTTCCGAGGATGGCGGCCAGACTTGGGATGTCCGCAATGAGATTTCACTTGCGCCTTGCCATAACGGCGACTTGGGGTATCCCGCGTCTTGCCAGTTGGGCGACGGCTCGATTCTGACCGTTTACTATCAGCCGAAGGCGCCCGGCCTCAAGCCCTGCCTTATGGCCACCTGCTGGAAGGCAAGGTGAGCTTTTCGTCATGCGCTATTTATTCCTGCTGGCATCTTTGCTGTTTCTGTCGGTCGCCAATGCCCAGGTGACGCCGGAAAGGGCGGCGACTTCGCGTCGGGTAGCGGCGGAGTCGGCGGTGCTGCTTAAAAACGACGGGGTCTTGCCGCTTCCGGCAGGCGCGTCCGTTCGCTATGTTCCGCCGGTCGACCACGAGTTCATCGGCTGCGGCAAAGGGTCGGCCTGGGTGCATATGCCCTATTTGATTGGCATTGACGAGGGTTTGCGGCGGGCCGGTTTCCAGCTGACGGACACGGCCAAGGTCGCGGTCCTGCCGATTGTCCGCGATGCGACGGAAAGTCATGATGCCGAAAATCCCGAGGTTTACTACCTTTCGGCGGCCGAGCGCGAGCAACTGCAAAAGTTGAAGCGCTCGGGCGTGGAGCGGATCGTGGTCGTCCTCAATGTCGGAACGACGATTTCGCTCTCGGAGCTAAAGGCGGATCAGCAGGTGGCGGCGATCTTGTATGTCGCGTTTCCCGGCATGGAAGGCGGCAATGCGGTTGCCGAGCTCTTGAGCGGCAAGGTGAATCCTTCCGGGCGGCTCAATGTGACGCTGGCGGCGCGATTGGAGGATTATCCGTCGGATGCGTCGTGGCAGCGCTCGCGGATGTACGTGCCCTACGAGGAGGACATTTTCCTCGGCTACCGGTATTTCGCGACGATTCCCGGCGCGGCGGCCAAGGTCGTGTATCCGTTCGGCCACGGGCTTGCCTATACGACCTTTGCGCACGCCGCGGCAAAACTGACGCGGCAGGGCGATCGGCTGACGGTCACGGTGCGGGTGACGAACACGGGGCGGCGGGCCGGCCGCGAAAGCGTGCTCCTTTATACCGGAGTCGAGGGCGGCCAGGCCGAGCATCCGGCCCGCGAACTGCGGGCGTTCGCCAAGACGAAATTGCTCGCACCGGGCGCGAGCGAGACGCTGACGCTGAGCTTTTCCCGGCAGGCGCTGGCGTATTTTGACGACGAAGGCGTCAGCGGCCGGCCGGGCTCGTGGGTGATCGACGGCGGCAAGTATTCGGTTTATGTCGGCGGGGCGGTGGATCAGGCGGTGAAGGTCGCGGAGTTCGAGGAATCGGCGGAAATCTTGTCAACGCCGGGCTTTAAGCTCGATCCGGCGCGACTGGGCAAGCGCCTCCGGGCCAACGGGAACTATTCGGAAGTGCCGGTTCTGCATGGGGCGGACGACGGCTCCCAAGCGCCGGTGGCCTGGCCGGAGCCGCCGGCGGAGAAGATCAGGTTTGACGAAGTGGTCAGCGGTCGGCGCACGCTCGACGAGTTCATCGCCCAGCTGCCGCTGACGGCGATCGTGGAGCTGCTGCAAGGGCAGCCCAACATTCTGCCGGTCGGCAATACGCGCTCGATCGGAACCTTGAAGGAATACGGAGTTCCGGGCTTGCAGACGGCGGACGGGCCGGTGGGCATTCGCCTGGGGTCGCATCCGCGCGCCGGTGAGGCGGCCAAGCCCGAGCAGCAGACGACGGCGTTCCCGGCCACCGTGCTCGCGGCCTGCTCGTTTGACGTGGAGCTGATGGAGCAGTTCGGCCGCATTTTGGGCGAAGAGGCGGCGGTCGAAAAGATCGACATTCATCTGGCGCCTGGCGTCAATCTGTCGCGGCATCCGCTCGCGGGACGCAACTTTGAGTATTTTGGTGAGGATCCGCTGTTGGCGGGCAAGATGGCGGCGGCCTACATTCGCGGCGTGCAGTCCTGCGGCGTCGCTTCCACCATCAAGCATTTTGCCGCCAACAATCGGGAGAACACTCGCAAGGAGGCGTCCAGCGTGGTGTCGGAGCGGGCGATGCGGGAGTTGTATCTAAAGCCGTTCGAACTGGCGGTCAAGGAAGCCGCGCCCCATTGCGTGATGACTTCCTACAATCGGCTTAACGGTGAGTTCACCGGCGCGTCCTACGGGCTCATCGAAGGCATTTTGCGCGGCGAATGGGGCTTTGACGGGGTGGTGATGACCGATTGGGACGCGCGCACGCGCATGTGGCAGAATGTCGCCGCCGGCAACGACGTCAAGATGCCGCTCAATTTGCCGCTTGGCTATGGCTTCAATGTGGTGATGGGGAATTCGGTGACTCCGCTGCCGGAGAATGCCGGGGTTTTGATCAGCAACGCTTCCTTTATCGATTCGGCCCGGCGCGGGCTGATCAGTCCCGAGTGCATTCGCACCAGCGTGCGGCGAGTGCTGGAGCTGGTGTTGAAGTTGAAGCGCGGAAAGGCGGAGTAGCGAGATGTTGTTGGCGAGCTGTTTGCTGGCGGTAGGTTTGGCGGCCCGGGAGCCGTGGGAAGAGCCGGCGGTCAATTCGGTCAATCGGTTGCCGATGCGCACCTATTCGATGCCGCTGGCGGAGGTGGAGGCGGCGCTGACGACGGACCTGGAGCCGGCCACGCCGTTCGTCAAGTCGCTGAACGGCGAATGGAAGTTCGCCTGGGCGGGCAATCCCGAACTGCGGGTGCGCGGTTTCGAGCGGGTGGACTTTGACGATTCCGATTGGTTCGACCTGACCGTGCCGAGCTGTGTGGAGTTGCAGGGCTTTGGGGCGCTGCATTACACGAATGTGCTTTATCCGCATCTGGACAAGTCCAATCCGATTCGCGACGGCAAGGACTTCGCCCGGATTCTCGACCGGCAGCGCGGCACGGCGGATTACAATCCGGTTGCTTCGTATCGGCGGCGGTTCACGGTGCCCGACGCCTGGCGGGGGCGGGAGGTGATCTTGCGCTTTGAAGGCGTGGCCTCGGCCTATTGGGTATGGGTGAACGGGCAGCGGGTCGGCTATGCGGAAGACTCGAAATTGCCTTCGGAATTCAACGTTTCGCCTTATCTCGATCCGGCGCCGGGCGCGACGAATGTCCTCGCGGTGGAAGTTTACCGCTGGTGTGACGGCAGCTATTTTGAGGATCAGGACATGTTCCGCTTTTCCGGCATTTTTCGCGAAGTCGTTCTGTGGGCTCGGCCGCAGGACGGCATCGAGGATTTCACCGTCAAAACGACGCCGGTGGACGGGTATGAGCGCTGGCGGCTGGAGGTCGAGGTCGCGGGACAGGGGCCGCAGCCGGCTTCGGCGTCGCTTTACGATTCAGACGGGAAAAAGGTCGTGGACCTCTCCCCGTCGTCCGCGTCCACCGGCCTCTCCGCCGTTCTGGCGGCCAGGGCGTGGTCGGCGGAATCGCCGCAGCTTTACACGCTCGTCGTTCGCAAGGGCGAGGATATTCGCAGCTGCCGCGTCGGTTTTAAGGTCCAGACGATCGAGGATGGCGTCTTCAAGATCAACGGGCGACCGGTCAAGCTGCATGGTGTCAATCGCCATGAGACGAGCCCGGTGGGTGGGCGGACGGTGACGCTGGAGGAGATGATTCGCGACGTCCGGCTCATGAAGCAACATAACGTCGACACCGTGCGCACGTCGCATTACCCCAACGACCGCCGCTGGTATGCGCTTTGCGATCGCTATGGGCTCTATGTGGTTGCCGAAGCCAATGTCGAGGGGCATGAGCCGAGCTACGGCGAAAACGGACTCGGGCTTTTCAAGGAGTGGGAGCAGACGATCGTCGAGCGCAACGAGCGGCAGGTTGCCTTCCTGCGCAATCATCCGTCGGTCATCATGTGGTCGCTCGGCAACGAGACCGGTTACGGCGACGGCTTCCGCAAGGCCTATCAGGCGGTCAAGCGGCTGGAGCCGACGCGCCCCGTCCATTATGAACGCGGCAATCGCGAGGTCGATCTCGATTCACGCATGTATCCGACGGTCGAATGGCTGGAAAGGCGCGGTCAGCTCGCGCGCGGCGAATTGCTGGGCGACCAGTATTCCAACGCCGACAACCTGCAGACTGGCGGCAAGGCGTTTTTCCTTTGCGAATATGCGCATGCGATGGGCAATGCGCTCGGGAACCTGGCGGAGTATTGGGAGGTCTTCTATCGTTATCCCGCGTTGTGCGGCGGCTGCATTTGGGATTGGGCCGATCAGGCGGTCTGGCAGGCGACGGATCGCGTCGATCCCCGGATCGGCGAGCGCGAGCGGTTCCTCGCCTACGGCGGCGACCATGACGAGGAGCCGCACCTGGGGCCGTTTAACTGCAACGGGGTGGTGGGCCCCGAGCGCCAAGTTTCGGCCAAGCTCGTGGAAGTCGCTCAGGTGTTTCGCCCGTTGGCGGTTACCGCAGTTGATGCCGCCGCCGGCGAGTTTGAACTGGTCAACCGTTGGCACTTTACCGCTGCCGACGTGCTCGCGGGCAAGTGGACGCTGGTGGACAACGGCCTGCCGGTCGCTTCGGGCGCGCTGGCGGTGCCGAAGGTGGCGCCGCTGCAGCGCGGGCGCCTCACGGTGCCGGAACTGGTGGCGGCGGTGAGGCGGCTGGCGCCAGAACGGGAGACGTTCGTCAATTTCGAGTTTTCGCTTAAGACCGCGACGGAGTGGGCGAGCGTCGGCTGGGTCTTGGCGCGTGAACAGCTGGCGCTCGGCCGGGCGTACGATTTTGCGAAGGTTCGGTTGACGGCGGGGCGGCCGCAGTTTCGGGAGACGGAGCGAACCGTCGAGGTGCAGTCGGGACCGACGCGGGCGGTCTTCTGTCGAAAGACGGGTACGCTCTGCGAGCTGGAAATGAACGGTCGGCGAATCCTCAAGGATGCGGCGCCAGGCCTCGCGGCGGGTCCGGTCTTTGAATGCCTCCGGGCCTTTACCGATAATGACGTCTGGATTCGGAAGGACTGTTATGAACTCGGATTGACGCAGCTCCGCCGCCATGCCCGGCCGATGGTGGTCACGAACGGTCAGGTGCGCATAGTCACCGAGATCACCGGTCGCAAATCGGCCGGCTTTACCGAGGCGGCGGTCTGGAGTTTCGCCGCCGATGGTGCGATGGAACTGGCGGTCAAGGTGACTCCGCACGGCACGCAGCCGCCGGCCTTGCCGCGGATGGGGCTTAAACTGGCGCTGGACAAGTCGCTGGAGCAGGTGGCGTATTACGGCCGGGGACCGTGGGAGAATTATGTCGACCGCAGGGAAGCCGCATTCTTCGGGGTTTGGCGGACGACCGTTGACGGCCTCTGGGAGCCGTATGTGCGGCCGCAGGACAACGGCAGCCGAGGCGAAGTTCGCTGGGTTGAGTTTGCCGATGCGGACGGCCGGGGCGTGCGGTTCTGCGCTTCCGAGCCGCTTTTTATGCAGGCGATGCGCTACACCGATGAAGACCTGGAGTTTGCGCGGCATCGGGCGGATCAGACGCGCTTCCGCACGCCGCTTAAGCCGCGCGCCGACATTCAGGTGCATCTGGATGTGCGCCAGCTGGGGCTGGGCGGCGCGAGCTGCGGCCCCAAGCCGCTCGACCGTTATCTTTTCCCCGTAGAGGCCTGCCAGTGGACGCTTCGCCTCGAGCCGATCGCCAGATAATCCTACGGCTGGGCCGCCGCCCCAGCCGGAAGGCCCTGCCACAGTTCGCGATCAATCGCACCCGGCTTGAAATCCGGGAGCGATTTTTGATATACTGTTCAGACATTTCTAGTTGAAAGGAAGAAACTATCATGAAGATGACATGGCAGCCGTCGAAGATCAAGCGGAAAAGGAAAATCGGTTATCGCGCCCGTAAGGCGACGAAGGGGGGCCGCAAGGTTCTGGCGTCCCGTCGCGCGAAGGGCCGCAAGCGCCTGACGCAGGTCTAAGGGGCTTGGCTTAAGATGTCCACGCGACTCCCCGGTAGGAGATACAAGTGTATCTTTGACCGGGGACGTTCCTTAAGGGGGCGTCTCCTCGTCGCCTGGCATCTGGAATCTCCGGGCGCCGACCGCAAGGCCGGCGTTGTCGTTTCCAAGAAGAGCTTTCATGACGCGGTTGACCGCAATCGCGCCAAGCGGCTGATGCGCGAGGCGTATCGGTTGCTGGTGAAGGCGGGCGAGATGCCCGAAAACACGGAATGGATTTTCATCGCCCGCAATGCCATCGGAGGCAAGAGCGTGGCCGAAGTCATGGAGGACATGCGCGCGTGTCTCAGGTCGCCAGTTTCGCGTCATCGGCACTGATCGCCGTGGTTCGCGGCTATCAGGTGACGCTGAGTCCGGTGTTCGGCGACTGCTGCCGATTCCATCCGAGCTGTTCGGAGTATATGATTGAGGCGTTGCGGGTGCATGGGCCGCTTAAGGGACTGGGTCTGGGAATGCGGCGACTGCTGCGTTGCCATCCCTTTGGCGCCAGGGGCTACGATCCGGTGCCGCCGAAGGCGTAGGGTTTCAGAACTTAAGGTCGCAGATAGGACAGGAAGGGCAAGGGAATACAAGGATGAACAAAGTCGAAAAGTTGATTTGTCTGGTGCTGGGGGCGGTGCTTGCGTGGTACGTGTTCTGGAATCTGCCCCGGCAGTCGCAGGCGGCGGCCGATGCGGCCAAGGCGGCGCGAGTGTCGGCGAAGCCGACCGCGGCGCCGAAGGCGGAGGCTCCGAAGGTCGCCGTCGCGGAACCGACGGCGGCGAAACCGGCGGCGAAGGAGGTGTCGAAGCCGACGGTCCCCGAACGGCTGGTGACGCTGGGGAACGATGAGGTCATCGCCGAGCTTTCCAGCTGGGGCGCGGTGGTCAGGCGGATTACACTCAAGCGTTATGCGCGGGGGATTGGCGAGGTCAGCGCGGAGAATCCGGCGGTGGTGCTCGACTTCTCCGCGGCGCCGATGGGGGCGCTGGAAGGACTGGAGGGCGTGGCGGCCAATGCCGCCTACGAGCTCAAGTCGTCGACTTCCGATTCGGCGGTTTTCGTCGCCGGCGGTGTGACTCGGCGGATTGCGCTGGAGGGCGGCTATCGGCTGACCTTCGAGGACGACTACGGCGGGGCTTGCCGCGCGGCGAATGCGATTGCGCTCGGTTCGATCCGCATGGGCGACTCGAAGAACGATCTGTTGTCCGTCGATAGCTGGGCGCTGGACGCGGGCAAGGGCAAGCCGGGCGTCATTCACCACAGCGATGACGATTCGCCGCTCAAGCCGTATCTGGTCGGCGGGCTGGCTGGCGGTTGCAGCGGCTCCAAGTCGGCCGCGGGAATGCCGGTCGTCACTCAGGTCGCCTATCCCGGCGTGCAGCAGTGGGTGGCGCTTAAGAACCGCTTCTTCGTGGTGGCGGCCTGCGAGTCGAGCGTGGCGGCGGACGGCGGCATGGTGGCGACGGTGACGCGCGATCCGCGCTCGGCGGACTACCGACCGGAGTCGGTGGCGGCGAAGCTGCAGTTCCAGGCGGGCACGGCGGCGCGCAAGGTGACTTTCTACGCGGGGCCGAAGAAGCAGGCGCTGCTGTGGGACCTCGGCATGAAGGATGTCATGGAATTCGGCATGTGGCGCTGGATCTGCTATCCGCTCGTCTGGGTGCTGAACGTGTTTCACGACTGGGTGCCGAACTTCGGCATTGCCATCATCCTGCTGACGATTCTGGTGCGCATCATCTTCTGGCCGCTCACCCACAAGTCGACGGTCGGCATGAAGAAAATGCAGGAACTGCAGCCGAAGCTGAAGGCGATTCAGGCGGAGTTCAAGGACAACCAGCAGCGGCTGCAGCAGGAGATCTGGGCGCTTTACAAGGCCGAGAAGGTCAATCCCATGAGCTCGTGCCTGCCGATGCTGATTCAGATTCCGGTCTTCATCGCGCTGTTTAACGTGCTGCGCAGCGCGGTTGAGCTGCGTTACGCGCCGTTCCTCTGGATCGCCGACCTTTCCGAGCCGGAAGGGCTGCTGGCGGCCTACCTGCCGTTCGGCGGGCTTAACCTCCTGCCGATTTTGATGGCGGTCACGACCGGACTGCAGAGCGCCTTTACGCCCTCTACGGGCGACAAGAGCCAGCAGAAGATGATGATGATCTTCATGCCGATCATGATGTTGGTGATGTTCTATTCCTTCCCGTCGGCGCTGTCGCTCTACTGGTTCCTCTCCAACCTCTTCTCGATTGCCCAGATGTGGATCATCCGCCGGCAGACGGCGAAGCAGACGGAGCTGCTGACGCCGGAGGTGATTGATCCGCCGCAGACGCGGCAGATGCGGCGCCACGCCTAATTGACGCGGGTTTGTTATAATAATTCAAAACGTCCGACAGTTATGAACGAATCTGATACTTCTAGACATTTTCTCCGGCAGTGGATCGAGAAGGATGTTGCCGACGGCAAGACCGGCGGCAAGGTCGTCACGCGCTTCCCGCCGGAGCCGAACGGCTACATTCACATCGGGCACGCCAAGGCGGTCTGCGTCGACTTCGGCATGGCCAAGCTCTTTGGCGGCGAGTGCCACCTGCGGCTCGACGATACGAATCCGACCAAGGAATCCGACGAGTACGCTGAAAACATCAAGAAGGACATCAACTGGCTCGGCTTCCAGTGGAGTGGCGAAGGCGATGCCGGCGAGCCCGGCTTCTACAACGCCTCGAACATGTTCGATACGATGTTTGCGATCGCCGAGGAGCTGATTCGTCGCGGGCAGGCCTATTGCTGCAACCTGACGCAGGACGAGTGGAAGCAGTATCGCGGCGTTCCCGAAAAACCGGGCACTCCGAGTCCGTCGCGCGATACCGATCCCGAGCGCAACCTGCGGATTTTCCACGAGATGCGCGACGGCAAATATGCCGATGGCGAATGGTGTCTCCGAGCGAAGATCGACATGGCTTCGCCCAACATCCATTTCCGCGATCCCGTCATCTACCGCATCCGGCATGTCGCCCATTACCATCTCGGCGACAAGTGGTGCGTCTATCCGATGTACGACTTCGCCCATCCAATCGAGGACGCGCTCGAAGGGGTCACGCATTCGATGTGCACCTTGGAGTTCGAGGTGCACCGCCCGCTTTACGACTGGGTCGTCGACCGGATGGACGAGCAGGGGCTGCTGCCGGTCCGGAATGGCGTGAAGATCCGCACCCAGCAACGCGAGTTCGCGCGGCTCAACCTGACCTATACGGTGATGTCCAAGCGGCTCCTGCTGCAGATGGTGAACGAGAAGGTCGTCGACGGGTGGAACGATCCGCGGATGCCGACCGTGTGCGGCATGCGCCGGCGCGGCTACACGCCGGGGGCGATCCGCGAGTTCTGCGACCGCATCGGCGTTTCCAAGGTGGAGTCCGAGTCGGATCCGGCGCTTTTGGAGTGGTGCGTGCGCGAGGATCTGAACCAGACGGCGGTGCGCCGCATGGCGGTTCTTGATCCCGTGAAGGTGGTCGTTGACAATTGGGAGGCTTCCAAGGTTCGAATGGTCGAATTGTCGAACAATCCCGTCGACGAGCAGGCCGGGACGCGTCAGATTCCGTTTGGCAAGGAGATCTGGATCGACCGGGCGGACTTCATGGAGGTGCCGGAGAAGAAGTTCTTCCGCATGGCGCCCGGGCAGGAAGTGCGGCTTCGGGGCGCGTGCATCTTCAAGTGCACCGGCTGCGTCAAGGACGAGTCGGGCAAGGTGACGGAAATTCACGGCACCTGGGACGAGAATTCCTGGGGTGGCAATGCCGCCGACGGGCGCAAGGTCAAGGGCACGATTCATTGGGTCGACTGCGCGACCGGGCTTCAGGCCGAAGTGCGGCTCTACGACCGTCTGTTCGTTGAGAAGAATCCGATGAAGGACGGGAGCGAGAACTTCCTCAAGTATCTCAATCCCGAGTCGCTCAAGGTCGTGACCGCCTATGTCGAGCCGGCGCTCGGCGAGGCGAAGGGGCTGGAGCGCTTTCAGTTCGAACGCACCGGCTACTTTGTGGCCGACGAATTCGACTCTCGGCCTGGCAAGCCGGTCTTCAACCGCACCTGTTCACTGAAGGACAGCTACAAGCCGGCGTAATGTCGGTGGTTTATCCGCACAATGAAAATCGTCGATTGCGACTATTTCGTGGTGGGGTCTGGCATGGCCGGGCTTATGAGCGCGTTGCATCTCGCAGCGTACGGCAAGGTGGTCGTCGCGACGAAGGAACGGCTTCAGGATTGCAACACGAACTTCGCGCAGGGCGGGATCTGCTGCGTGATGGATCCTGCGGACACCTTCGACAAGCATGCGCGCGACACGATGATCGCAGGCGCATGGCTCGGGAAGTCGAAGGTCGTCCATGAGATCTGCGAGCATGCGCCCGAGGGCATTCAGGACCTCATCGACTGCGGCGTCAAGTTCGCAAAGAAGAAAGGTCCCGCCTCCGCAGGGCTACGGCGCGGCAAGTGTGCGTGGGACCTGACGCGTGAGGGTGGCCACAGTGCACGGCGCATCTTCCACGCGGGCGACATCACCGGAGAGAAGTGCGAGGCGGCGATGATCCGGAGGGTGAAGAGGACGAAGGACATCGACATTCGCGAGGAGACGATTGTCATCGATCTCATCATGACGAAGCGCATCGGCTTGAAGGGCGAGAACCGGTGCGTGGGCGCGTATGTCCTGAGCAAGGAGAGCGGCGAGATCTATGCGGTCCGTTCGCCGAACACGATTCTCGCGACGGGCGGCTGCGGCAAGGTCTACCT
>JAZLMR010000082.1:0-35915 GCA_045598785.1 Kiritimatiellia bacterium
AAAGGGCAAATAAGCCGCGCCACGACCATTCGGATTGGCCGCTGTCCGCTGGTTGCTGGTTGCTGAAAAACTTCCGACGCATCAAAAAACTCTCGTCACCGCGTCAGCGGGGAGGAGAGTTTTTTGATGCGTCGGCCGTATCGCCCACCCCTTCGTCTGGAAGTCAGACGCGCAGAAACACCTGGTGGCGATAAAGGAAATACAGCAGAAGCCAGCGGAAGCCCAGCTCGCCGCCCAAGAGCAGCACTTCGCCCCATGCCGTCGGCAACAGTCCGGCGAGACCCCCGAAGCAGAAACTGGAGATGAAGGCGAAATCCACGACCTTGTTCGCCATGTAGATCGTAATCGAATTCATGCCGATCACCTTGAAGAACAGGTGATGCCGCCACCAGCCCTTCACATCGATCAGCCAGTAGCAGAGCGCCAGCATCGCCGCCGAATAGCCGCCGACCGCCAGGGTGAACGAAGTCGACCAGAGGATCTTGTTGAACGGCATCGAATACCGCCCGAACCCGTAGGCGACCGCGCAGCCAAGCGCCGCCAACCCAGCGGCCGCCAGCAGGAGCCCCAGCGTCCTGCGGTTTCCCGAAAGCTCGGTGCGGCGCAGCCACTGCCCGGCAAAAATCCCCAACAGCGCCGTCACTACCGACGGCAAGGTCGAAAAGATGCCCTGATTGGAAATAATGCCCGGTTGCGTCAGCGCCCCCGGCATGAACCGGCGGTCGAGCCAGCCGGCGAAGCACCCTTTCGCCGACAGCGGGTCCAGCCCCGGCGCGTCGGGCGCCACCACGAGCACCGAAACCGCCCAGTAGCCGAGCAGTACCGCCGCCGCCACCGCCACCAGCCTGCGCGTATTCAGCCAGAGCGACAGCAGCGCGGCAATCGCCCAGGCGATGCCGATGCGGGTAAGCACCGCGCCCCAGATCAAATTGGCGAAATCCAGCTTCAGGATTCCGTCGTACACGAACCCGAGCAGCGACAGAATCAGCCCGCGCTTGAGAATCTGGCGCACGATCGCCGCCGTGGAATCGCCGCGCGCACGCCGCCTGGCCAGCGAGAACGGCCAGGAAACTCCGGCCAAAAACAAGAACAACGGAAAGATCGTGTCGTAGAATCGCAGCCCGTGCCAGGCGCCATGGCTGAACTGCGTTTCGAGCCACTCGGCGCGGACTCCCAGCGCCTCCTGAAAGCGCAGCAGGAAAACGGTAAACCCCATGATAAACAGCATATCCAGCCCCCGAAGGACATCCAAAGAAACTACCCGCTGGTTATGATTCATAAAAAAATTCCAATTAGTGGTTTTACGCCCAAGATTATATCACATTATGTTATAATATCCCTATGCGGAAATCTTATATCTACGGCCTGCTTTTCGGGACATTATGTCTCACCGGATGCTTTTCGCTTGATACCGGCGTATCCGATATCACCCAGGAAGAGCAAATCCTAGTCTCCAATTACGGCTGGCGGCTCTTTGATTTCATTCCGCTGTTTTGCGGCAACGCCACCGAAAGCACCTCGGGCAAGGTCTTTCCCTTCGTTATTTTCCGCGACGACGTCACCATGGACAAGCTCCAAAGCCGGCTGATGAGCTACGCGGCCAAAAACCGGCGGCAAGTCGACAACCTTGTCTACCACGACTTCAGCTCGGTCATGCTGTATCTGCCGCTTATCGGCGAAGTGCTGCCGATTCCCTATGTGCTGACTTATCGCGAACTCCAGCTTTCGGGGGTGTTGAAATGAAAATGCTCGCCCTCGCGCTGATCGCGCTCCTGACCGGCTGCTGCTCTTACGAATACTGCAACCAGGGCGGCCGCCACATGGTGATTGCCGAAAACAACGGCTGGAAATTCCTCGGGCTGGCCATCGCCTCCGGCGACCCCGAATATCCCAACCAGGAAGTCCCCCTCTGGTTCTGCGATTCGCTGACGGTGGAAGTCAACCAGATGCTCCTCGACGCCGCGGCGAAAAAATACGGGGCGCGCGGCTTTAAGAACGTCAGCACCCGCCTCGACACCGAACGCGTGTTCCTGTTCCTCTTTAAACGTCACATCTTCAGTTCGAGCGCCGAGCTCGTGTTCTAAAGCGATGAAAATCACCCGCTCCGTCCGACGGCTTCAGGCCTACACGCCCGGCGAACAGCCGAAGTCAAAAAAAGTCGTCAAGCTCAACACCAACGAGAACCCCTACCCGCCGTCGCCGCAATGCGCCGCCGCGCTGCAGCGCTTCGACCTCGACCGGCTGCGCCGCTATCCCGACCCGAATTTCGTCGAGCTCCGGCAGGCGCTGGCCGCGCTCAACGGCTGCCGCCTCGACCAAGTCTTCGTCGGCAACGGCTCCGACGAAGTGCTGAGCATCGCCGCCAAGACCTTCGTTGAAAACGACGAACAGATCGGCTCGCTGGATCCGAGCTATTCGCTCTATAAGACCCTGGCGGCGATTCGCGACGTCCGCTGGACGAGCGCCGACCGGATGAACGCCAAGGTATCGCTCTTCCTCTGGACCAATCCCAACGCCCCGACCGGCACTTTCGTCGAACCGGCGGCCATCGCCGATTTCGCGGCGAAGTTCAAGGGCGTGGTCATCGTCGACGAGGCCTATGCCGACTTTGCCCGCGCCAACTGCATGGCGCTGGCGACCCGGCCCGGCAACCGCAACCTCATAGTGATGCGCACCTTCTCCAAGAGCTACTCGCTCGCGGGGCTGCGCGTCGGCTACTGCGTCGGGCCGAGCGACCTCATCGAGGCGATGTACAAGGTGAAGGACTCCTACAACGTCGACGCCGTCGCCCAGGCGGTGGCGCTGGCGGCCGTTCGCGATCAGGCCTGGATGCGGGCCAATGTCGCCAAGGTGGTCGCCGCTCGCGACACTCTTTCGCGCCAGCTGGAAAAACGCGGCTGGGACGTGCTGCCGAGCGAAGCCAACTTCATCTTCGCCCGGCCGCCGCGCACCCGCGAGCAGTCCGCCCGCGTCCGCGCCGCCGAAATCTTCGCCGCGCTCAAGGCGCGCGAAATCTTCGTGCGCCACTTCCCCGGTCCCAAGACCGGCGAGCGCCTGCGCATCACCGTCGGCACGCCGGCGCAAAACCGCAAACTCCTGGCCGCGCTGGACCAAATCGCCGCGCCCTTGGCGTAACCAACCTCAATCCGCGTTATGTGTGAAATAAGCAAAAACGATTTCCTTCCCGTCGCCGAGCTACGCGCCCTGCAGCTCGCCAAGCTGCAAAAGCTCGTCGCCTACGAATACGAGCGGGTGGCGCTCTTCCGCCGGCGCTGCGACGAACTGGGCTTCAAGCCGCGCGACCTCGTCACGCTGGCCGACACCCGCAAGCTGCCGTTCATGATGAAGACCGACCTGCGCGACGAATACCCGATGGGGCTGACGGCGGCGCCGCTCGCGGAGATCGTGCGCTTCCACTGCTCTTCCGGCACGACCGGCAAGCCGATCTGCATCCCCAACACCAGAAACGACATCGAAGTCTGGGCCGACGCCACCGCGCGTTGCCTCGCGATGTACGGGCTCGGACAGGAAGACGTGCTGCAGGTGAGCTACGGCTACGGGCTCTTCACCGGCGGGCTCGGTCTCCACTACGGCGGCGAACACCTCGGCTGCGCGGTGCTGCCGACTTCGGCCGGCAATACCGAAAAACAGCTGATGCTGATGCGCGACCTCGGCACCACCGCCATCGCCTGCACCCCCAGCTACTTCCTGCACATCATCGAAGTCGCCAAGACGCTGGGCATCGACTTCCGCCGCGACACCCGCCTCCGGCACGGCATCTTCGGCGCCGAGCCCTGGACGGACGCCATGCGCGAGAAGATCGAAGCGTCCGCCGGCATCGTCGCCCATGACATCTACGGGCTCACCGAGATCTCCGGGCCCGGCGTCGCCGGCAGCTGCGGCTGCTCCAATGGCCTGCACGTCTTCGAAGACCACTACTATCCCGAGATCATCGACCCCGAGACGCTCGAACCCCTGCCCGACGGGGAGGAGGGCGAACTCGTGTTCACCACCTTGGACCGCAACGGCACCCCGATGGTGCGCTACCGCACCCGCGACCTCACCCGCCTGCGCACCGAGCCCTGCCGCTGCGGGCGGACGATCCGCGTGATGGACCGCATCAAGGCGCGCAGCGACGACATGCTGATCGTCCACGGCGTCAACCTCTTCCCCAGCCAGGTCGAAACCGCCCTGCTGTCGGTGCCGGAAGTCGAGCCTCACTACCAGATCATCATCACGCCGACAGCCACGCTCGACCTCCTGGAAATCAAGGTCGAAATCCGCTCCGAGGCGTTCTCCGACAACATCCGCACGCTTGAGGCCTTGCGCAAGAAGACGCTGGGCGCCATCAAGCGGATCATCGGCCTCACGCCGAAAATCACCTTGGTCCAGCCCGGCTCGCTGCCGCGGAGCGAAGGCAAGATCAAGCGCGTAATCGACCTCCGCAAGTGAAAGACTTCTTCAAAGGCGTCCGCAAGCACATCGGCCGGCTCGACGCCGGCCATCTGCGCGAGCAATACGAACTGATGTCCGACGAGTTCGCCCGCGTGGAGATGCTGATTCACGCGCTGAGCGAGGGCATCGTCCTGCTGGACGGCTCGGGCAACGTCACCCGCGCCAATCCCGCCGCCCGGCAGCTGCTGGGCATGGAGGTGGAAAGCTCGCTCGCGTCGCTGTCGCTGCCGCTGGGCAAGGCCTCCAGGCGCGAAGTCCAGCTCACCTACCCCGAGAACCGCACGCTGGAGATCCAGACGATTCCGCTGGGCGACGAGACGCTGGTCAAGCTGACGGACGTCACCGCGCTGCGGGCGCGCACCGAAGACGAGCTGCGGGCCGGCGCCACCCGGGCGGTGCGCGACCTCGCCGCCGGCGTCGCCCACGAAATCGGCAACCCCCTCAACGCGATCTCGCTCAACATCCAGATGCTCGAGCGCGATCCGTCCGACCAGGAGTCGATCGCCATCATCAAGACCCAGGTCCGGCGGCTGGACGGCATCATCCGCGGTTTTCTGGAGGCGCTCAAGCCCTCGCGGCCCCATCTCATGCCGGGTTCGCTCGCCGATCCGCTCAAGAACTGCCTTGAGGCCATGAAGCCGCAGTTCGAGGACCGCCGGATCGCCGTCACCCTCGACATTCCCGCCGCCTTGCCGCCCGTCGCGCTGGACGCGAACCAGTTCGAGCAGGTCTTCTTCAATTTGCTCAAGAACGCGCTGGAAGCCATGAAGGACGGCAGTCGCATCGAGATCGGCCTCGCTTCCGACGACCGCGAAGTCGCCGTCACCGTCCGCGACCACGGCGCCGGCATGTCCGCCGAGCAGCTCGTCCATCTCTTCGAGCCCTACCACACCTCCAAGGCGAAAGGCACGGGACTCGGGCTGATGATCACCCATCGCATCGTCACCGACCACGGCGGCACCCTGGCCGCCGAATCCACCCCCGGCGAAGGCACGGTCTTCACAATCCGGCTGCCGCGCCTGGAAAAACGCGTTCGCGCCCTCAAATGAAACCGAAGATCCTCATCGTTGACGACGAAAAGCCCTTGCGCGATACGCTCGCGCGCTGGTTCGGCCGCGCTTACGAATGCCTGGTGGCGCCCGATGGCGACGCCGCCCTGCGGCTTCTCGCGGAAAATCCCGACACCGCGCTCGTGATTACCGACGAGCGGATGCCCGGCATGTCCGGCACCGAACTGCTGCGCAAGGTGAAGGCCGACCGGCCCGGGCTCACCGTCATCATGCTCACCGCCTACGGGTCGATGGACCTCGCGGTCGAGGCCATGCGCAACGGCGGCGCCGACGACTTCTTCCAGAAGCCGATCACCGACCTGCGCGCCTTCGAACTGTGCGTCGCCCGGGCGGTGGAGAAGACCCGGCTCAAGGCCGAAGTCGCCTCGCTCAAGGCCGAGGTCGCCTCGCTCAAGGCCGAGTCCGGCGCCGAGCTGGAGAACTTCATCGGCAACTCGCCGGCCATGGAAAAGCTGTATCGGCTCATCCGCAAGGTGGCGCCGACCAACGCCTCGGTGCTGATCGAAGGCCCCAGCGGCACCGGCAAGGAGCTGACCGCCCAGGCGATCCACCGGCAGTCCGCCCGCGCCCAGGGGCCGTTCGTCGCCGTCGAATGCGCGGCGTTTTCCGCCGACCTGCTGCAGAGCGAACTCTTCGGCTACGATCCGGGCACCTTCACCGGCGGACTCGCCAAAGGCAAGACCGGCTGCATCGAAGCGGCCCACGGCGGCACGCTCTTTCTGGACGAAATCGGCGAAATCGACCTGCCGACCCAGATCGCGCTTCTGCGCACCCTGGAGACTAGATGCGTCCGTCATGTCGGCGGCAGCCAGGAAATTCCGGTCGACTTCCGGCTCGTCTCCGCCACCAACCGCGACCTCCGGCAGCTGGTCGCATCCGGCACCTTCCGTGAAGACCTGTATTACCGGCTCAACGTCGTCGACATCCGCACGCCCGCGCTCAAGGACCATCCCGAGGACATCGCGCCGATGGTGGCCAGGTTCCTCAAGGACTTCGCCCGCAACGGCATGTCGGCGGTCAGCGGCATCGAGCCCGCCGCGCTCAAGGCGCTGGAAGACTACGACTGGCCGGGCAACGTGCGGCAGCTGCGCAATGTGATCGAAAAGATGACGGTGCTGGCGACCGGACCGAAACTGACGCTCGAAGACTTGCCGGTGGAAATCGGCGAACGCCCGTCCCTTCCGAGCGCCACGCCCACCCCGGCGCCGGGCGCGGACGCGAGCGACGCCAAGGTCACGCTCGCCGACTCGGAAAAACGCCAGATCCTGGCCACGCTGGAAAAGTGCGGCGGCAACAAGACCAAGGCCGCCGACGAGCTGGGCATCTCGCGGCGCACGCTGCATCGCAAACTCAAGGACTGGAAACTGGAATCATGAGCAACGCCTATTACGAAAACCTTCCCACCCAGCAGCTGACGATTCGCAGCCGGATTCTCAAGATTCCCAACCTGAAGCTCATTGAAAAGATCGGCGACGGCGGCATGGCCACCGTCTGGAAGGCCTGGGACATCATCAATCAGCGCGTGGTCGCGGTCAAGATTCTCAACAAGGAATTCGCCCAGGACGGCGCGGAAATCCGCCAGTTCCGCGCCGAAGAGCGGATCATGGAGGAAATCCACCATCCCGGCATTGTCGAGGCCTACGACTTCAACAACGGCAACGGCAACTGGTATTACGTGATGGAATACGTCGACGGCTACACCTTCGCCGACCTCCTCAAGCGCAAGCAGCATGTGCGCGAGGCCGACTGCCTGCTCATCTGCGAATCGGTGGCCTCCGCGCTCGACTACGCCTGGAACGAACACGGCATCGTGCATTGCGACATCAAGCCCGAGAACCTGATGATCAACACCCAGGGCGAAATCAAGCTGATGGACCTGGGGATTTCCCACCGCTTTGAATTCAAGGAAGGCCCGCAGGAGGTGCCCGACCACATTCTCGGCACCCCGGCCTACATCTCGCCCGAGCAGGTCTACGGCGACGTCGAGCTCGACTGCCGCAGCGACATCTACTCGCTGGCCGCGTCGCTCTTCCATCTCGCGACCGGGCGCATCCTCTTCCCCGGGCTCGACACCGAGAACATGATGCGCGCCCACTGCGACGAAGCCCAGCAGGCGCGAGACCCGCGCACCTATCGGCCGGAGCTCTCCGAAGGCTTCTGCCAGCTTCTGGAATCCATGCTGGTCAAGAACCGCGACTACCGCGTCGACTCCTGGCGCAGCGTCTTTTCCATGTGCCGGGAAATCGAAGCCGGCGCCGCCTTCAAGCCGCGCGACACTACCGACGCCAACTCGTCGATATCCCTGCTCCCGGCCTGACCGGCTTGCGGTAGCCGCCGTAACCACCACTTCCGTAGCCGCGACCGTAACCACCACCGCCGTAACCCCGGCCGCCGTATTCGTCGGAAAATCCCGACACGCGCCGTTGCACCACCAGCTCCGGTGGAATCTCCTTGACGAACATCGACGGCTCGACGGGGAAAATACCGCCGTCCGGCGACTTGCGCAGCTGCGGCACGAACAGATGCAGCTGATCCTTGGCGCGGGTCACCACCACGTAAAAGAGCCGCCGCTCCTCGTCCATCCGCCCTTCTTCGGAGGCCTTCGAGCTCGGGAACATCCCTTCGGAAAGCCAAGGCACCATCACCACCGGCCATTCCATGCCCTTGGCCTGATGCACCGTCGAAAGCGTGATCTTGTCCTGCTCGGGCGCATTCTTCTTCACGTCCAGATTGGTCAGGAGCGCCACGTCCGCGAGAAACGCCTCCAGCCCGCCCTCGTGCCCGGCGATTTGCACCGCCAGTTCCTTGAGGTCATCCAGCCGGTCCTCCGCCTCGGGATCCTCATACTCCCGCCGCAGATGGTCCTCGTAGAAGAGCGCGCAAAAATCTTCGACGATCTCGCCGACCTCCTCGTCCTGAAGATGCTCGTAGGCGCCTTCAATGCACTTGGAGAGCGCCGGCCAGAGCGGCCGCGCCTTGGTCCCGAGCAACCCGCCGAGCGCATCGCGGCATTCGCGCGAGCGGCCGTCGAAATTGCGGCCCAGCTTTTCCCAGTAGTTCCTGGCGCTCTTCTCGCCCACCCCCGGCAACAGCTCCGCCAGCCGGAGAAACGACAGTTCGTCGGCGGGATTGAGCAAAAGCCGCAAATAGGCCAGCACGTCCTTGACATGGATCTGCTCGAAGACCCCGACACCGGAAGTGATCCGAAACGGCACCTTCATCCGCGCCAGCGACATCTGCACGTCAATCGACTGATAGTGACTGCGGTAGAGCACGGCGATGTCGGAAAGCCGATAGCCGAGCTGCCGCGCCTCCGTCACCTGCCGGATGATCTCGTTGGCCTGCGTCTTGGAATCGTAGACCCGATAGAGAAACGGCTTGACGCCTTCACCGCCGCGAACCGGCCGCAGCACCTTCTCGAACTGATTGGGCGCGTCCCGCATCACCACGTTCGCCACGTTCAGCACGCCCGGCACCGACCGGTAATTGCGTTCCAGCTTGACAAGCCGGCACCCGGGCCAGCGTTTCGGGAAATCGAGAATGTTTTCGATCTGCGCCCCGCGCCAGGTGTAGATGCACTGGAAGTCGTCCCCTACCGCCATGATATTGCGGTGTTTGGCCGCCAGCAAATCGGTAAATTCGGCCTGCAGGCCGTTGGTATCCTGATACTCGTCAACCAGCACCTGCAGAAAGTGCTCCTGCAAGAGGCTGCGAATGTCCTCGCGCGACTTCAGCAGCTCCAGCGCCTTCACCAGCAGGTCGTCGAAATCCATCGCATTCAGCTCGCGCTTGCGCGCGGCATACTTCTCCGCGATTTCGGCGATCTTCTCCGGATCCACGCCCGCCGTCTTCGTCAGCCAGCGCTCCGCGATCGCCGCTACCGGCCGCTGCTCGTTCGCGGCCTCGGAGATCATCTTCGCCACCAGCTCCTTCTTGACGAAGTCCTTGGGATCGGCCACCGTTGACTTGATGAGATCCCCCACCAGCCGCTTCTGGTCGTCCTCGTCCAGAATCTGAAACGACGGCGGATAGCCGATGGCCGAACCGTATCGCCGCAGCAACCGTGCGCAGATCGAATGAAAGGTTCCCGACCAGATCTCATGCGCCGCGTCGCCGACCACCTTCTCGGCGCGCTCCAGCATCTCCCGCGCCGCCCGATTCGTAAAGGTCAGCAGCAATATCCGCGGCGGCGGCACGCCCTGCTCGATCAGATACGCGACGCGATGGACAAGCGTTCGCGTCTTGCCCGTGCCGGCCGCCGCCAACACCAAAAGCGGACCGTCGCCTGCAGTCGCCGCCGCACACTGTTCGGGGTTCAGCAATTTCGAAAAATCAGTCATTCGTCTTCCACCTCGACCTCAAAGCTTATGCAGCCGCACGGCAAACGCCCCGTCGCAGCCCGACTCGAACGGCACCGACGCCAACTGTTTGTCCAGCGTGAATTCCGGATGCCGCCGCAGAAATTCCGCCACCTGTTCCTCGTTTTCCTCCGGCTCGTTGGAACAGGTGGAATAAACGAGCGTACCGCCCGCCGCCACCAGTCCCGCCGCCCGGTCCAGGATCTCCGCCTGCAACTTCACCAGCGACGCGAGCTTCTCCGGCGACCAGTTCCAGCGGGCGTCGGGCCGCCGCCGCAGGACGCCGGTATTGCTGCAAGGCGCATCCACGAGCACCTTGTCGTAATCGCCGCCCGCCGCCGTCAGCGAGTCCACCACCCGGACTTCCAGCTGCAACCGCGTCAAATTCTCCACCAGCGTCTGCCGCCGCCGGGGATTCACCTCGCAGGCCGTCACCTCGGCCCCGCGCCAGGCAAGCTGAATCGTCTTGCCGCCCGGCGCCGCGCAGGCGTCAAGCACGGTCTCACCCGGCTTCGCGTCCACCAGTTCCACCGCGAGCGCCGTGCCCGGATCCTGCACGATAAACTCGCCTTCCGCGTAACCCGTAACCTCGGCGACCTTCTTGCCGCGCTCCAGTTCGACGAACGACCCGTCCTTTCGCGCCAGAAACGTCTTCGCCGGCTCGTTATGCCACGCGCAGAGCTTCGCCGCGTTCTCCTCGCCATAACGCGCCGTCCAGCGCCGCACGAGTTCCGTCGGAAAACTCTCGCGCTCGGCAAGCGGCGCCGCCGCCAGCATCGCCTCGAATTCGCCCTGCCGGCGAAGGAGATTGCGCAGCACTCCGTTCACCACCCTGGCGATCGCCCGGTTCTCACTGGCCTTGGCCGCTTCGACCGTCTCGTTGACCGCGGCGAAATCCGGCACCTCCGGCATATACAGAATCTGCGCCGCGCCCACATATAGCAGCGCCTCCAACTCGCCCTTCGGCCAGGTGCGGACCAGACAGCCCAACACCTTACGTAGCGGCCGCAGCCGACGAATCACCGTGTAGACAAGATCCTGCACAAAGGCCCGGTCGGCTCCCTGCGGCAGCAGATTCGCCGGGAACTCGCGGGTGAGCAGCCAACGCGCGACTACAAAAGCCGCCGTGCGACGAGAATTGGCCATACGTTCAGTCAACCGCCAGCCACAGCCCCAGCGACTTCAGGTCGTCGGCATCCAGCGCGTAGGCCGGGTCGATCTCCAGCGGCAGGCCCGCCGGCACCTTCATGCCGAGGCGCTCAAGCCACCGCGCCCACTTGCCCTGCATGTCCGAGCGGCAAGTGGCCGGCGAATCGCTCCCTTCGGCATTCTTGACCGGCGAAAACTCCTCGCGCTGCTCGAACGCCAGAAACGCCGCCCGCCGGGCGTTCGGCAGGATGTCGAAGATGAACTTCTCGAACTTGTAGCCGTTCGGCTCGGTTGGCTTGACGACCTTGCCGTTCACCACCATCGGGATCTTCTTGAACGCCAGATGCAACGGCATCGCCTTCGCCGCCTCCCGTTCGAGGAACGCCCGGTCGAAGACGTGGATGGCCGGCGAGCCGAAACGGAAGTAGAGCTTGCCGCCGCGCTGGCGCAAACACTGCTCCTTGGTCATTTCCGTATACTCGATCATGCGGTAACGCTCGCCGAATTGCATCGGCATGCCGACCTTTTCAAAGGGATCGCGCTTGGCGCAAAGCTTGAGCGAATACTCGGAACGCTGCTGCACGTGGTAGCCGACGAAAGCCGGATCGGCGATTTCCACCAGCGGATTGTCAACCTGGAAGAAGAACACCGACTTGATGCCGCGCTTTTTCATGTCCGCGAGCGCCCCCGAGCGCCGGAGCGCGGCCAGCAGCCCGCCGTGACCGTCCGGCGACATGAAGATGTGCCCCGGGCGGTCCAGGACGATCCTGCCCTCCGGCGTCATCCCCGGCCACATGCCCTGGGTAAAGAAGAAGACGTCGTCGGGATTGAGTCCGAAATATTCGTTCTCCTCGAAGCACGCGATCGTCGCCGCATGATTGGCCTCGCTCGTCATCACGTAGAACGGAATCGCCGCGCCATAGCGAATCGAACGCGCCAAGATCTTGCGCGCATGGAAATAGAAGAGCGGCGCGCCCGTGACCGGACCGATGGCATAGCAGCCCTTCGGGCCGTCGTACCCGAGCCGCGACCCCTGACCGCCGGCCACCAGCAGCGCCGCCACCCGACCGGCGCGGAGCTCCCGCTCACCGGCGGCAATCGCCGCCTTGAGCGCCTGGCCCCTGAGCTCGGCCACCGCCGGCGCCTTGCCCTTCGAGGAATCGAAGGCCGTGCCGCCGGACTTCAGCGCCGCCTGGCACTGCCGGATGCTCTTCGGGTCAAGCGTCGCCACTTGCGCCAGCAGCTCCGCCCGCTCCGCCTTCGACAGCTTCTTCCAATCGGCGAGCACCTGTTCCTGCCCGCAGTCCTTCAACAGCTTTTCCGCTTCACCGTAGTTCATTGGCATTTCCTTTCAGAGGTTTTCCACTTTCAAAGTCACCGTCGTCACCACCCGCTTGCCCGGCTTGAGCACCGAATAGCGCAGCTGATCGTCGAGCCAGCTGGAGCCGGGCTCAAGCCCGATGACGTAATCGCCGCTCGCGCGCGACTTCCATTCGACGAACTTCCGCAAGTTGGACTTGACGGTAAAGCGCTTGCCGAGCCGGCGGTTGACGATCGACATCTCGCCGTCCTTCGTCTCGTGGAAGTAGCACACCTCCTCGAAGTTGTCGACCGGCGGCTCGACTTCCAGCATCTTCGGCTGCTGCTTCGCCGCCCAGTCGTTGCGCGGAATCGTGCGCACGAACTTGCTGGCGATCTTGGCCCCGACATCGACGATCGGATAGCCGACGTTAACATGATAAAGCAGGCAGTAGCGCTCGTCGCGAAACGCATGGTTCTCCAGGACGTCGGTCAGCTTCAGCTCGTCCGAGCCCGCCGCCGTCTCGATCGTCCGCCGCAACACCAGATTTTCGCCGAAGAGCTGGGCAAAGCGCACTTCGCCCGTGATCCGGACGCCGCGCTCGTCGGCCTTGAGCTCGACAATCGTCGCCGGCAGCGTATGGAGCCGCCCGTGCGGCCGATGCCCCTCGACGCCGCCGATCGCATCATAGCCGCAGGTGTAGAGCATGCCAGCCGGAAAGTCGTGCATGAAGCCGCCTTCGCCGGTAAAGAGCGCGTTCTTGGAAACGAAGCCGACGTTCATGCCCTCATGCCACAGCCGGAAGATGTCGAGCGCATTCGACTCCGAGAGCACGAAATGCAGCCTGCCGTTGGTAACGTCGATGATTCGTGCGCCCCGGGCGGGGCCGTCAGTAATCATCGAGCGCGTCACCGCGCACTGCTGCTGCGAATTGCCGAGCTTTTTCAAAATGTCGTTTTTCAAGTCTTCAGTCCTTTGTGAGCCTTTCGAGAACCAGCAGATTCAATTGCTTGAAATTATACCAAATCCCCATTCAACATTTCTAGATTTTAGCAGCGCGAAGCGCCAGCTAATCGCTGCGGAAGTCGACGGTCGGAAAGTCGACGGTCGGCTCGGCGGCATTCATCCCTTTCAGTGCGCGTCCAGCCAGTTGTCGCCGACGCCCAGCCCGACTTCCAGCGGCACCCCGAAATCCAGAGCTCCGGTCATTTCCCGACGGACGATTTCCGACAGCCGCTCGACTTCCTCGCGCGGCGTGTCGAAGACGAGTTCGTCATGAATCTGCAGCACCATCTTGGCGCGCAGCCCGGCCTCGCGAATCGCCCGGTCGACCTTGACCATCGCCACCTTGATGAGATCGGCGGCGCTGCCCTGGATCGGAGTGTTGATCGCGTCGCGCTCCGCCGCCTGCCGCGCCGTCGCATTGCGGGAATTGATGTCGCGCAAGGTGCGGCGGCGTCCGAGATAAGTTTCGGCATAGCCCCGCTCGCGCGCGCTGGCAATGGCGGCGTTCATATAGTCCTTAATGGTCGGATAAAGCTTGAAGTAGGCCTCGATGAGTTCCGCCGCCTCCTTGCGCGGCACTTTGAGCCGCTGCGAAAGCCCGAACGGACTGATGCCGTAGATGATGCCGAAGTTGACCATCTTGCACTTCGAACGCTGCTCCGGCGTGACCAGGCCCGGCATCACATTGTAAATGCGGCTGGCGGCATCCCGATGAATGTCCTCGCCACGACGGAACGCCTCCAGCATGGCCTGATCGCCCGACATCGCCGCCATCAGCCGGAGCTCCACCTGCGAATAGTCGGCGGACACGAGCACATGGTCCGCATCGCGGGCGACAAACGCCCTGCGAATCAGCTTGCCGCGTTCGGTGCGGACCGGAATGTTCTGCAAATTCGGATCCGACGAGGAAAGCCGCCCGGTTTCGGCAAAGGCCTGGGCGTAGGTCGTGTGCACACGGCCGTTCGCGTCAATGAGCTGCGGCAGCTTGTCCACATAGGTCGACTTGAGCTTGGTGCACGCGCGATACTCGAGAATCGCCGGGACGATCGGATGCGCGTCCGTCAGCTTGGAAATCGTCTTCTCGTCCGTCGCCCACTGGCCCTTCGCCGTCTTCTTGCCGCCCGGGAGCCCCAAGCGGCCGAAGAGCAGCTCGCCCAGTTGCTTGGGGCTGTCGGGGTTGAACCCCGGCTCGGCATAGCGAAGAATCTCCTGCGTATAGGCGAGGATCTCGCGATCAAGTTCGCGGCCGTATTCCTTCAGTGCCGCCGTATCGACCCGGACGCCCTCGCGTTCCATGTCGAGCAGAATCTTCACCAGCGGCTCCTCGACCTCGCCCAGCGCCTCGGGCCGGTCCCTCGCCAGCCGGCAAGCCTGCGCCTGCGGCCGCAGCACCTCGTCGAGCCGCCAGGTGATGTCCGCGTCCTCCGCCGCATAATCCGTGACTTTCGCCAAGTCCTTGCCGGCCAAAGTCGGCTCGGGCTTGCCGCGCTCCTGAACCCCCGCGACCTCCTCGAACCTGATCGTCCGATAATGGAGATACTGCTCGGCCAGCGCGTCCATACCGTGACGCGCCGCTGCATCCAGACAGTAATGTTCGAGCATCACGTCCCGCGGCACCGAAGCGAAGCCGATGCCGTAGCGATGCAGCACCGCCCGGTCAAACTTCACGTTCAGCCCCACGAGCGTCTTGGTCGGGTCGGCAAAGAGCGGACGGAAGATGTCGATGAGCCCTGCGTCGACATACCACGCACGCCCCGGGGCGACCGCAAAGGAAAAGCCGATCAGCCGGCAAGTCGAGGCATCCGTCGCCGAAAGCCCGAGCTCCCGCGCCGTCGTCTCGGTATCGAAGGCGACCTTGTCCGCCGCCTGTAAGATCGCCAGCAGCTCCTGCGCCTCGGCCTCGGTCGCGACATAACGGTAGTCGTGCGGCGTCGTAGCGAGCGACGCCAGTTCCGCCGCCGGGACCGCCGGCGCGGCCGCCGAATTCGCGGCGGCGGGCAATTCGCCGCCCGCATCTCCCAGCATGGCCTTCGCGAACTTGTTCAACTCAAACTTGGCGCACACTCGGGCCAGCTTCTCGGCATCCACCCCGTCGAGCCGATAGCTGTCCCAATCCGGCTCCAGCGGCACGTCCGTGCGAATGGTCGTAAGGAACTTCGAGACTCTGGCGTCTTCGGCGCCCTTCGCCACCTTCTCGGCCAACTTGCCCTTGAGTTCCGCCGCATGCGCCAAAATGCCTTCGACGTCGCCATACTTCGAGAGCAGGTCCGCCGCCGTCTTCTCGCCGACGCCGCGAATGCCGGGAATGTTGTCGGACGCATCGCCCGCCAACGCCAGATAGTCGATCATTTGCGCCGGCGAAGCGAGATGCCAGTGCTCGCAAACCTTGGCCTCGTCATAGATTTCCGCCGCGTCGCCGGCATGCGCGGGCCGATAGAGCTTCACGCCCGGGCGGACCAGCTGCGCGGCATCCTTGTCAGGGGTCGCCAGATAGACCTCGAAGCCCGCCGCCGCGCCCTTCACCGCCAAAGTGCCCATGACATCGTCGGCCTCGAAGCCGTCGACGCGGACGACCGGAATCTTCAGCGCCTCGGCGAGTTCGATGGCATAGGGAATCGCCGCGGCCAGGTCCTCGGGCATCTGCTGCCGCTGCGCCTTATAGGGCGCGTACGCCTCGTGGCGGAAGGTCGGCCCGCCGGGATCCATCGCCAGCACCGCATGCGTCGGCTGTTCGCGCTTGAGAATCGACTTGAGGCCGCTCACCAGCCCCAGCAGCGCCGAAGTGTTGATGCCGCTCGCGGTCATCCGCGGATTCCGGAGGAACACGAAATGTCCCTTGTACAGGAACGGCATCAGGTCGATGATGTAAAGTTTGCCGGTCATTTGCCCGCCTTCTCGTCCTCGCGTTTCACGGTTCCCAGACCCGGCTTGCCGCGCAGCGTCTCCGAACGGAGCGGCGCGGACGCCTTCCCGAAGCAGTTGCGGGCGCGGACCTCGATGACATAGTCCTGATCCTGCGGAAGTTCCGCGACGTCGAACCAGAACCGCTGCCGAGCCGGCTCGTATTTCGCCAGCTTCGCGTAGGCCGGTGAAATGAAGTGCTTGACGAGGGGCGTCGAACCGTTCTTCGGCACCGCCTTGAGCTCGTAGTCGAACACCCGCGAGCCGTCCGGCACGACGGCGGACGGGAACTCGCAGTTCATCACAATCGTCCACTTGCCCATACGGTTTTCCGTATTACGCGTCTCCAGGTCGAGCGCGGCCCCATCCGGAAACCGCGGCACCGGCTCCGTCCGCTCGCGCCGCGCATGGTCGTACGGCTTCGCCACACGACCCGCCGGGAGCGGCACGACCCACGCCGGCGCATCCGACTCCTCCTCCTCGAGATCCCAGCGCTCGATCACGACCTGGTCCGCCCAGACCTTGACGACATAGCCCTGTCCGCCGCGGAGATCGCGACGCGCCGGCTCCATCGGCATCGCCTGCGTCGAAGTTCCGTCGCGCGCACCCGCGCCGTTTTCATGTTCTTCCGGCCAGCCGGCGTAGGAAAGCGACGGGGTCGCGACCGCCGTGAACGCACCCTGCCAGATCGAGCGCTCGTCCAGGAACGGGCGATGCGCGTGCCCCGTGAAGGCAATGCAGTTCGGAAAGGCATCGAGGATCGGCTTCGTCTTGCCGTCGTCCGCCCAGCCGAAGCTGTCGGAAGTCGTTCCCATGATCGGCAGATGCTGGAAATAGAAGAACGGTTTCCCGCCCCTGAACCGGCCGCCGTTCGCCGCCATCCAGCCGGACAGTTCCTCGTAACCGTGCCACTCGCCGCACACGAAGTCATAGCCCTTCACGGTGCGGCAGCGAATCGGCGCGAACTCCTCGCCGAATGCCTCCTTCCAGCACTTCCCCATCCCACCGTTCCGCGTGATGGCATCGTCCTCCGCGTAGCCGTTCGCATGCATCTCCATCGTCATGTCGCCGTAGTCCCAGCCGTCGTAGTCGTGGTTGCCGGTGCAGAAGAGCGGCACGACGTCAGTTCCGGCGAACACACGATCCCACGCCGCCTTGACGGCGGTGAAGCCGGACCTCAGGCCCCAGTCGGTGAGATCGCCCGGCACCATCACCGCGTCGACCCCACGGCGCCGGAAGTAACGGAGCGCCCGCTCGAACATCTTCGTCGACTTCGGCGTCGTCACGTGAATGTCGCTCACCACGCCGAAGCACAGGTCCGGCGCCCCGAAAAGGTCGAACGTACGGCAACCGGCGATCATCGTGACCGCGCCGGTCGAAAACAGGAACTCCCTTCGGTTCATACTCATGGCAGCCATCCTTTCCTTACTTGGCGAGCATCCCGACATACCAGTTGACGAGCTCAGGCCCGTAGAACATCCACGCCAGGCACCCCATGCAGATGTAGGGGCCATAGGGAATCTCGACAAACCTCCCGAACCTCGTCTTCGACAAGGCGACCATCGACACGCCCACCATCGACCCGAAGACCGACGACAGGATCAGCGTAACCAAAACCGCCACCGGACCGAACAACGCCCCGACCGCACCCATCAGAAAGACATCGCCCATGCCCATCGCCTCGCGCTTGAATGCCAGCGACCCGAAGAACCGGACCAGCCACAAAAGGCCAAAGCCAAACGCGAGCCCGCCAACCGACCACACCACCGGGGCCAACGACTGCAATCGGCAGCTGTCGACACCTCCGGCCGCGACCCCCAGCACCATTCCGCCGACCGTCACAAAATCGGGCAGCAGCTTATGATCGAAGTCAATCATCGACCCGACGATCATCAACGCGATCCAGATCCACATCACCGGAGTCGCGGCCGTGGCGCCGAACTTCCAGAACGCCGCGAGGAACAGAATGCCGCCCAGCGTCTCGACAAGGATATACCGCGGCGAAATCGACGCCTGACAGTTTGCGCATTTGCCGCGCAGGGCAAGCCACGAGAGGATCGGGATGTTCTGGTACCACTTGATCGCCGCATTGCACTTCGGGCAATGCGACGGAGGGCTCACAATCGACTCGCCGCGCGGCACCCGCCAGATGACGACGTTGAGGAACGACGCGATGCACGCGCCCATCGCGAAGCTGAAACCTGACAAGATATAGAACAATTCCCTATTCACTCTTCAGTTTTCTCTCCATCACCGCCTTCGCAGCATCCTTCGCAGACAGCCCCTGGTAGCAGATCGCATAGACCATTTCGCAAATCGGCATCTCGACGCCAAGCTTCTTCGCGATCTCATGGACCACCTTGGAATTCCAAACGCCCTCGGCGACCATCTGCATCGAGCCGAGGATGTCCTCGATCTTCTCGCCCTTGCCGAGTCGCTCGCCGACGGCGTGGTTGCGCGAATGGACGGAGGTGCAGGTGACGATCAAATCGCCAATGCCGGCGAGCCCGTTAAGGGTATCCTCAAGCCCGCCGTAGGCGAGCACGAACCGCTTCATCTCGACGAGGCCGCGCGTAATGAGCGCCGCGCGCGTGTTGTCCCCGAAGCCCATTCCGTCCGAACAGCCGACGGAGATCGCGAGAACGTTCTTAACCGCCCCGCCGATCTCGACCCCGACCGGATCGGCCGAAGTGTAGACCCGAAACTTGGGTCCGGACCAGATCGCCTGCACCCGCTCCGCCTTGGCGAAATCGGTGCAGGCGGCGACGATGGCGGTCGGAATGCCGCGGGCAACCTCCTCGGCGTGCGTCGGCCCGGCCAACGCCACAATCGGCCCCGTGCCCAGAATCTCGCCGCCGAGATCGGTCATTCGGCGATTGGTCTTCTCGCAAAGGCCCTTGGTGATCGACACCACCAGCATCTCGGGCGTGATCAGCCCCTTGAAGCCCGACACCACCGAAGTGAAATACTTGGACGGCGGCGCCAGCACCACCACTTCGGCGCCCCGCACCGCCTCCTCGCGATCGGCCGTAAACTTGAGCGTCGGGGGCAACTCAACGCCCTTGAGAAACCGTTCGTTGCGATGCGTGCGATTGATTTCCTCAACATAGTCGGGGAACGCCCCCCAAACCGTGACCTCATGGCCATAGCCGTGCAGCAACAGCGCGTTTGCCGTGCCCCACCCGCCGTCACCAATGACTGCAATTTTCATTTTAAGTCCAATGCCAACTCACTTCGCCTTGCCCGCGAAATACGCCTCAATCTCCTCCAGTGTCTTGCCCTTCGTCTCGGGCAGAATGAACACCGCCGTCAGGAAATAAAGGAACGCAAAACCGGCGAGACAGTAAAAGACCGTCGCATAGCCGCAGGCGCGCTGCCAGGGCAGGAACGCGTCGGCGATGGCGAAGGCGACCATCTGGTTCACGAACAGGCAGATCGACATGCCGTTGGCGCGAATGCGGTTGGGCATCAGTTCGGAAAGCGCCAGCCACACCACCACGCCTGGGCCAATCGAAAACGAGGCGACGAAGAGCGCGATGCCGGCCACCGTCAGCCAGCCGGCGAAGTTGCCGCCGGCGACGACACCGCGGTCCAACAGCAGAAAGACCGTCGCCACGCCCGCGAGCGCCACCACCATGCCGGCCGTGCCGAGCTTGAGGAGCGACTTGCGCCCCGACCGGTCGATCAGCCCCAGCGCCAGGGCGGTGATCGGAATCGGCACCAGCCACACCACCAGATTCGCGGCATTGGCCGTCGCCTGGCTGAGACCCGACTTCATGAACATCGTAATCGAAAAATACTGCACCGCGTTGAAGCCGATCGCCTGGTTGCAGATCAGCACCGCCAGCGAAATGAGAAACGGCAGCACATACTTGCGCTGCCAGAGCGAATCGCCCTTCGCCGCCTCCGCAAGCGCCGCCTTTTCCGCCGCCTCCGCCGCATCGGCGGCAATCATCTCGTCGAGAATCTCCTGCGCCTTGGCCTCGCCATTGTTGGCCGCCAACGTCTTCAGCGCCTCCTCGCGCCGCCCGCGGCGATAAAGCCAGCGCGGCGATTCCTTGAGCCCCAGCGCCCCGAGGAAAAATAGCACCGCCGGCACCGCCGACGACCAGAAGACCGCCTTCCAGGCCAGCGCCTTCGACGCCGCCGTCACCGTCGGATCGTCTGCCGCCCCGACGATATGGACGACCAGCAGCCCGACCAGCGAGCAGAAGGTAATGCCGACAAAATCCAACAGCTGAAACATGCCGGCGCCCTTGCCGCGGCTGTTGGCGTCGAGACATTCGGCGAGATACATCGGCACCACGACGCCAATGAGCCCCGCGGCGACGCCCTGCATCGCCCGCCCGAGGAAGAACAGCGAATAGGAGCCATCGGTCAGGCAGATCGGCAAGCACGCGAGCGCCGCCACCGCCGCCGAAAAGAGCATCACCGCCTTGCGCCCGAACTTCTCCGCCAACCAGCCGGCCGCCAGACACGCGAGCGCCGCGCACATCACCACCGCGCTCGAAAGGTGCGAGACCTGGGCGGTGGTGAAAAGCCCGAGACTGCCGGGATTGTCCTCCACGGGGCCGATGTACGGCAGCGCCGGACCGATGATGGTGCCGCCGAAATCGAAAAGGAGCCCGCCGCAGCCGGCAATCACGAGCAAATAGAGGGCGTAACGCTTGACCTTGTCCATGTTCCTGTTCCTTTTATAAAAAGTTCCCGCGACGGCAAACGCCGCCGCGAGAAATGCGAGGGTGAATCAACCTTCGTTCACTGTCGTCAGGTAAGCCGATCACAGCTTGACCGTGATGAGCTTGCCGCCCTTCTTGGCCGACTCGTGGGCCGCCGCGCAGAGCGCGAGATTGTGAATCGCGTCATCAGCGGTCAGCAGCTGCTTAGACTGCACCGACTTCGCGTGGCCGTCGATCAGCGTCTGATAGATGTTCTGGATCTTGCTCGGCTTGACCGCCGCAACCTTCTTGCCGTCATCGATCTCCAGCCGCTGCACGATCGGTTCGTCCCGGTAGCCCGAAAGCTGGAACATCGTGCCATAGCCGCGCATCGCCGCCTTGTCGCCGTAGACCTCGTAGCCGAGGTTGGTGAGCGTGCCGGCGAGCCCGCCGCGGAGCTCGGAGAACGAGGCGTTGACGCTGCCGTGAGTGCCGTCGGCGAAGAAGAACTTGATGTAGGCGCCGTCTTCGGCCTTGATTTTCATCGTCTTCGGATAGTAGGCCGCCGCGACCTTGGTGATCTTCTTGCCGAACATGAACTCGGCCACATAGAAGCAGTGCGAGGCGACGTCTCCGATCGGGCCGCCCATCTCCTCGACCTTCGAGCAGCGCCAGGTCGCCGCTTCCGCCGGATCATAGCCGTAGGCGAACTCCATGTGGTAGCAGCAGTCGTTGATCTTGCCGAGCTTGCCCGCCGCCATCGCCGCCTTGCCGGCGATGTTCCAGGGATTGTTGACCATCATGTGGTCGACCGTGAGCGAAAGCTTCTTCTGCTTCGCCAGCTTGTTCATGGCCTTCGCGTCGGCAATCGAGGTCGCGATCGGCTTCTCGACGATGACGTGCTTGCCCGCCTTGAGGCAGGCGATCGCCAGCTTGGCGTGGCTAGCGTTGTTGGTGGCGATGTAGACGCCGTCGACCTCCTTGTCGGCCAGCACCGCATCGAGATTGGGATACCACTTGAGCCCCAGCGCCTTGGCCGCCGCCTCCCGCGCCGGATTAAGATCCATCGCGCCGGTCAGCACCGCATTCTTCAAGGGTTTGAAACGCTTCTTGTCGCAGGCATAGCCTTCCTTGGCCACCCGATTCTCGGCAATGCCGCCGAAACCGATCAACACATATCTAACTTTCATTGCTGTCCTTTCTTTTAATGAGGCCCTGGCCTCAGTAGTAAATGAACATCGAGCCGCCGACGTTGGCCAGCACCAGCTTGCCGTCCTTGACCGCCACACTCCAGCCGTCGTCCAGGCCGCTGCCGTAGCACTGCTCGTCAATCGGCGGAATGCGGGTCGGCGGCGTGCCGGAGAGATAGTAAAGCACATACTCGCGCGCCGGATCCAGGTCGTCGACGTTAAGAAGCCGCACCCGTGCGTTTTCCGTAAACTCGACATTGGCGAAATTGAGGATGTCGCAGGCGTTGACCTTGACCTTGGCCATGTCGACCACCAGGCCCGACAGCTTCAGGATGCCGTTGGTGATCACCCCGGTGCCGTCGCCCTTCAAGTCGGAAAGCGTCTGCTCGTTGCCCATCAGGTCGAAGACGGAATTGTTGTCGAGCCGCAGCGCCGAGGCCTCGTTAAGCCGGTTGGTGCCCGCCAGCTGAACCGCGCCCTGGGAAACCGTCAGCAGCCCCGTGTAGGTGCTCTTGCCGTTGAAGCGCAGGCTGCCGGTGCCGGTCTTGACGATGTCGCCCGAAACCCCGCGCTCGAACTCGATGTCCGAGACGGCAAGGTCCGTCGGATTGCTGTAGCCGTCGTAAAGCCGGACGGTCGCGCCAGTATAGCCGGTGCCGCGCCCGGTGATGATGAATCCCGTGACCTTCTTGGTGGAGGCGTCGAACTCGCAGACCGCCGTGCCCGCGCGCCCCGTCGACGAAGTGATGCGCACTACCGGCGGCCCCGCGAAAGTCTTCTCGGCCAAGGTCGCATTGACCTTGATCGCGGCAATGCCATTGCCCGCCGGCGCCGAAATCGAACTGACCTCGGTAACGTAGTCATAGGGGACGTCAAAGGTCGCCCCTTCGGACTGCACGATGATCTCACCGTCGACAAGCACCGACGAAAGCGTCGTCCGCCAGGTGCCGCCGTTGAACTGCAAAATCGCATCGCCAGACGCGCTGGCCAGCCGGGAAGCCTTGAATACGCCGCCGCGGTTGACGTTGAACACCGCCGAGCGATTGACCTTCACGACCGCCGTCTGAATATCGAAAGTTCCGCCCTCGACCGTGACCTGCGCACTCGCGGCCGACCGTGAAAGCGGAATCTGCACGTCCTGGTTGATGCTGTTTTCGCCGCTCAGGACGCCGCCTTCGCCGATATAGAGCGAGACATCCGAATCATCCCCGCCCAAGCCGAAGCTGCAGAAATCTCCGGTCTTCTGCGGATAGCAGCTGAAACGGGAATTGACAATCGAAATCCCGAGCCGACCCGATTGCGCGCCCCACCACACGCCGTGCGCCATATAGCGGGAGTCGCCCTTCAGCCCCAGATGCGCATAGCCCCGCCGGCCGAGCAGCCATTCGCCCGACGTCAAAGCGATGTTGGTGATCGAGACCCCGTTCTCGGCATAGACGATGCCCTGCGCCTGATTCGACCCGTCGGCGATGATCAGCTTGCCGCGGAAACCCGCCGTGCCGGAAAAGGTGACGGTCTCGGTCTTGTTGGAACCGACTACCCGCACCGGAATCGTTTCCGCCGCGCCGGCGGCCAGCGCCGAGGTCGCCAGCGCCAAGAGGCATGCCCACTGGAATTTCATAGTCATTGCCTATCGCTTGAGCAAAACGTCTTTCTCGTATTTCTCGACCGCCTTGAACCACGTCTCGTCGGCGACCGTCCCCTGCCGGCGGCAGAACTCCGCCCAGACCTCGCCGGCCGGATAGTTCTTGAACTCCTCCTGCAGCACCAGCTGCTCGGTGAACGCGCCGGCATCCTGCTTCGCCTTGAGCGACTTCCAGGGCGTCAGCATCGCCTGCAGCAGCTCCTTCTGCATGTTGCGCATCCCGAGCACCCAGGCCGCGACCCGGTTGATCGAAGCGTCGAAATAGTCGAGCGCGATGATGAAGTTCTCCGGCCCCATCTTGACGATTTCCTGCGCCGCCGCGCGGAGATCGTCGTTCTGGCGGATCACATGGTCGGAATCCCACCGCACCGGCCGCGAAATGTGGAACGCCACCTTGCCGAAGGTCATCAGGAACGAGCTGATCTTGTCGGCCACCGATTCCGTCAGGTGGAAGTGCCCCATGTCCAGCAGCGCCAGGATGCCGCGCTTCATCGCATAGCCCATCACGAACTCGTGGGAATTGACGGTGTAGCTCTCGACGCCGATGCCGAAGAGCTTGGATTCGAAGCACGGAATGCAGACCTTGCGGTCATACTTGTACTTGAAGATCTTGTCCAGCGAATCGGCCATGCGCTGCCGCGGCCCGAGCCGGTCGGACGGTTCGTCCTTGTAGCCGTCGGGGCACCAGAAGGTGATCGAACACGGGCTCTTCAGCTCCTTGCCGAAATACTCCGCGATCTTGAGCGACTGAATGCCGTGCTCGATCCAGAACTTGCGCACCTTCGGATCGGGCGACGACAGCGTCAGCCCGTCGGCCGCCATCGGATGCGAGAAGAACGTGGGATTGAAGTCGAGCTTGACCCCGACCTTCTTCGCCCAGGCGACCCACGGCTTAAAATTCGCCGGCGACAGGCGGTTGCGGTCGATTACCTTGCCTTCGTGAATGCCGTAGCAGGCGTGCAGATTCACGCGATGCTTGCCGGGGATGAGCTTAAGCGCGAACTCCAAGTCGGCCATGAGCTCGGCCGGCGTGCGCGCCTTGCCCGGGTAGTTGCCCGTCGTCTGGATTCCGCCCGACGCACCGCCCGTCGTTTCGAAGCCGCCGACGTCGTCGCCCTGCCAGCAATGCAGCGAAATCGCCACCTTGCCGAGTTCCCGAATGACTTTCTCCGTATCGATTCCGATGCGCGCGTATTTCTTTTTGGCTTCAGCGTAGCTCATGATCTTGACCTTTCGTTACTTAACGACTTGAAAATTCAACTGCGAAGCTGGCGAACGAGCGCCGCCGCCTCGGCGGCCAGTTGCTCGATCTTCGCCCAGTCGCCCGCGGCCAGCGCGTCCTTGGGCACGATCCAGGTGCCGCCGCAGCAGGCGACCTCGGGCACCTCCAGATACTGAGCGAGATTCGCCGGCTTGATGCCGCCGGTCGGCATGAACTTCACGCCCGTAAACCGAAACGCGCCCAGCAGGTTCTTGATCATGCCGACGCCGCCCGCGGCTTCTGCCGGGAAAAACTTGACCATCGCGCAGCCGGCCGTCAGCGCCTGCGAAAGCTCGCTCGCCGTCGCCACCCCCGGGCAAAACGGCAGTCCGACGCGCTTCGCCTCGCCGACGATCGCCGGATCAAAACCGGGCGCCACCCCGAAAGCCGCACCCGCCTGCCGGGCCGCCTGCAGCTGCTCAACCGTGAGAATCGTGCCCGCGCCGACCGTTGCCGCCGGTACTTCAGAGCGAATCGCCGCGATCGCCGCCGCCGCCGCCGGCGTGCGGAAAGTGACCTCCAGAACCGGCAACCCGCCGCGCACCAGCGCCTGCGCCAGCGGCACCGCCTCTTCCACCCGCTCGATGACAATCACCGGAATGACTCCGGCCCGACCCAATGTCTCCACGATGTTCACTTCAGGCAAATTCTCCTAACTTGCCTAAAGTATATCAAAATCGCCCCTATAAGTGGGAAGCAGATGTGATTTTTCCGAGACCAAGGTTTCGGCGAATGGCGACCCGCCGGTTTGTTTGACGGAAAACCACAACTCGTGCTACAATTGCGACAATTCGCCTGACAAGTTACGGCATGACCTTCACCATCAACGACTATGAGAATTGGCTTTGGCTACGACTCGCACCGGTTTCTCGAACAACCTTCGGCGGATAAGCCGCTAAAACTCGGAGGCGTGACCTTTCCGGGCGAACTCGGACTTAAGGCTCATTCCGACGGCGATGTCGTCCTCCACGCCGTGATCGACGCCCTGCTCGGAGCGGCCGCGCTCGGCGACATCGGCAGTCATTTCCCCGACTCCGACGACCAATGGCGCGACGCCGACTCCGCCGAACTCGTCCGCCGCGTCGTCCGCGAACTCGCCGATTCCGGCCATGTCCTCGGCAACCTGGACCTCACGATCATCTGCGAACGGCCGAAAATCGGCCCCCGCCGTGACGAAATCCGCCGGCGAATCGCGGAACTGCTGGCGCTCCCGCTCGAGCGGATTTCCGTCAAGGGCAAGACCAACGAGCAGCTGGACGACATCGGCGCCGGGCTCGGCATCGCCGTCCATGCTCTCGCCCTGCTCGAACGCTAAAGCCGCCCACCCCTTATTTGGCAGGCAAGCAGGCGGGACGCAGGGTGAGACGGCAACCAGAAGCCCGGAAAAGCAAGCGACGAGAGCCTTAGGCCCTCGTCGCCACTAACCGCTTAAAACCGCGGCTCCAGCTTACTGGAAGATCTCGGGATTGAAGTTGACAAACACGAAGATCGGCAGGAAGCCCTTCTTGTTGAAGTTCAGGAAGCCGAGCTGGAACTTGGCATCGTCCGACATATTGGCAAAGCCCATGTCAAAGACCGACGACTTGGAAACGTTGATGAAGCCCAGCTGCACGCACGGATCCTTGCCCCGGTTGAAAAACGCCAGCTGCAACGGGCAGGTCGCATCCGAATTGTTCAGCCCGATCCAGGTGAACTGAACCCCGTCCTTGACCGGCGACGCGCTGTAAAGCAGCGAAAACTCCAACGTCTCGACCGACTGGCACTTCGACGCAATACCAAAGGACAATTCCGGCTTCGCCGACGGATTCTCCATCCACCAGCTCCAGGTGACATCAGCCTGCGCCAACGCCGCCGCCATAACCAAACTAACCGCCACCAACAGTTTCTTCATACTACCAACCTCCATTTATGATTATGTTAATCAAAACACGCATTCCGCGTAAAAGAAATTATACCATAAAATCAGTCTCGTGCGCTTGCCAATTCAACAACAGTCTCATAAGGATATTGATCGTCAACCGGGCAACCCCACTGCCAGTCAACACAGCACTACCTGGCGACCGTCACCGTCGCCAGCCGCACCTTGCGGATCGTGCTGATCGACACCTTGTCGGCAAACGGCATGCCCGCCGGCACATACACGTATTCGTGGTGCCAGAGCCCGTAGACCTGCGAGTACTTGGTCAGCTTGAAGCAGGCGAAGCCGTCGGGCTGCACCATGCCGTAGAAGCGGTCGTTGGCCGCGTCCACCCGCAAGACGGCGTCGTTGAAGTGCGTCAGCTCGACCTCCTCGACCGTCGCCACCGCGCCGGCGCCCAAATCGTAGACCCCGTCCTTGATCGTGCCGTCCTGATAATCTGACCGCTGGAAGAACGCCGCAGCGCGGCGATGGCCTTCGTCCAGCTCGGCCAGCTTGCCGGTAATCGGCAGCTCGCGATTGACCACAAAGAGCGCCGTGCCGTCGTTCTTCCTGAGCTTCACGTTCTCCAGCGTGACATCCTCGCAGTTTTCAATGTCGGTGAACTTGTAGAGCACCGCCCCGACCGAAATGTTGCTGAACCTGATTCCGCTCGGCGGACAATGCCAGTCGCCCGCCAGCTTGATGGCGGTCTCGGCCTTGGCGACATCCAGCCCGTCCAGGTTGATGTTGCGAATCTTCGTGTACCTCAGCTCGTAATCGGGAAACGCCTTCCACTGACAGTAGTAGTCGGTCACGATGTCCATCACGTGCGTCACCTCGCCGGCTTCGCAGTGATCAAGGTAGACGTTCTCGACAAAGCCGCCGCGCCGCGGGCTGGTCTTGATCTTGACCGCGCTGTAGGTCGCCTCCGCCTTGCACCGCGTCATCCAGACGTTGCGGACGCCGCCGGACAACTCCGAGCCGATGCCCAGGAGCGAATGCGAGGTATGGAGGTTGCAGTCGCGCACCACGACATTCTCCGTCGGGCAGTTGAGCCGCCAGGCGTCGGCGTTGCGCCCCGCCTTCAGCACAATGCCGTCGTCGCCCTGGTTGAACGAGCATTTCTCGATCAGCACGTTCTTGGACATGTCGACGTCCACGCCGTCGTTGTTGTGACCGTGGGCATAGGTGTCGAGATTCCGGACGACGCAGTTCACGCTATGATAGAGGTGAATCATCCAAAACGGCGACTCCTTGATCCGGAAGCCGTCCAGAAGCACGTTCTTCGCCCGGTTCATCTGAATGAGGTGCGGCCGCACGTTCGACCCCTTGATCGCCAGCAAATCGCGGCTGGCCATCGGCGCATTGGTCGCGCACCAGTGATACAGACACTCGGTCGCGTACATGTGCGCCGGCGGCCGCGAGAACCAGGTGCGCCAGAAGCCCATCCGCGGCGCGATCAGCCCCGGGCCGGTGATGGCCACGTTCTCGACCTCATAGGCGAACAGCAGCGGCGAGTGATTGAGACACTCGACGCCCTCCCAGGTCGTGTGCACCTTCGGATAATCGGCGGGATCGTCGGTAAACTCCAGCTTCGCGCCCTCGGCAAGATGCAGATTGCAGTTGGACTTGAAATGCACCGCCCCGGTAAGCCAATCGCCCTTCGGCACCACCACGCGCCCGCCGCCCGCCTCGCTGCAGGCCTTCATCGCCGCCGCAATCGCCGCCGTGGCCTTTTCGCCCGGCCGGGCGCCGAAATCGGTAATCGCAAAATCTCGCGCCGGAAACTCCGGCTCCACGGTCTCGAACTTCCCAAACGGCGTCTCGATGGCAATCGTCGCCGCAATCATCAGCACACTCAGCATAACCCACTCCCTTTCCTTAGAACGCGATTATATCAAAAATCAGGTTTGAGGCCGAATCGTGCGGCGGGTGGCGACGGCGGTAAGGGGATCTTCCGGCCAGTAGTGCTTCGGATAACGCCCGCGCATATCCTTGCGCACCAGCTGATAGGCGCCCTTCCAGAAGCCCGCGAGATCCTTGGTGATCTGAATCGGCCGCTGCGCCGGCGACAGGAGCGTCATCACGATCGGCACCCGCCCGTCCGCCACCTTCGGCGTCGCCATCAGCCCGAAACACTCCTGCAGCCGCACTTCGACCGTCGGCTCGTCGCCATCGTAATGAATCAGCAGGTGACTGCCGCTCGGCACTTCCATACGCACCGGCGCCAGCCGGTCCAGCTCGCGGCGATCGTGCCCGTCGACGGCCATTACCGCTTCCAGCACCTTCGCCATGTCCACCCGCTCCAAATCCTTCCATTTCGTGAGCCCCGACACAAAACCGGGCAGCGCCGCGAGCAGCGCCGCGTCCGAAGCCGACTGCCAGTGCGCCTCGGCCGGCAGCTTACGCGCCAGAAAATTGATGCGGTCACGCAACTGCCGCGACTCCCGCGTCCAGCCGGGCAGATTCTCCACGCCCTTCTGCCGCACGCCGTCTACCAGCGCCGCCGCCACCAGTTCCGAACCAATGCGGGCGCCTTCGCCAAAGTCATGAACGGCGACCTCACCCAGCGTCATCGCCCCCAACTGCCGCCGAATCACCGCCTTAACCCGCTCCGTCGGCCGATCCCACGCGCAATACGGCGCCTCGACGACCTGATCGCCAAACTGGGCCAGAATCTCCTGCTCATCCACCGGACAGCCCAGGAACAGCCGGGCGTCGCCCGCCCGATCGTCGACGGTACAGGCGACGAGATACGCCGCCTTCGCCAGCGGATCCGTCGGCTCCACCTTCACCCCGCGCCCGCTCACCATGCAGAAGGTGCCGTTGCCGCGATTTTTGGCGACGCGGTCGGGGTAGGCCCGCATCAGCAGCGCGCCCTCGCTCACGGCCTCGCTCGCCCCCGGCTCGACCGCCCTGACGCCCGAGCCCGCAAACTGCCGCGCCAGCCGAAGAATCCGCGCCGAAAACGGACGCTTCGGCGTTTCGCGGATTTCGTCCATCACCTTTCGGACATCGGTCTCGCGGCTCCTGCCGCCCTCTTCGATAATGGCCGCGAGCAGCGCCGGGCGGTCATCCGAACTCCGACCGACTCCGGCCAGTAGATTGCCGAGCCGCGGATGCATCGGCAGGTGCGCCATCGCGCGGCCCCGATCAGTCAGCCGCCCGTCGGCCGTCAGCGCGCCCAGCAGCTTCAGCAGCCCCACCGCCTGCTCCCAGCTGCTGGCCGGCGGCATTGTCATCCACGGCAGATCCTCGCGACGACACGCGCCCCAGGCGAAGCAGGTCAGCACCAGCGACGACAAGTCCGCATCAAGAATCTCCGGCATCATCTTGCGCGGCCGCGATGCGTCCTCCGCTTCCGTCCAAAGCCGATAGCAGACGCCGGCCTGAACGCGCCCCGTCCGCCCGCGGCGCTGCTCCGCCCGATCCTGCGTCAGCGGCAGCGTCACCAGCCCGGTCATGCCGGTCGCCGGCGAGAAGCGCGGCACCCGCATGAGCCCCGAATCGATTACGGCGGTAATGCCGGGAAGTGTCAGCGACGTTTCGGCGATGGAAGTGGCGAAGACCACCTTGCGCGGCCCGCCGGGCTGAAACACGCGGTCCTGCTCCTCCTTGGCGAGCGCGCCGTAAAGCGGCAGGCCAACCGCCTTGCCCGCCAAGGTCGGCCCGACCGTCTCCAGGGCGCGGCGGATCTCCCCCTCGCCCGGCAGAAACGCGAGAATGTCGCCCGTCGTTTCCGCCAGCGCCCGCGAAACCGCCGCCGCCAGCGAAACTCCGCCGAGATAGCAGGTGTCGACGGGAAACATTCGGCCCGAGGCCTCGATGCCGGCCGGCGGCGGCAATCCCTGCGCCACCGCCAGTTCGGCCAGTCGAGCGACCGTCGCTTCGACATCCAGCGTCGCCGACATCACCAGCACCCGCAAATCGGGCCGCAGCGAACGTTTGACGTCCAGCGCCAGCGCATAGGCAAGGTCGCCGGTCAACGAACGCTCGTGAAACTCGTCAAAGACCACCAGCCCCACCTCGGCAAGCTCGGGATCGTCCATGATGCGCGAGGTCAGCAAACCTTCGGTGACGATTTCGAGCCGCGTCGAACGCGAGAGCTTGCGCTCCAACCGCACCTGATAGCCCACCGTGCCGCCGACGGCCTCGCCGCGCCGGGCGGCAATATAGGTCGCGCAATTGCGCGCCGCCAGCCGCCGCGGCTCCAGCATCACGATCTTGCGCCCCTGCAGCCAGGGCTCGTCAATCAGCGCGGCGGGCACGACCGTGGTCTTGCCCGAACCGGGCGGCGCCGTCAGGACCACATCACGCCCGGACTCAAGCGCGCGCCGAATTTCCGCCAGTCTGGCCTCAACCGGAAACATCAGTCGAGAATCTTGACCGTCGGCCCCGCGCCGGAATAGGAATCCAGCCCGCCGCCGGCGCCATCGTCATCGGCGGCGGCGCGCACCGGCTTCAGTTTCGGACGCTCTCCGAAAAGCACCGTGCCGAGCCGCACCCAGGTCGCGCCTTCCTCGACCGCGACCTCGTAGTCGCCGCTCATGCCCATCGACAGCCGCGGCAACTTCACCCTCAGCGACTGCTCGACCTGATCGCGCAATTCGCGCAACCGCCGGAAGAACGGCCGCGCGTCCTCGGGGTTCTCGCTAAAGGGCGCCATCGTCATCAGCCCTTCGACCGTCAGCCGCGGACAACATTCCTGGATATGCCGCACGGTCGGCTCGACGTCCTCCGGCTTCATGCCGCTCTTGGACTTCTCCCCGGAAACATTGACTTCCAGCAGCAGATGCGGCGCCGCGCCCAGGTCCTCGGCAATCGCATTCATGCGGTCGGCCAGCGCCACCGTGTCGACACTGTGGAAAAAGTCAAACAGCTCCAGCGCCTTGCGCACCTTATTGGACTGCAAGTGGCCGATCAGATGCCAGCTCGGGCCGGACACGCTCGCCGGCTTTTTCCACGCCGCCTCCTGCACCTTGTTCTCGCCGACGAGCTTAAGCCCCGCCGCCCACGCCTCGTTGACCACTTCCTCGCCGTGCGTCTTGGTCACCGCCACGATCTCGACACTCGCCGGATCGCGCCCGACCCGCCGACAGGCGGCTTCGATCTTGCCCTGAATCTCCCGGAGAATCTCATCAATGTCCCGCATACGCCCTCCCTTGATCACAGTTCGCCGCCCCACGGATCCACATACGCACCCTCGACGGCAAAACGTTCAAATTCGCAGTCCAGCCCGGCGGCCGAATGCGCGTCCGACGACAGGACCATCCGAACGCCGAGCTCGCGCAGCCGCCGGCGGAAGTCTGCCGCCGGATAGGCATCGTCCAGCCAGCCTCGGGCAATGGCGCCGGTGTTGACCTCGACCAGCTTGCCGCTCGCGGCGATGGCGTTCGCCGTCCGCTCCAGCTCCTGCCGATACCACGACGACTCCGGATCGAAGAACACCTGCGCGCCGCGATCGGGCCGATCCACGTTGAACTTGCGCACGAGATCGGGATGCCCGACCACCTCAAAGTCTCGCGTCAACGACGCCCGCACGGCGGCAAAATACGCCCGCCCCAGCGCCGCCGCGTCGCCGCCGAAATGCGCCGCCAGCCCCGAACGCAGCAATTCCGGCGTATCGTCCACCGCCACGCGCGCGCCGTCCGGCGCCGTCACATAATGCACCGAGCCGATCACATAGTCAAAGTCGCCGCGCACCGTCCCGGCCGGCAGCTCGCCGCCCTCGGCCTCAACTCCGCAGAACACCTTAAGCCGCGGCGCAAACTCCTGCGCCAGCGAACGGATTTCGGCAATATAGGCCGAGAAATCGCGGACCATATCCGAATGCGAGGAGAAACCCAGCTGGGTCATGCCCTTCGCCACCGCCACCTCGCACAGCTCCCGCGCGGTGTTCTCGCCGTCGCACCAGACGGTATGCGTGTGGAAATTCGCCTTCATATCATGACCTCGCGCGGATCCAGCCCGCCGGCCATCGCCAGCACCAGCCCGTAATTGACAATCGGCACCCCGAGCCGCCGCGCCTCGGCGATCCGCCCGAGCATGGCCCGGCGCGTCAGCATGCAACCGCCGCAATGGACGATCAGCGCTGGCGGCCGATCCGCCTCCCAGCCCTCCAGAAAGCCCGCCCCCGAAGCGAGCGCCACCTCCAGTCGCGCGCCCGACAATTTCGCCAGCGCCGCAGGGATCTTGACCGCGCCGATGTCATTGCACTGCCGGTGATGCGTGCACCCCTCGGCGATCAGCACCCGGTCGCCATCCTTAAGCGAGCGGATTGCCGCCAGCCCTCGGGCGAATTCCCCGAGGTCGCCCTTCTGCCGCGCAAACAGCACCGAAAACGAAGTGAGCCGCACCTGAGCGTCGCCCGCCTGGCGCACGATTTCGCCGACTTCGCGAAACGCCTGCGAATCGGCAATCACCCAAAGCCGCCGCCCGCGATGCTCCCGCAAGAGCGCCGCCAGTTCGGCCGGCTGGCAGACGCTGGCCGTCGCATGACGGTCGAGACAGTCACGCAAGACCTGCACCTGCGGCAGAATGAGCCGGCCCTTCGGCGCCGATTCGTCAATCGGGCACACGCAGATCAGCCGGTCGCCAGCGGCCACCAGCCCCTCCAGCAACCCCGGCACCTGCTCCTCCAGCTTCACGGCGGCGATCTGCTGCTTCAGCGCCGCCACGTCCTCACCCCGCCGATGCTCGATCACCGTCACCTTTTGCCGCTGGCTCGCCTCGAGGAACCGGGCCTTTGCCGCCTGAGCGCCGGCCGACTTCGCCGACTCCGCCTCGCCTTCCACCCACACGGCGATATCGGTTTTCGCCAGCACTTCCAGCGACTTCCCGACCCGCAGCTCGCCCAGTTCGCCCTCGTCGTCCAGCCCCGCCGTATCGGTCACGAGGCACGGCCCGAGCGGCAGAATCTCCATTGCCTTCGAAACGGGGTCGGTGGTGGTGCCGGGCGTATCGCTGACAATGGCCAGCGGCTGACCGGTAAATTCATTAACCAGCGTCGACTTGCCGGCATTGCGCAGACCGAAGAACGCGATATGCACGCGATTGGCGGCGGGAGTGTCCTGGAGCGACGCCATCGCCCTCACCCCTCGGCCGCAAAGCCGTTAAACAGGTTCATCGCGCGCTCGGGCCCGTCGCGGACGATGGCCTCGACGGCCTTGACGGCTTCGGCCACCACCCGGTTCATCACCTGGCGCGAATTCGGATCGAACTTGCCGAGCACATGACCGATCACGTCGGACCGGTCCTTCCCGACCCCCAGTTTCAGCCGCACGAACGCCGGCGTCCCCAGCCGCTCGATGATGTTGCGAATGCCGTTATGGCCGCCGCAGCTGCCGCCCACGCGCACGCGCAGGCGGCCGAGCGCCAGATCGATGTCGTCCTGAACGACGATGAGGTCGGCCGCGGTGGCATTCGAATACCGGACCAGCGGCGCCACCGACTCGCCGCTCAGGTTCATGAAGGTCTGTGGCTTGCAGAGCGTCACCGGCTGCCCGGCGAGCTGACCGCGGGCCCACAGACAGCGGAACTGGCGCTTCTCCTCCCAGGTCACGCTCAGGGCGGCGGCGAGCGCATCGACAGTCTCAAAGCCAACCGAGTGCGGAGTATTCGCATACTGCGCGCCCGGATTGCCCAAACCGACTATGATCTTCATAGCCGGCCGGACTATTCGTGATTAAACAGGTCGTTGATCGACTCGTCGTTATGTGTGCGCTTGATCGCCTCGGCAATCAGCGGCGCCACCGAAAGCTGCGTCAGCTGGAACGGCAGCTTCGACGGATCGAACCCCTGACGGAGCGGAATCGAATCGGTCACGACCAGTTCGTCGAGCTGCGCCTCGTGCATCAGCCGCTCCATGCCCTTTTCCGTCAGCGGGAAATGCGAGACGAACGCATGCACGGACTTCGCGCCGCTTTCGCGGCACATCTTCGCCGCCGCCGACAGCGTGCCGCCGGTCGCCGTCATATCGTCGATCATGATCACATCGCAGCCGTTCACGTCGCCGACGACCGAAAAGGCATCGACCGTATCGCCGCTCGTGCGCTGCTTGGCGACGATCGCGAGCCCGCAGCCGAGCTTGCGCGAATAGCTGTAGGCGGTCTTCGCCCCGCCGGTATCTGGCGCGACGACGATCGGGTTCGCCCAATGCTGGTCGCGGATATACTTGAGGATGATCGGCTCGGCCTTGAGATGATCGAGCGGAATGTCGAAAAAGCCCTGGATCTGATTGGCATGGAGGTCGAGCGTCATCACCCGGTCGGCGCCGGCGGCTTCGATGAGATTCGCGATCAGCCGGGCGGTGATCGGCACCCGCGGCTGGTCCTTGCGGTCCTGCCGCGCGTAGCCGTAGTAGGGAATGACGGCGGTAATGCGGGCCGCGCTGCCGCGCTTCAGGGCGTCGATGATGATGAAAAGCTCCATGTACGCGTCGTTCGGCGAGGGGCTGCCCGACTGAATCACAAACACATCCTTGCCGCGGACGCCGTCGATCACCTGACAGAAGGTCTCGCCGTCGGGGAAATGCGGAATGTTGATCTGATTGAGCGGCCGCCCAAGATACGACGCCACCTTTTCCGCGAGCGGCAGGTTGGCCGTCCCGGAAAACACCATGAAATCATCCTTCAGTTCCATGCTTGCTCCAAAAGTTAAAGTAAAATCAGCAGTATTATACCAAAAAACGGTCGCGGTTGGACGGCTTGTTCACTTAATTGCCGATTCATATTCGAGCAAACTATTTAAGTCCGTCTAGTGGGTTAAGAGGTCGGAAGTCCCCATTTGAAAGACGAAGCGTACAACCGTCGAAGTCGCGCACAAGGTCCAGTGTCTTATATCCCTTCAGCTCGGCCGTCCACTTCTCTGGTATGCCGCTCTCGAAAATCAACACTCGTTCCTCTCCTTTCGGGACGACGCGACCGGCGATCAGGAGATCGCCCGAACAACCATTTACCACCTTCCCGACCGCCCACTTGCGGCGTTGTTCAATCGCCGTGTAGATTGGCTTCGCCTCTGCCTCA
>JAZLMR010000083.1:0-2233 GCA_045598785.1 Kiritimatiellia bacterium
ACCTCGGCCTTCGCGCGGCGGGTCGGCTGATCGCCGCCCAGCAGCTGCGTGTCGAGGCAAAGGCCGCGGAGTTCATGAATCAAGACCGAGAACGACTTCGGCATGCCGGAATCGAGCACGTTGGTGCCCTTGACGATCGACTCGTAGATGCGCGTACGGCCCTGGACGTCGTCGGACTTGACCGTCAGGAGTTCCTGCAGCGCATACGCCACGCCATACGCCTCGAGCGCCCACACTTCCATTTCGCCCATGCGCTGGCCGCCGAACTGCGCCTTGCCGCCCAGCGGCTGCTGGGTGACGAGCGAATAGGGGCCGACCGCACGCGCGTGGATCTTGTCCGTGACCAGATGGTGGAGCTTCAGCATGTAGATGACGCCCACGACCACCTTCTGCTGGAAGGGCTCGCCCGTAAGGCCGTCGTAAAGCACCGTCTTGCCCTCGGGGCAGATCCAGCTCTGGGCGCCTTCGTCGCGCTCCTGGACCTTACGCGCCTGCTTCAGCAGCTCGTCGATCTCGCTTTCCTGCACGCCGTCAAAGACCGGCGTCGCCGCATGGAAGCCGAGGTAACGGCACGCGAGGCCCAGATAGGTCTCGAACAGCTGGCCGAGGTTCATGCGCGAAGGCACGCCCAGCGGGTTCAGCACGATGTCCACCGGCCGCCCGTCGGGCAGGAACGGCATGTCGCAGCTCGGCAGAATGCGCGAGACCACGCCCTTGTTACCGTGACGGCCGGCCATCTTGTCGCCCACCGAAAGGTTCTTCTTGTCCACGAGGAAGACCCGCACCTGCTTGACCACCTCGCCGTCGCCGAAATCGCCGAAGAGTCCGGCGTCGCCGCCCTCCGCCGCGTCCTCGATCGCCGCGAACTCCGCCTCGAACGGATCGATGATCGCCGTGACCTTGTCCTTGGCAGGGCCTTCGTCCATGTCCCAGTGGGCATGGGCCTTCGCCAGCAGCGCGAGCTGCGAACGCTTGATCTTCTTGTTCGCCGGCACGATCACGTCGCCCGACTCGGTGTCGGTGATGTCGACGGGGAGCTTCTCGTTCATGAGCTCCGCCGCCAGCTTGCCCATCAGATCCTTCTCCAGCTTGGCGAGCTGGTTCTTGCGCTTCTTCTCGGCATCCTTCTGCGCCTTCTTGCTCTTCTTCTCGTCGGCGCCGTCCAGCTGCTTCGAGCTCTGCACCTGCACGCCCATCACGACGCCGGTCGTCCCGGGCGGGACGGTCAGCGAAGTGTCGCGCACGTCGGCCGCCTTCTCCCCGAAGATCGCCCGCAGCAGCCGCTCTTCCGGGCTCAGTTCGGTCTCGCCCTTCGGCGTGACCTTGCCGACCAGGATGTCGCCGGGCTTCACCTCCGCGCCGACGCGCACGATGCCGTCGGGACCGAGGTTCTTGAGCGCGTCGTCACCGACATTGGGGATGTCGCGGGTGATCTCCTCCGGCCCGAGCTTGGTGTCGCGCGCCGTGCACTCGAAAGTCACGATGTGCAGCGAAGTCAGCGCGTCTTCGCGCACCAGCTTCTCGTTCACCAGAATCGCGTCCTCGAAGTTGTAGCCGCGCCAGCTCATGAACGCGACCAGCAGGTTCTTGCCGAGCGCGAGCTCGCCCTGATCGGTCGCCGGACCGTCGGCGAGACAGTCGCCGATGCGGACCTTGTCGCCGCGGCGGACGATCGGCTTCTGGTTGAAGCAGGTACCGGCGTTGCAGCGGCGGAACTTCTGCAGATCGTAGCGCCACACGCCGTTTTCCGGATCGTGCTCGAACTGCTTCTTGCCCGCCGGCAGCTTGCCGTCGGCGGTGACGATCACCATCTCGGCCGACACATAGGCGACGATGCCGTTCGCCAGCGCAGTGACGATGACCTTCGAGTCCTTCGCCGAGACGCCCTCGAGACCGGTGCCGACGAACGGCCGCTCCGTGGTCATCAGCGGCACGCCCTGACGCATCATGTTCGCGCCCATCAGCGCCCGGTTCGCGTCATCGTGCTCAAGGAACGGAATCAGGCCCGCGGCAATCGAAATCACCTGCATCGGCGCCACGTCCATGTACTGGACCTCGCGCGCCGGCTTTTCGCAGAACTCCGTCTTGAAGCGGCAGGTCACGCGCTCTTCGGCGAACGTGCGGTTCGGCTTCAGCGGCGCGTTGGCCTGGGCGATCACGTACTGCTCCTCCTCGTCGGCGGGCAGATACTCGATGTCGTCCGTCACCTTGCCGCCGACCACCTTGCGGTACG
>JAZLMR010000084.1:0-13497 GCA_045598785.1 Kiritimatiellia bacterium
GAAGAAGCGGCGACCAACGAATTTATCCACGGATTTCACGGATTTTCACGGATTGAATCTTATCCGTGTTAATCCGTGTTAATCCGTGGACGACACAAAAATCGACGGACGCGCCCTACAATTACGACTCCAGCGGCACCCAAGCGCGAAGCGGAGGGCAGCCGCTTGACTGAGGAAGGCGGGGTTGGCCGGCGATGGCGAGCGAAGCGAAGCGGACGGCGACGGTGCGACGATTTCGCCGCGAAGGCTGGTGCGAGGTGGGCGAAGCCGTATTCGGCGAGTCCGCATCGCGCCCGCATTCGCGGATGAAAGCGCCGGGAGGAGCCGGACGATGAGCGGCAGCGAGGCTCGACGGCCGGCCCCGACGACGAACTCGACCAGAGTTGCAAGCGCGACCGATTTGGCGAAGCAAGGCCGGCGAGCAAACAAGAACGAGGCCGCCGCGCAAAGACCGACCCCGAACGCGTATATGTATACGCGGAGCGGGTCGAGGCTTTCAGCAGCGGCCCGTTATTGGCAGCGAGTCCGGACGCGCCAAATCGGTCGCACGCTGGAAAGCAAAACAATGCCAAGCCACCTAAAAGCAAATTAAAAGCGCAGAGCCACAAACAAAAATCAGCGCTAAGAGAGGGCCGACTAACGAATTCATCCACGGATTTCACGGATTTTCACGGATTGAAATCTGTGTTAATCCGTGTCAATCCGTGGACGAAACAAAGATCGACGACGGGGGCGAACAGAGCCGACTAGCGACGGCCGACTAGCGATGGTCGCGGACGAATGGAAAGCGGAGCGCTAGGATCGCCTGGCAAATGGCTCAGCGATTTCAAAGCGCGAAGCGCCTGCCAATCGCCGCGGTCAGATCCGTTCGATTTCGTAACCGCGGTACTTGACGAGCGCCTCGCGCACGGCATCGGCATTCCGGCCGTAGGCAAACGCGACATGATGACGATAGCCATTCTCCGCCATGGTGTTGAGCATCGCGTTCATGTCGCCGTCGTCCTTCCGGAAGACGAAGCCCGTGCCGAAGAACCCCCGCCCGGGATCGAGCTTCGTCACCTCGCCCTCGGTCACGAACCCCTTGAGCTTCCCGTCCTCCGTCCGCAGCGAGGCGACGGTTATCGCGCCGGGGCGCATCTTGCCGTTGTAGACTCCGACGCAGGCGTCCGGCCCCATATGCGGACCGAGGATCGGATGGTTGTCCATAAGGCCCTTTCCGACCAGCATCCCCTTCGGCACCGCCGAACAATGGAAGAAAATCGCCTTGTCCTTCGCGTCCCGATAGTTGTTGTTGACATCAAAGACCGCGACCGGCTCGCCCGCGCCCGCCGCCAGCCCGACCGCCCGCATCATCACCGCGTTGTCGACATCCGTCTCGCAAGCCGCCGGGAACCCGCGGTCGTTCAAAAGGCTCATCACCACGCAGGGGGAAATGCCGAGTTCGGTCTGGAACTCGTCCCAGCACCGGACGGCGATCGCGTCCAGGCCGAAATCCGCAACCAATTCGTCCGTCACGACCGCGAACCGCGCCAGCGCGTCCAGCCGCTTCGCGCAGCACGGCGTCCGCCGCGAATAGTCCTCCAGCTCCCGGCGCTTCGCGGCAACTGCCTTCGCGTCCGCCTTCCGCATCCGCCGGAAGACCTCCGCAAGATCGACAGTCTCGACGTTCACGCCCGCGCGCTGGAAGGCGACCTCGTCGATGCGCACGCACTTAAACGGCGTCGTGCGGGTCCCGAGAACGCCGACATTGAACGTCTTCAGCCCCCGTGCGATCCGGCAGACGGCGGCAAAGCGCCCGAGATCCGCCGCGAAAGCCTTCGACGCCGACGACTCGGCGAAGGCCGTCGTCAGCGTGTAGGGAATGCCCGCCTGCCGAAGGCCGTTGCACATCGCGAGCTTGCCGCAGACCGCATCGCGCCGATGGCGGATGTCCATCTTCGCCGGCTCGTCCGGATACGCCTGCACGAGAATCGGAACCCCCGCCTCCCGCAGCGCGACCGCGCCGCCGTTCTCGTCCCCGAAATTGGGGAGCGACAAGATGACCCCGTCGTATTCGCCGCGGTGCGCGGCCAGAAACTTCGCGAAGACCGCCCCCTCCTTCGGCGAGCCGACCGCGCCATGGCGCGTCGCCTCCTCGGGCAGGAACAGCGCCTCATGACCTTGCGCGGCCAAGGCCCGCTTCAGCTCCCGCCGGGCGGTCGCAAACAGCGAACCGGGGAAAGTGCCGCGATTGGCAAGACAGACTGCGAATCTCATCGGTTTCATCTCCCTGACGTTCATTTCCGCTCCTCCCCGCCTTGCATCCGAAAATCATAAAGCCCGTAGGTGACGGAGCGGGCCGCCTCGACCGTCTCGGCATACGGCCGATCACAGATGTCCGTAAGGCCGATCTGCATGTTCTCGCCGTCAAAGCGCCCGCTCGCCGGCTCATCCGAAAACTGATGCCAATGAACGCCCACGATGAACGGATTCGCGAGCGCGCCCTTCAGATACTGGACCAGCAGCTTGCCGCGGTCCTGCTGGTCGTCCGCGTCGCGGCAACCGCCGGTCAGGAGCCCGCGGTCGAGCGCCCCGAAGTGGTACTCGCCGCCGATGATCGGCTTGTCGACATCGCCCGGATTGCGGAAGCCCGTGGGATCGCGCACATAGATGTTGTAGCTCATCACATCGCAGTACTTCGCGGCAATCGCAACAATGTCGGCGATGCCGGGGCTCGTCGAGCCCATGAACCGGCAGCCGAGATACAGAAGCCCCGGATCGTACGCCTTGAGCGTGGCCCGCGTCCGGCGGAAGTATTCTTCGATGATCACCGACGTGAAATCGCGCAGGTCCTCCGCCGCGACCTCCTTCGCCGCGACCGGCCGACCGTGACGCGCCTTCAGCCACGCCATGAAGGCGACCTTCGCGGGCTGGTCGTCCGGCGAGGCCAGCGTCCATTCCGCGAGTTGCGTGTCATTCGTACCCCACATGAGCTCGTTGTCGACAAAGAACCCGATGCACCACTTGTCGTGCGCCTCGCGCCCATGCGCGGCGAGCGCCTGGGTGACGCCGTTCGTGAACGAGGGGTCGAACGGATCCCGGAACTTCGTCCACAGCCCCTCCGAGCCCGCAATCGGCCGCGAATGCGCCTCGATGCGCTCGGCATACGGCGTGCGGTCCATGAGCGCAACCGCAAGGTCGGTGGAGTTGCCCAGCGTATTGAAGCCCCAGCTCCGAAGCCGCCGGTGCGCGAGGTCGCGCCAGACCGCGAGGTAGTCCGCGCCATACTTCCGGTAGAGGTTGGCGGACGAGAAGTCGTAGGTGCGCGTCTCGCCCTTCATGAGGTAGAACGGATGCAGCATCTCATTGTAGGTCTCGTAGAACTTCGCCAGCGGCGTCCCCTTCGCCGGCAGCTCCTCGAACAGCGCATCGCGGTCGGGAAACCCGTTGCCGTTAAGCGGCGTCACCGCGCAGCTTGATGAGACGCGCGTCACCCCCGCGCTCCAGAAGAGGTGACCGAGCGGATCGACGAGCCACCAGCGGCCGTTCACCTTCTCGGCGCGGAAGCGGCCGGTCGCCTGCAGCTGCGGGCCCTTCGCCCACCCGCCGTACTCGTCCCAGTCGGCCGGCCCCGGCCGCGCGGCCAGTTCCTGCTCCTCGACCGCCTTCGTCGCCACAAGGTCGGCGTCGGACTTCACCTTCCCCGGCCAGTCGCGCCACTTGAACTGCCCATACCGGTCGATGCACGGCAGGAACTGGGCCGTCGGCAGGCGCGTCCACGGCTCCTGCGCGTCCACAACCACGGGAAAACTGTTGGGATTGCCGACCCAGGTCACGATCTGCGAAGGCGTAAGCTCCTCCCAGGTCGAGAATTTCGGCGGCACCAGCGGCTCGGGAACGGCCGGCGAGTTGGCCGGCGACGGACCGCGCCCGCACGCCCACTCGAAGTAGGGCGTCGCCGCCTCCGCCCAGATTTCATAGCCCTTCGTGCCCGGGTGAAGCAGGTCGCTCATCATCTCACGCGAAATCGTGCCGTCGCGCCGCATCAGCTTCATGCCGATGTCCAGCCAGCGGATGTCGTCGCCCATGGCGAGGGGGCGGATCGCCTCGCTGATCCACTTGCAGTGGAGGCGCCCGTAGCCGGTCCCCTCCTCGTCGCGCGGGAATAGCGCCATCAGGAGGATCTTCGACTCGGGATGCTTCTCGCGAATGATCGCGATGATCTTCGCCACGCCGTCGCGGACATCGGAAATGCGGTCGCCCCGCCAGGCGTTGTTGGTGCCGATGAGCAGCGTAATGAGCTTCGCCCGATAGCCGTCGAGCTCTCCGTTCTGAAGCCGCCAGATCACATGCTCGGTCATGTCGCCGCCGTAACCGAGCGTGAGGATGCGATATTTCTTCGACAGCCGGTCAAGGACCGGCCTGCCCGGACCGTCCCAGTTCTGGGTGATGGAATCGCCGATGAAGACGAGGTCGTATTCATCGCTCTGGACGCGCGCGTTCGCCTTCTCGGCAAGCCGCCGTTCGTACCAGCCGAACTTGCTGGTGTAGCCGCGGGTCATAATGCGGTTGCAGGACGGAATGAGCGTCTCGATCGGCTCGTCGGAGAAGACCGCCTCGTCGATCCGCGACACGCCGCGCGAAGTGACGCGCGGCAGTTCCCCGGGCTTCGCGTTGAGCGCGTCGTTCACCAGCGGCTTCACCGCCTCCGTGAAGACATAGTAGGCGATCTCGGTCGGATGCCGCAGGTCGGGCGCGACCTCGCGCAAGAGCCGGCCGTCGCGCGTCAGCAGGCGATCCCAGACGTCGCACCAGAAGACGGTGAGGTCGTCGGCGAACTTGCGAATCTCCTTGTTGACCATCTGGTTGCGCCGACGGTTCGGGTCGTCGGGCGTCGCCCCGCTCGGCAAAATGCCGCAGAGCACGATCCGCGCCTTCGGCTGCTTCGCGCGGACGGCGTCCAGCACGGCCTTCACGCTGACGATCGTGTCGATCGGCGGCTCGTGCGCCCGGTCGCGGACGACCGTATTCATACCGCCGGCCATCAGCACGATCACCTTGGCCTCGTAGCCGTCGAGCTGCCCGTGATTGATGCGCCAGAGCAGGTTCTCGGTGCGGTCCTCCGCGAAGCCGAGGTTCAGCGCCCGGTAGGGCTCCAGCCCGAACTGCTTCTCCCAGTCGCGCCAGTACTCCTGCTCCCACTGAAGGAAGAAGTCGTCGCCCAGGAAGACGACCTTCGACCCGCCCGCCTTGACCAGCGCATCCTTTTCAGCAAGCCGCTGCCACCAGCTCACATCGCCCTGATTGCGCGGGCCCGCCGTCAGCGCCGGAATGTCCGCGTGAGCAGCGAAGGCCAGCCCCACGGCGGCGAGCGCCAGCGCCAGGCGCCTGCCCACCCCCAGGGCACGCTGCGGCTTCATTTTCATCGCGCCATCCGGCTTTCGCGGAAAAACTCTCGTCATCACAGGTCGCTCCTTTCTTTGCCTCAATTAAATTTACCGTCCAATCGACTGGCCACTTCGTCAAAAAGCGAACGCCCGGAAGCATCCATCGCCACGATGCCCGGGAAATTCTCCACCTCAAAATGCCAAACCGCCTCCGCCGCGCCGAACTCCTTCAGCAGCGACACTCCGCCGACCCGCTTCACCGCCGCCGCATAGAGCGCGCCGGCGCCGCCGACCGCCTGAATGTAAACGCAGCCGCAGCGCTTCATCGCCGCCAGCGTCGCCGCATCCATGCCGCCCTTGCCGATGATCAGCCGAACCCCCGACTTCGCAATGAACTCGGGTTCGTAAGGATTCTCCCGAACGCTCGTCGTCGGCCCGGCGGACACCACCTTCCAGCCCTCGCCGTCGCGAATGCAGACCGGCCCGCAATGATAAAGCGCCCCGTCCCGGAAGTCGACCGGCAGCCGGCCGCCATCGGCGAAGAACTTATGGAACTTGTCACGCCCCGTATAGATGCGCCCGGTGATGGACACCGCATCGCCCGCCTTCAGCGCCCGCACCGACTTCTCGACAAACGGATAAACGAGTTTTTTCATGATTCCCGACTTTCGCCTTCCGACATTTGAACTCCGTCATTCGACGCATATCGTGCGCCGCCGGCAGGCCCAGCACATGTAGGCGACCGTCACGAAAAACGAAGCCGGCACCCGCGGCCGCGCGGCGATCTTGACGCCCAGCAGCGTCGTCTTGCCCCCCAGCCCCATCGGCCCGACGCCCAGCGAGTTCGCGTCCTTGAGCAACTGCCGCTCCAGCTTCCGCAAGGCGGCGTCCGTCGCCGCCCCCTCAGCCCCCAGCGGCCGCAGCAGCTGCTCCTTCGCCACCGCATAGGCCGTCGCCCGGTCGCCGCCAATGCAGACGCCGAGGATGCCCGGCGCGCAGCCGTAGCCCAGGGTCTTGGCGACCGCATCCAGCAAACACTTGCGCACCCCCTTGAGGTCGCGCCCCGCCCCCAGCGCCGCGTCCGGCAGCGAATACTGACGCGACATATTCTCCGAGCCGCCGCCCTTCATGAGCAAGGTCACCGCCGACTGGCCGTCTTCCACATAATGAATCACCGGCGCCCCCTCGGCGCAATTGTCGTCATAGGAAAAGCCGGTCACCGCGTCAATGCAGTTCTTGCGCAGATAGCCGCGCTCCGTCGCCAGCTTGACCGCCTGCTTCACCACCGCCGGCGTGACTCGCCGCCGCAACTTGGAAGAGACGAAAAAGGTCAGCGTTCCCGTGTCCTGGCAAAGCGGCGTCGCCTGCCGCTCCGCCAGCGCCAGGTTGTCAAGAATCGTTCCCAGCACGACGGCCGCCGGCGAGCCCTGGGCTTCCCGCCGCTTCGCCGCCCTAAGCGCCCTAGTCACATCCTCCGGCAGCCGGGAACTCGTGTCCCGAATCAGCCCCACCAGCTTTTCAGTCAGCGTCATAAGCTCACATCCGTCCGCTCAACGCATCAATGAGATCGCAGAGCCGCTTGTAGGCGATCGCCAGATCGTCGTTGGTGACCTTGAACATATACTCGTCGGCCCGCGCGATTTCGCCTTCGGCATTCGTCAGCCGCTTCTCGATTGTCGCCGGCGAATCCGTCCCGCGCCCCTCCAGCCGAGCGCGCAGCTCCTCCATCGACGGCGGCAGGATGAAGATGTCGACATAGCCGATCTTGAGCGGATCGGTGTTCGGCAGCGACCACACGTACTCGCGCACTTTCGCCGCGCCCTGGACGTCGATGTCGAGAATCATCGAATTGCCTTCCGCGAGCACTTCCTCGATCGGCCCCTTGAGCGTGCCGTAGTAGTTGTCGTGCACCTTCGCGTATTCGATGAAGGCATTTTCCCGGATCAGCTCCTCGAACCGCTCCTTGGTCTTGAAATGATAGTCGAGCCCGTCTTCCTCCTCCCCGCGCGGCGCTCGCGTAGTGCAGCTGATGGAATAGACGATGTCGCAGTATTCCTGCAAGACCATGTCGATCAAAGTCGACTTGCCGCAGCCGGAAGGCGCGGAGATTACAATAAAGAGCGGTTTGGTTTTCATGTTAAAGACTAGAAGTTATGAGGCAAAGCGAAGTCGGAGCGCGATGCGGATCGACTCGGTCGCGATGCCGGGCGTAATCTTGGAATATCCGCGCGTGCGGTCGGTGAAGCGGATCGGCAGCTCGACGATCCGCCCGCCCGACTTCCAGGTGCGGTAGTTCATCTCCAGCTGGAAGGAATAGCCCGCCGACGCCACCGTGCGGAAATCGATCCGCTCCAGCGTCGATCGCCGCCAGCACTTGAAGCCGCCGGTCGGGTCCTTCACCTTCATGCCGGTGACGATGCGGATGAAGAGCCCGCCCAGCCGGGAAATCAGCCAGCGCCGGAACGGCCAGCCCGGAGTGCCGCCGCCGCGGACATAGCGCGAGCCGATGACCAGCGCGGGCAGCTCGCCCGAGGCCGCCGGCGTCGTCATCGCCGCCACCAGTCGCCCGAGGTCGGCGGGATCGTGGGAGAAATCACAGTCCATCTGCACCACCAGCTCCGCCCCGAGCTCCAGCGCCTTCGCGAACCCCGCGACATAGGCGCGGCCCAGCCCTTCCTTGCGCTCCCGGTGCAGGCAATGGATGCGCGGCTCCGTCCGCCGCAGGTCCTCAATGAGCGCACCGGTGCCGTCAGGCGAATTGTCGTCGACAAACAGCAACTCCAGCTCCGGCGACTGCGCCAGCACCGCCGCGGCCATTTTCCGGACGTTGTCCCGCTCGTCATAAGTCGGAATCACCACGATCGTCTTCATCGCTCCAACAGCCTTCCTCCGCGCTGCCCGGTAAACTTACCTTCGCGATAGGGAACGGTTCCGTTCACCATCGTGAGCTTCACGCCGCCGCAGAACTGATGCGGAACCGCGAAAGTCGAACGAGACTTGAACTCGGACTCCTTCCAGACGACCAGATCGGCGAAAGCCCCGCGCTCCAGCCGACCGCGGCCCCGGATGCCGAAGCGCGCCGCCGGCACCGACGTCATCCGGGCAACCGTCGCCTCGCGCGAAAAGCCCAGTTCCCGCACCCGCCGGTAGAACTCCGGCATCGTCGCATAGGCGCGCGGGTGCGGATGATCCGCGCCGAGCGGCCCCCAAGGCGCCCGCAGCGAAGCGTCCGAGCCGGGCACAATCCATTCCCGCGAATAGATCTTCTTGAGATTGGCTTCCGACATGCCGAAGAAAAAGCCGCCCGTCTTGCACCCGTCCTGTTCGAGAATGGAACAGATCAGTTCGCCGGGCGTCCCGGCCGCGTCGCCCGCCGCCAAGATCTCGGCCACGGTCTTACCGGAATACTGCCGCGTCGCCTCCGACCAAGTGCCGCCGACCATCACCGTCGACCAGTCGCGCGCCGAGGCGTTGATTTCACTCACGATCTTTGAGCGCAGCTGCGGATCGCCGAGCCGCCGCATTTCCGCCGGCGCACCGCCTTCGCCCGCCCAATCCGAAAACACGATGTCCAGGTCGGTGCCCGCCGCGCAATAGGGATAGCGGTCGCTGCCCAGCAGTTCGCCGGCGGCAATCGCCGCCTCCAGCTTCTCCAAAACCCGGTCGAGCTTCGGCCAGTTCTCCCGGCCGCTCGTCTTCAGATGCGAGATTTCGGCGCGAATGCCCGTCGCGCGCACCAGTTCCAGCACCTCGTCGATCGCCGCCTCGATGCGGTCGCCCTCCGAGCGCATGTGCGTCGCATAATAGCCGCCGTGCGCCGCCGCCACCTTCGCCAGCTCCGTCACTTCCGCCGGCGTCGAATACTTGCCCGGCTGATAGACGAGCCCGGTCGTCAGCCCCCAGCCGCCCTCGTCCAGCGACGCTTCCAGCAGCCGCTTCATCGCCCGCAGTTCGTCCGGCGTCGCCGCCCGGCCCGCATAGCCGACCACCGAAGAGCGCAACGTGTTGTGCCCGATGAACTGAATCGTATTGAGCGCCGGTCGCGCCCGCTCCAGTTCCGCGCGATACTCGGCCAGCGACCGCCAGTTGAGCCGCTCACCCAAAAGCGCCGCCCAATCCGACGACAGCCGCGCTTCGCCGTAACGCGGCGCGACGCTGCCGCCGCACTGCCCGTTGATTTCCGTCGTAATGCCCTGCGTCAGCTTGGACGGCGCATCGGGTTCGAGAATCAGATAGGCGTCGGAATGCGCATGGGCGTCAACGAAGCCCGGCGTCACCAGGCACCCGCTCGCATCAATGACCTGCGCCTCGCCGGCCTCGACCTTGACCGGCCCCGAGGCGACGACTTCCGCAATTCGATCGCCGTCAACGCACACTTCGCCGACAAAACCGGGCCGCCCGGTTCCATCGACCACCGTGCCATTGACAATGCGGATCATTTGCCGACAATGTCCTTCAGGTAGGGCTTGACCGCCGGCAACCAGACCTGCGCATAGCCCTCCTGGTTCGGATGCAGCCGATCCGACATGGCCCAGCGGACATCGCCTTGCGCGTCCAGGAACTTCGCATTGAAATCCACCCAGCGAACCCGCTGGCCGTCGGCATACCGGGCGAGGAGCTGGTTCAGCTCGTCGTTCCGCCTCCGCACCGGATCCTCCGGCGAGGCCCCCCGAGGAAAGACCGGCAACAGCAGCACCTTCGCCTGCGGCTGCTTCTCGGCGATAACCGCCAGCAGCCGCTCCACCCCTTTCGCCGTATCCGCCGGCGCATACCGCAAGCTCGAATTGTTAGTGCCAATCATCACCATGACGCACTTGGCCCGATAGCCGTCAAACTCGCCATTCTCGGCCCGCCAGATCGCGTTCTGCGTGCAGTCGCCGGAATAGCCGAGATTGAGCACCGAATAGGCGTTCGTCAATTCGGCGTAAGCAACGGTGCCCGCCGTTTCCCAGAAATGGGTAATCGAATCGCCGAGCATCACCAGGTCGAACTCACGATTGGAGTCGACGATCTGCGTGCGATGCTGCAACAGCCGCTCCGCCCACCAGTTGCGCCGACCGCCCGGCTGCCACCGCGCCTCGAAGCGGGTGGTCGGATTGAGCGCCGTCACATCGGGACCGCGAAACGCGCCGCGCCGAATGCGGTTCGCAAAGCGGTTCGGCGGCGCCGGCAGCCGGCCGTCCGAAAGCGCGTAGTCGAGATAAGGCTTGACCGCCGCCGCCCAGACCTCGTAACCGTATCGCCCCGGGTGCAGCAGATCCGGCATCACCGAGCGAAGCAGCACCCCGTCGGCCGTCAGCAGCTGGTCGCTGAAATCGCACCAGAAGACATCCTTGCCGTCGGCAAGCTTGCAGATTTCGCGGTTGACGACGTCGTTGCGCCGCCGCAAGTCGTCATCATCATCGTGACCGCGCGGAAAGATCGACGTCAGCACCACCTTCGCCCGGGGCTGCTTCTCGCGAATCACCCGCAGAACCTCGCTGATGCCGAGAATGGTGTCGATCGGCGTCTCGCGATCCGGCTCCTCGAAATAATGGCGATGCCCGGTATTGTTGGTGCCGATCATCAGCACCACGGCCTTCGCCTCGTAGCCGTCGAGCTCCTTGCCCTCCACCAGCCGCCAGAGCACATGCTCGGTGCGGTCGGCGCTAGTGCCGAGGTCAAGCATCCTATAGTCGCCGTCGGAGAAATACTTCTGCAACTGCAACTTGCCGTTCGTCTCCCAGAAATGGGTAATCGAGTCGCCGATGAACACCACCTTGGCGCCGCCGGCCGCCACCTGCTGCAGCTTCTCGCGATGACGCACCTGCTGCCAGCAATTGGTATCGCCCCGCTCCCAGGCAATCGGCGTTACCGCCCGCAGCGAACCGAACGCCGTCGCCGCCGCCACCAAACCCGCTCCCAGCATCATTGCCTTCATCTTAACCTCCTTCAGTTCTTAAACGAATGGATCGGCGCGGGAATGCGCCCCTTCCGCGCAATCAGCGGCGCGCAGGAAAACTTCGACACCTTCATGATCGGCGCATGCCCCAGCAGCCCGCCGAACTCCACCGTGTCGCCGACTTTCTTGCCCGCAACCGGAATGACGCGCACCGCCGTGGTCTTCTGATTGACCATGCCGATCGCCGCCTCGTCGGCGATGATGCCGCTGATCGAAGCGGCCGGCGTCGAACCGGGGATGGCGATCATGTCCAGCCCGACGGAGCAGACGCAAGTCATCGCCTCCAGCTTTTCGATCGTCAGCGCCCCCGCGTTGACCGCGTCAATCATGCCCTGGTCTTCGCTGACCGGAATGAACGCGCCGGAAAGCCCGCCCACATAGGAGCTGGCCATCACGCCGCCCTTCTTGACCTGGTCGTTCAAGAGCGCCAGCGCGGCCGTCGTCCCCGGCGCCCCGGGATGCTCGAGCCCGATCTCCTTGAGGATGTCGGCGACGGAATCGCCCACGGCCGGTGTCGGCGCCAGCGACAGGTCGATGATGCCGAACGGCACTCCCAGCCGCTTCGACGCCTCCTGCGCCACCAGCTGGCCGACGCGCGTGATCTTGAACGCCGTCTTCTTGATCGCCTCGCACAGCACCTCGAACGACTCGCCGCGGCACTGGTTCTTGAGCACATAGTTCACGACCCCGGGGCCGCTGACGCCCACGTTGATGACCGCGTCGCCCTCGGTCACCCCGTGAAACGCCCCCGCCATAAAGGGATTGTCGTCGGGCGCATTGCAAAGCACCACCAGTTTCGCGCAGCCAATCGAATCGCGCGCCCGGGTCCGCTCGGCCGTCGCCTTGATGATCTCGCCCATCAGCCGCACCGCATCCATGTCGATGCCGGTCTTGGTCGAGCCGACGTTGACCGACGAGCAAAGGTGCTCAGTCACCGCCATTGCCTCGGGAATCGACCGGATCAGCAGCTCGTCTGCCGGCGTCATCCCCTTCGAAACGACCGCCGAATAGCCGCCAATGAAATTGACCCCCAGCTTTTTCGCCGCCTTATCGAGCGTTTTGGCGATTCGCACGAAATCCTTCGGCGTCCGGCAGCACGCCGCGCCCACGATGGCGGCCGGCGTGATGGAAATGCGCTTGTTGACAATCGGAATGCCGAACTCGCGGCCAATGTCATCGCCGGTCTTCACCAGCTGCTTCGCCAGCCGCATCAGCTTCGCATAGATGTTGTCGCAGGTTCGCTTCAGCGAGGCGTCCGCACAATCCAGGAGCGAAATGCCCATCGTGATCGTGCGGACATCGAGATTCTCCTCGAGAATCATCCGGTTGGTTTCAATTACTTCCGAAATGTTGATCATAGCCCCAATTGCACCCCGATGCCCATTTGCAAATTAGGCGAATATTATACAATTTTCCGCACCCTCGCGGCAAGCAAACCGCGACAGCAAACCGCAGGTTGGGTGCGATTGCTTGCCTGTTGAACCGCCCGTCCATTTCTGCGCCCCCAATTGCGGACGCGCCGCCAATGGCCTTCAAGGCGCTTCACCTGCGCCCTTCAACCGCGCGGCCGAGTTCTTCCTTCACGGTTTTACGGCGCAATGTCGGCTGCGGGCCTACGGCTGAGGGCGGCGTCCCGACGAGCTCGCCCGAACCGTCGCTACGGGAGTCGCAGCCATCGCCACCCGTCAGTCAACAAGACGCAACGAGACATTCCCCTCCCCGAAATGCGTATCAGCAAGCGGAACCACTGAGGCGATGGGCGATCCCTGCGCTCCTCTCGTGCGACTGTCGGCTCCGCCGCCCTCAGCCTATCAGCTCCGCCTCGGTAAGGCATAGAGAATACGCGATACATCAGTAGACTCGCCGCGAAAACCAAAATGAGAATTCGTTGCGGAAATTCTTGGCGGGGCGAGAGCGCGGCGCTGGGTGGCTGGTAATCGGCTGCAATCATTGAAATAGCTAAGCGGCAGTGGGCGGGAGATTGGGTTGACTTAAGCCGACCAAGCTCCAAGGGGCGGGTGATTGCGAATGAAGCGAGAGATAGATCGCAAAAAATCAGCGCCGAGGGCCACTAAGAAGAAGCGGCGACCAACGAATTTATCCACGGATTTCACGGATTTTCACGGATTGAATCTTATCCGTGTTAATCCGTGTTAATCCGTGGACGACACAAAAATCGACGGACGCGCC
>JAZLMR010000085.1:0-15632 GCA_045598785.1 Kiritimatiellia bacterium
AAAGGGCAAATAAGCCGCGCCACGACCATTCGGATTGGCCGCTGTCCGCTGGTTGCTGGTTGCTGAAAAACTTCCGACGCATCAAAAAACTCTCGTCACCGCGTCAGCGGGGAGGAGAGTTTTTTGATGCGTCGGCCGTACCCCGTGGCTGCAGGCATTGCATCGCGGTTGCAGAGGATATGATATAATTTTTTCCGACGGAAAATGCGCAGAAGACATTTTCGAGGTGTTACAGGAGGCATGATATGGAATTCAAGGAACTGATTGAGGCGCGGCGGAGCGTTCGGAAGTATGTTGCGAGCGAGATCTCCGAGGCGGAGGTCGCAGCGATTGTCGGCGAGGCGCTTAATGCACCGAGCTGGAAGAACACCGAGGTAACGCGGTATTATGCCGCGGTCGGTGCGGAGGCGAAGGGCCGGCTGTGGAACGAGGCGCTGCCGAGTTTTAATGTGACGAACACGGCCGATGCCGCGGCACTGGTGGCGGTAACGTTCAAGCGGGGCGAGAGCGGCTACATGGGAACTGCCGCGGCCAACGAGCTGGGCGAAATGTGGGGCGCGTACGACTGCGGCCTTGCGAGCGCCTATTTCGTCCTGGCGGCGAAAAACCACGGCTGGGATTCGCTCATTCTCGGCATGCGCGACACTGCGAAGATCAAGGCGCTTCTGGGCATTCCCGACGACGAGATGCTGACTTCCGTCATTGCCCTCGGCAAGGCGGCGGTGGCGGCGGAGAAACGGCCGCGCAAGTCGGTCGGCGAGGTGCTGAAAATCGCCTGATCAAGGTGGCGAGGGGATGGGGTTTGAGGTGATTTGACCGGAAGGGGAGATGGATGTGCGGAATTAAAGGCGTCGGAATGGTTGGAATGATGGCGGGGGCGCTCTCGGCGACGGCCGCCGTGCAGACGCTGGAAGTGGAGTATGCCTCCGCGGCGGACGCGCAGGCCGCCGAAGTCACCGTGTCGGCCTTGCCCGAAGGCAAGCGCCTGGCCTTCACCGAGCGCTGGGACGATTCCAATCTCCGCCATCTTGACATGGCCAACGCCATGGATCCGATTGGCGTGAAGGCGACCTTCTACTTCAACGGCGGCCGTGGCGAGAAGTTTCCGCCGGTAATGCGCGAGCTCGTCCGGCGCGGGCATTCAATCGGCGACCACACGATGACCCACAGCCATCAGCCGGGGCTCTTGCCGTTTCGCCAGTTCCGCGACATCATGGAATGCCGCGTCGAGCTCGAATGCGATTCGCAGTCGCCGGTCGTCGCCTACACGACGCCGCACGGCGTATATAAAATGGCCACCGACGACGAGGCGCGAGTTCGCCTCGGGCGCTCGCTCCTCAACGCGGGAATCCTCAGCTCGCCGGAAGGCAATCAGCAGGTGTGCGAGACCTATTCGCTGAGCCCGCGCGAGTGGTTCGGCTCGCATTACTTCTGGGCCAACGACAAGGAACCGAATCTCAAGACCTATACCGACGGGCTGTGCGCCGCCACCAATGCGATGCTCGCCTCAAACTCGCCGTTCGGCCCGCACGTCACGCTCGGCACCCATACTCAGCAGTCCGACGAGGGACTGCTCCGGTTGCGGGAAATGCTGACGCCGCTCAGCCGGCTTCCCGACGTCTGGTTCGTCAATGAGAACCAATGGGTGGCGGCGCGGCGGCTTCAATACGACGCCAGGATCACCCGCAGGCAGATTTGCGGCCGTCACGTGACTTATCTCGTCGAACGTCCGGACGCGCGCGATCTCGGGGCCGAAACCGGGCCGTTTTTCCGCTTTTCGCGGCCGCCGCGGAACTGGCGGCTCTCGCCGCTGCCGGTCGCGGCGCAGGTGCCGGTTGCCTATCGGCGGCTGGCGGAAGGTGCGCTCAAGGTGGACTCATCCTTGCGAAACTTCACTTTGGAGCTCACGAATGACACGGCGGCCGCCTGGCCTTCGGTGCGCGTCATCTTGCGCTTGCCTTCGGTCTATCGGCCGGGCACGGTGACGGTCGATGTCGGAGCGCTGGCGGCCGGGGAAAGACGGGTGGTGACGCTGAACGCCGAGCCATCGGGCTGGGATCGGCTCTTCGAGGGCGACTTCTATGCGGCGGCGCAGATTGACTATGTGAATGCGCTTCGGCCGGAGCGGCGGTGGGCGGAAGTGCGGGTGAAGCGTCCTTCCGAGAAGCAGCGGTTGCCGCGCGATACGGTGGTTTCGGTGGGGCCGATTGCGCTTGATGACTGCCCTGACAACGAATATTTCTGCGAACTGTCGAAGTCGGAGACCGAACTGAAGCCGCTGGCGGGCGAAGCGTGGCAGGCAAGCCGGGGATTGGGGGTGTTCAATCCGCGTTATGTGACGATGGCGTGGCCGAAGCGGATGCCGAAGTCGCCGAAAGGATGCCCGGCGGTCTGGGTGTGCGATTTTGACGCCGACACCGCCGCGCATGGAACCGACTGGCTCCTGTCGGGGCGGATCTACGGCTGGCCCACCCGGCGTGAACTTTTCCTCAATGGCGAACGGTTGGGTGAGTTTGGCATGACCGATGTCGAGCGGCCGCTGAAACTGAAGCCCGGCCGCAATCGTCTCGTCTGCAAGTTCAAGTATATCGCCAGCGAAAGCCTTAACCATGAAATCATGATCGTCTCCCGTCAGGATCGTACGGAAGTCGTTTACCGCGATGCCTCGCTGGGCGAAAAGCACTAGGCGGCGTCAAGCTGCTGCTCGGCTTTTCTGCTTTGCTTTTTTCTGCGCGATTCTAGCGCTTCGCTATTCATCGCCAGCGGTCGTCGCTTGTCGGTCGTCGACCGTCGGTTCTTTCGACCGAGCGGTTCAACGAGCAAGCAATCGCACCCGAAATATCCGAGCGCAAGAAGAAATTAGCACCGAGGGGCGCCATAGTGTGATATAATGCACCTATAAGGCATTGAAAGGGAGCGACATGGAAGATTTACAGGGCTTGTTGGAGAAAATCAATCGCGAGGGCGTGGAGAAGGCGGATGCGGAAGCGCGGCGGATAATCGCCGAGGCCGAGACTCGCGCCAAGGCCATCGTCGCAGCCGCCGAAACCGATGCAGCCGCCAGGCGCGCCGCCGCTGAGCAGGACAGCGCCGCGCAGGTTGCCCGCGCCGAAGCCACCATTCGTCAGGCGGGGCGCGACCTGGTGCTGGCGGTGCGGGAGTCGCTGCTGAAACTGCTGGCCGGGCTGTTGATGGAAAACATCGAAGCCAGTTTGGCCGACGAAGCGTCGCTGAAGGCGCTGGCCGCGGCCGCCATTGTCGACCTGGTCGGCCCCGGCGAAATCGTCGCCGCGCCGAAATTCGCCGCGGCCTTGAAGGCGCAGCTGGCGGCGCAAAAGGAATTTACGATCGTCACCGACGATACGCTCGGGCGCGGTTTCGTGGTCCGGCTGGACGGCGGGCGGATCGAACAGACCTTCACCGCCGAAACGATTGCCGCCGAACTCGTGCAGCGCCTCCGGCCCGAACTTGCGAAGCTGCTGAAGTGATGTCGGTCGATTTTATAGTCGCCAGCCTGCCGGCGCTGGCCTTCGGCTTGCCGGCACCGATCGACTGGGTGCGCTTTCAGTCGGTCTGCGGCGGCGAAGTGAAGCTGCCGGCGGCCTGGGCCGATCTCGAAACCCAGTTGCGCAATGCGATGGCCGAAGCGCGGCTCGCTGCGCATACGGACGCGACGAAGCTGGCGCGCTACCGTCGCGAGGCTGCGGGGTGTTCGCTTTACTGGCGCAATCGCGTGCTGGCGTGCTTTCAGGTCCAGGATGTCCTTGAGCGCGACGAACAGCTCGATCGCGTGTGGTGGGATGCGGCCGGCGAGCTGACGCCGCCGACCGATCCGCTGGGGAAGGGCGCGCTCGCCACCTATGCCATTCGGCTGAAGCTGGCGTTGAAGCGCGATGCCATTTCCGCCGCTGCGGGGTCGGCGGCCTTTGACCGGCTGACGGCAGATACCAAAGTGGAGTTTTAAGCGATGGAAACTATGATGACTACGGGTAAAATCACGGGCGTCAACGGCAATATGATCACCGTCAAGTTTGACGGAGCGGTGGCGCAGAACGAAGTCGGCTACGCCATCCTCGGCGATAAGCGGCTGATGGCGGAAATCGTCCGCGTCCGCGGCGAAAAGTGCGACATGCAGGTTTTCGAGTCGACGACCGACCTCACCGTCGGCACGCCGGTCGAGTTTACCGGCGAACTGCTGGCGGCCGAACTGGGGCCGGGCATGCTCGCCCAGGTTTACGACGGCCTGCAGAATCCGCTCGCCGAACTGGCCGAAGCGGCGGGCAAGATCTCCCAGTCGGCAGGCTACTTTCTGCAACGGGGGATGTATCTGCCGGGGCTGCCCCGTGACCGCAAGTGGGACTGGCATCCGACGGCGGAAGTCGGCGCGCGCGTCACGGCCGGCGATGCGCTCGGCTGGGTGACGGAGGGGATTTTCGACGGCAAGACCATGCCGGGTCACAAGATCATGGTGCCGTTCTCGTTCCGCGGCGTCTATACCGTCAAGTCGCTGGCGCCGGCGGGCGATTATGTGGTCACGGACACCATCGCCGAGCTCGTCGACAGCGAGCAGAAGGCGGCCGACGGGGTGAAGGCGCCGGCGGCGCTGCCCGTGGCCATGCTCCAGCGCTGGCCGGTCAAGGTGCCGATCAAATGCTATCGCGACCGGCTGGAGCCCTCGGAGACACTGGAGACTACGGTGCGGACGATTGACACCTTTTTCCCGGTGGCGGTGGGCGGCACCTATTGCATCCCCGGTCCGTTCGGGGCGGGCAAGACGGTTCTGCAGCAGACGACCGCGCGTTACGCCAAGGTGGACGTCGTGATTTCCGCCGCCTGCGGCGAACGCGCTGGCGAAGTGGTGGAGACACTCAAGGAGTTTCCGGAGATCACCGACCCCAAGACCGGGCAGTCGCTGATGAAGCGGACGATCATCATCTGCAACACTTCGTCGATGCCGGTCGCCTCGCGCGAGGCGTCGGTCTACACCGCCGTGACGCTGGCCGAGTATTTCCGGCAGCAGGGGCTGAACGTGCTGGTGCTGGCCGACTCCACTTCACGCTGGGCGCAGGCGATGCGCGAGCTTTCGGGGCGGCTGGAGGAAATCCCCGGCGACGAGGCCTTCCCGGCTTATCTGGAGTCGCGCATTGCCGCGTTCTACGAGCGCGCCGGCCGCGTGCTTTTGAAAGACGGTTCGATCGGCTCGGTCACGATTGGCGGCACGGTTTCGCCGGCGGGCGGCAATTTCGACGAGCCGGTGACGCAGGCGACCTTGAAGGTCGTCGGCGGCTTCCACGGGCTTTCCCGCGCGCGCTCCGACGCCCGGCGTTATCCGGCGATCGATCCGCTTGACAGCTGGAGCCATTATCGTTCCGTCATCGAGCAGGACCGCGTGGAGCGGGCGCGCGGCATTCTGCGCCGCGGCAACGAAATCGGGCAGATGATGAAGGTGGTTGGCGAGGAGGGCACTTCGATCGAAGACTTCACCACCTATCTCAAGGCCGAGTTCCTGGACGCCGTCTATTTGCAGCAGAACGCCTTCAGCGATACGGACGCGACGACGCCGGTGGTGCGCCAGCGGATCATGTTCGAGGTGGTCGAGCAGGCGTTGAACGCCACCTACAAGTTTGCCGACAAGCCGGCCGTGCGGGCATTCTTCATGGCGTTGCAGCAGGCCTTCATCGACTGGAACGACAAACCGCTCGACACGAAGGAATTCGAAGTCGGCAAACAAAACCTAGTCAATAAAATCAAGGACGCTCAATGATAGCCTCGCTTTTTCTGATTGCCGCCGCGACGGTCGCCCCTTGGGAAGACCCCGCGGTCAATTCCGTCAACCGGCTGCCGGCGCGGGCCATTTCCATCCCCTGCGAAACCGAACAGCTCGCCTTCGACATCCTGCAGCTCGACCGGCCGAAGTCGGATTCGCGCTGGATCCAGTCGCTGAACGGCCGCTGGGACTTCAAGTGGAAGCGGTCGCCGGAGCTGGCCGAATGGGAGCGCGAGACGGCCCTCATGGTCCCCGGGTGCTGGCAGCTGCAGGGCGCGTTCGATCCACCGCTTTACATCAACACGATCTATCCAATCGAGAAGGATGCGCCGCGGGTGATGAAGGCGCCGGCCGACACCAACTGGACGGCGACGGTCTACCGCAATCCCGTCGGGCTTTACACCACCAAGTTCAAGCGGCCCTGGCGCTGGTTCTTCCGCAAGACGATCTTGCATTTTGCCGGCGTTTCCTCGGCGTTTTTCGTGCGCGTGAACGGCCACGCGGTCGGCTATTCCGAAGACAGCCGCCTGCCGGCCGAATTCGACCTTACGCCCTACCTGAAGTGGTTTGGCGAGAACATGCTGGAGGTCGAGGTCTACAAGCATTCCGACGGCACCTATTTCGAGTGTCAGGACTTCTGGCGGCTGTCGGGAATCTTCCGCGAGGTTTATCTCGTCTCGGAACATCCGCGCGCGCCTTACGATCTCGTCGTCGAGACGCAGCTTTCCGACGATCTCAAGCGCGGCAAGTTCATCGTCCGAGACGAAAACGGCAAGGTGCTCAAGGAGCGGGACGTGCCGGAGGTGCGCCTGTGGAGCAGCGAAGAGCCCAATCTCTACATCACGCCCATCGAGCACCGGTGGGGCTGGTGGATTTTCGGCGGCACCGACTATCGGGCGGTGTCGTTCGGCTTCCGCAAAGTCGAAGTCAAGGACGGCATCGTCTACTTCAACGGCCGGCGGCTGCTGGTGAAGGGCGTCAACCGTCATGAAATGAGCCCGGAAGGCGGCTATACGATTACGCTCGACGGCATGGAGCGCGACGCCCGGCTGATGAAGGACTACAATGTCAACGCCGTGCGCACCTGCCACTATCCAGACTTGCCGGAGTGGTATGACATCTGCGACCGCGAGGGCATCATGGTGTGCTGCGAGGCGAATGTCGAGTCCCATGGCTACGGCTACGGCCCGGAATCGCTCGCGCATCGTCATGAGTTCGAATCGACCCATGTCGAGCGCGGCGTCAACATGGTCAAGGTCTTGCGCAACCATCCGTCCATCGTGTTCTGGTCGCTCGGCAACGAGGCGGGCTTCGGCGACAATTTCCGCGCCGAATATAAGGCGATGAAGGCGCTGGACGCGACGCGACCCATTCAATACGAGCGCGCACACACTGCCGACGAATACGGCTTTAATCAGGACTGGTCGGCGCCGGAAAGCGAAATCGCCTGCCCGATGTACCTGTCGCCGGCGGCCGTCGAGGCCTATGTGAGCCAGAATCCCGTCAAGCCGCTGATCCAGTGCGAATATGCGCATGCGATGGGCAATTCCGGCGGCGATGTCGAGGAATACTGGAAACTGGTGCGCAAATATCCGTCGTTCCAGGGCGGCTTCGTCTGGGACTTCGTCGACCAGGCGGTTTGGAAGACGGACGCGCAAGGCACTTATCTCGCCTACGGCGGCGACTTCGGCGACGAGCCCAACGACGGCAATTTCAACTGCAACGGCATGTTTGACGCCGAGCGCAATCCCCATCCGAGCGCCATCGAGATCAAGCACGCCTATCAGAGCATCCGGTCGCTGGCCTTCGATTTCGCCACCGGCCGGCTTCGGATCCTCAACGACTATCAGGTGCGCACGCTGAAGGGCGTGCTGTGCCGCTGGACCGCGCACGATGCCGCCGGTAAGGAGTCGGCATCGGGCGTCTTCAGTCTCGGCGAACTCGCGCCCGGGCGGGAACAGGAGTTCGTGCTCAAGGACTTCAAGGGCGACAGCGTGCAGCTGCGGTACATGCATCGCGGGGTGCAGATCGCCTGGGACGGCTTCGCCCGGCCGTTTGTCGCGCCGACGGTGAAGACGACCGGCCCGCTGGCGAACCCCGGGTTCAAGCTGAATCTCTGGCGGGCGCCGACCGACAATGACCGCGGCTGGAAGATGGACGAGGTCTGCCGGATTTGGAAGACCGCCACCGAGACCCAGCAGCTGCCGGCCGGGGTGAAGAGCGAGCTTAAGTTCCTGGCGACCGAAGACGGCGCGACGCTCGTCGACTGGACCTTGACCGTGCCCAAGGGGCTGCCGCCGATTCCGCGGGTCGGCCTTACTTGCAGCTTGCCGAAGACGGAGACGGTGTCGTGGTTCGGGCTCGGACCCGACGAGAACTATTCCGATCGCGCCACCGCGGCGATGCTGGGCAAGTATCAGGCGACGGTGACCAAGGTCTCGGGCTATGCCGATGCCCGGACCGGGCGCATCGTCTATCCGGCGGTGCGGCTTAACCCCGACAATTACATCGAACCCGGCGAACAGGGGTATCGCACCGGTTGTCGGCAGCTGGAGGTTGGCAAGTTCGAATTCGTCGCCGTCAACGCGCCATTCGGCTTCAACGTCTGGCCGTATGCGCAGTCGGCGCTCGAAGGGGTGCGCCATCAGTGGGAAATCCGCGAGAGCGAGAATCTGACCGTCAACATCGATGCCGCGCAGATGGGGGTCGGCGGCGACGACAGCTGGGGCGCCAAGCCGCACGCGCAGCATCAGCTTATGGACGGCGTCTATCGGCTGCAGTTTATCGTCAGGGAGAGGAAATAACATGGCCAAATTGCAACTCGGAGTGCTCGGCTCGGGAGCCGGTTCCAACATGCAGTCGATTGTCGACGCCATCGCCGCCGGTCAGCTGGACGCGGAAATCAAGCTGGTGCTGGCCGACGTGCCCGACGCCAAGATCCTGGAACGCGCGCGCCGGCACGGGGTTCCCTGCCAGTATCTCGATTGTGCGCCGTGGAAGACCAAGCTCGAAGGCGCGGCGGAAGACCGTTGCATCGAGCTGCTCAAGCAGGCGGGCGTGGATACGGTGGTGCTCGCGGGCTTCATGCGCATCGTCAAGCCCAAACTGCTGGCGGCTTATCCCAATCGCGTTGTCAACATCCATCCCGCGCTGCTGCCGGCGTTTCCGGGCGTCCACAGCTGGACGCAGGCGCTGGACTACGGGTGCAAGGTGGCGGGAGTCACCGTGCATTTCGTCGACGCGGGCACCGACTCGGGGCCGATTCTGGTGCAGAAGGCCGTGCCCGTCTTGGAAGACGACACCCCGGAATCGCTGCATGCGCGCATCCAAGTGCAGGAACATCTCGCGTTTCCCGAAGCGCTCGCGATCATCGCTTCGGGCAAGTATACGATCGAAGGGCGTAAGGTCCGGATAGGAGGCTAGGCCATGCGAATCACCTTTTACGGCGCCGCTCAGACTACCACTGGCTCGATGCATCTCGTCGAGGCCAACGGCAAGCGGATTCTGCTTGACTGCGGGCTTTATCAGGGGCACCGCAAGGAGGCCTTCGAGAAGAACCGCAATCTGCCGATCGACCCCAAGACGATCGACTACGTGATCCTTTCGCACGCGCATATCGACCATAGCGGCAACTTGCCGCAGCTGGTGCGGCAGGGCTTTCGCGGGCGGGTCTTCGCGCGGCAGTCGACGACCGACCTCTGCGACATCATGTTGCGCGACAGCTGCTTTCTGCAGAAGCGCGACCTCGAATATGTCAACAAGAAGCGGCGCAAGGAAGGTAAGAAGCTCTTTGAGCCGCTTTACGAGGAGTCGGACGTCACCGCGCTGATGCAGCTGTTCGTGCCGACGCACATGCACGAGCCGCGGGAGATCAGCCGCGGCATCACCCTGGAGTTTTTCAACGCCGGGCACATCCTCGGTTCGGCGCTGGTGCAGCTCGACATCCGCTCCGATCACGGGCACAATCACCGGCTGCTCTTTTCCGGCGACCTCGGCCAGCCCAATCAGCCGATTCTCCGTCATTTCGAATATCCCGCCGGCGCCGACATCCTGCTCCTGGAGTCGACTTACGCCGACCGGTTCCACCCGAGCGCCGACGATGTCGAACTGCGGCTGGAAAAATATCTCAAGTACATCGACCGGCACAATTCCAAGCTGCTCATTCCGGCGTTTTCGGTCGGTCGCACCCAGCAGATCATCTATTATCTCAACAAGCTTCGGGAGAAGCGCAAGGTTCCGCGCGAGGTCAAGGTCTACATTGACTCGCCGCTTTCGCAGAAGGCGACGCGCATCTACGCCGCCCATCGCGAGGTCTACAACGACGAGGCGCGGCAGATGCTGGCCGAAGGCAAGGATCCGCTTGAGTATCCGGGCATGACCTTCGTGGGTACGCCCGAAGAGTCGATGGCGCTGAACGAGACTCCGGGGCCGATGATCATCATTGCGGCTTCTGGCATGTGCGAGGGCGGTCGCGTCCTGCACCACCTCAAGCATTGCGTGCAGGATCCCGACAACATCATCCTCATCTGCGGCTTTCAGGCGGAGAACACGCTCGGGCGGCGGATCGTCGAGAAAAAGAATCCGCTGCGGATCTTCGGCGAAGAGGTCGAGCTCAAGGCCCAGGTCGAGGTGATCAACGCGCTTTCCGCTCATGCCGACCGCGCCGGACTCACCGAGTGGCTGGACGAGGTCAAGGACAATGTCCGCCATGCCTTTGCGGTGCACGGCGAGCCGGAGAAGGTGACGGCGATGGTGGAGCTGATGAAGGAGCATGGGCTCGCCAATGCGGTCGCGCCGATGCCGGGCCAGACCTTTAAGATCGACTGAGGACAGCGCGGATGTTTGACTTGATCGTGGTGACGGCGGCCAATGCGGCGCAGGCGCAGGGCTATCGTGCGCAGCTGCAAGGCCGGCGGAATTTTCTGGTCGTGCCGGATCCCGGCGACCGGCGCGTCGGCTCGCTGGGGGCGACCGTCAATGTGCTGCGGCTGCTGACTCGGCGAGCGTTGCCCGCCCGGGCCCGAGTGCTCATTTGTCATTCCGGCGGCGATGCCCGGCGCACGCCCGGCTACGCGGCCATGGGCAAGGCGTTCGTCCCGATGCGTGACGGGCGGCCGATGCTCGACCATATTGTCGAGGAGATGGCGAAGCTTCCGGCGAAAGCCGGCGTGACCGTCTGCTGCGGCGACGTGATTCCCTACCTGGACAGTGCGCGGGTGAAGTTCGCCGCCCGCGGTGTTACCGGGGTCGCCTATCCTGACGGCCCGTGGCAGGCCCGGCGACATGGCGTCTATCAGGTGAAGGCGGAAGGGCGGGCGTTACAGCCGGTGACGGGCTTTTTGCAGAAGCCGCAAGTCTGGCGCGGGAAGTTTTTGATCGATACCGGCATTCTGCATTTCGACTGGGTGACAGCCGCCAAAATGCGCCAGCTGCCGATCGCCGGCGACATCTACGAGGAGTTTCTGCAACTGCTTCTCGGAGGGCTGGCGCCGTTTTCGGTGTGCACGGTGGCGAAATGCGATTTATTCCACATCGGTTCCAGCGAAGAGTTGCTTCGGAAGCTGGGTCGCGACGGGCGGCTGGTTGACGGGGTGGCGGCTCCGCTCGGGCGGCTCGAAGGTGACAACATCGTCACCAACGTCCCCGCCAGCTATGGCCCAATCGACTTGGCGCGGGGCGAATGCCTTACGTCGCTACCGCTTGGCGCCCGCCAGTGGTTTCATCTCAAATATCGGCTGACCGACAATTTTAAGGGCGACGGGCTCTGGGAACGGCACGGGCTGGGGGACAAGATGAAGCAAGTCAATCATTCGCGACTGCTGGCGACGCGGGCGGAAGCGGCAAACCGGGTGATCAAGGTCACTTCGCCGGTGCGCATCGACTTCGCCGGCGGCTGGTCGGATACGCCGCCGATTTGCTATGCCGAAGGGGGCGCGGTGCTCGCGGCGGCGGTGACGCTCGACGGGCAGCGGCCGATTTCCGTCACCATCCGGCCGCGGCGGGATCGGCTGGTTAAGGTCATCTCCCGCGACCTCGGCAAGAAGCGGCTTCTCAAGTCGGCGGCGGAGATTGCCGATCATCACGATCCGCACGACTGGTGCTGCCTTGTCAAGAGCGCGCTGACCGTAACTGGCTTTGAATTTGGTTCGCGCGGCATGGACATTGAAATCTCGGCCGAACTGCCGAAGGGCAGCGGCATGGGCACTTCGTCGATCCTGGGCGCGACGACGATCGCGGCGCTGATCGGCGAGGTGGATGTCGATCGGGTCGGTGAGCTGACGCTGCGGCTGGAGCAGGAAATGCGCACTGGCGGCGGCTGGGAAGACCAGTTTGCCGGCATGACGCCGGGCGTCAAGCTGCTGACGTCCAAGCCGGGCGAACCGCAGCAGATTAAGGTCGACTACCTCAAGGTGCCGGCTCGGTTTCAGCAGGAGCTCGCGAAGCGCTCGTTCCTGTATTTTACCGGTCAGAAGCGCATGGCGCGCAACGTGCTGCGGCGAGTGCTGGGCTTTTATGCGGTCAACCCGCACAATTTCGGCAAGATCCTGATCGCCAGCGTCAAGGACGGGGCGAAGCGGGCGGCGGCGGCCATCCGTCGCGGCGACCTGAAGGATTTTGCCGAATGCGTCAATTCCTATTGGCAGGACAAGAAGCTGCTGGACGCCGGTTCGACCAACGAGAAGGTCGACGACATCATCGACGCCATTCGCCCCTACACGGCGGCCGTCTCGCTGGCGGGCGCCGGCGGGGGCGGCTTCATGTACATCCTGGCCAAGAGCGTCGCGGATGCCCGGCGGATTCGCGAGGTGCTGGAGCGAAATCCGCCCTCGCGCTATTCCAAGTTCTATGCTTTCGCCGTCGATCAAGTCGGCATGTCGTTGATTAGGGAGTGAAGAAGAAAACGATGATGGCTTGGGGGGTGGCGGCGAGGTGAAGGGGCTGCGGCTACCGGACGGTACGACGGTAAACTTTAAGTGGTAAGGAGATTAAGAAGATGATGACGGCGATGATTTCGGTACTGCTGGCGGCGACCTTGCATTTCGCCGGCGATTCCACTCTGGACGATCGCAGCGGCTGGCCTTATGCCAGCTGGGGCTCGCAGCTGGAGTCGTATATGAAAGCCGGCAACCGCGTCCACAATGTCGGCCGCAGCGGTCACTCCTCGCGCAGCTTCATCGATGCGGGCTGGTGGACGGAAGTGATTATGAACGTCGAGCCCGGCGATTTCGTGGCCATCGCCTTCGGCCACAACGACCAGAAGCGGTCCACCGAGCATTACCGCAAGCATCGCTGGACCGACCCCAAGGTCGCGTTCAAGGCCATCGTCCGCGACTGGGTCCGGCAGATTCGCGCCAAGGGGGCCGAGCCGGTGCTGATGTCGCCGATTCGCCGCGCCGAATACTCGGCGGACGGGCAGTCGCTGTTGGACGCCACCCATCAGTCGGACGGCGTCTGCCTAGGCTCCTATGCACAGTCGATGCGGGAGCTCGCAGAAGAGCTCGGGTGCGAATTCGTGGACATGTTCGAACTGACGCGCCGGGAGCTGCTGCGGCTGGGCAAGGCCGAGGGCCTCAAGTGCTATGAGATTTCGACCGGCATGCGCCGCGGCAAGGACGGCGAGCCTTCGCAGGACATCACCCATCCGATTACGGCGGGCGCGGAGTGCTTTGCCCGGCTCTTCCTGGCGGATGCCGTCGCCCGGCGCCTGAAGGTGGCCGAGCTCTTTGCGCCGGCGGCGTTCGTCGACTCCGCGCCGTTTCCGATGTCGCCGATCCGGCAGCCCGAATTTCGCGACTGCGATTATCCGATTACCGATTTCGGCGCCAAGCCCGACGGGTCCAAGTGCACGGCGGCGATTGCCGCGGCCATGGCCAGATGCAGCGCGGAGGGCGGCGGCCGGGTGGTGGTGCCGAAGGGCACTTGGCTCACCGGGGCCGTACATTTCCGTGCGAATTGCAATTTGCACCTGGAAGCCGGCGCCGAATTGCAGTTCACGACCGATCCCGCCGACTATCCGGTCGTCTTTACTTCCTGGGAGAGCATTGAATGCTACAACTATTCGCCGCTCATTTATGCTCACGAGCTCAAGAACGTGGCTATTACCGGCGCGGGGACGCTGCGGGCGTTTGCCGGCGAATTTGACGATACGCTCTGGAAGCGCTGGGTCCCCAACCGCGGCGGCGCCGGTCAGTCGCGGCGGCGGCTTTACGAGTGGGGCGCGGACGGCGTGCCGGTCGCCGAGCGGCGCGTTACCGATTATCCCGACTCGAATCTGCGGCCGCAGTTCATTCAGTTCAACCGTTGCCGCAACGTGCGGCTGGAAGGGGTGTCCATTCGCAACTCGCCGTTCTGGACCGTTCATCTCTATCACTGCGACGATGTGGTCTGCCGCGGGCTTGATATCCGCGCGCACGGTTCCAATACTGACGGCATCGACGTGGAGATGACCCGGAACGTGCTGATCGAGAACTGCAAGCTGGATCAGGGCGATGACGGCTTTGTGCTCAAGTCGGGCCGGAACGAAGACGCGCGGCGGCTGGCGCGGGCGACCGAGAATGTGGTAATTCGCAATTGCACGCTCGACAGCGACAACGGGCATACGCTGCTCGGCATCGGCAGTGAAATCTCCGGCGGCATCAAAAACGTCTACCTGGAGAATTGCACGGCGCGGACTTGCAACAAGTGCATTTTCATCAAGACCAACCGCCGACGGGGCGCCGTCGTTGAAAATGTCACGGTCCGCAATGTCCGCATCGACCGCGCCCGCGAGTCGCTTTTCGGAATGTTTGCGGGGACGCTTTACGAGTGGACGCGCTTCCCGGACCGCGAAGTGCAGCGCACGCAGATCCGGAACATTCGCCTGGAGAATGTCGTGGCCGAATCCGCCCGCTACGACTACTATGTCAAGGGCGACTGGGAGCGCCCGTTTGAAAACATCTCCTTGAGCAACGTGCACGCCAAGAAGGTGCAGGCGCCGAACGAGGCGCGCAATGTGGTTGGGCTTACAGTCGACGGCAAGGCGGTCGAGCCCGATTTCCCGAACGGCGAGCCGGTCGCCTATTATGTCGGCGACGCCGCCGCGTTCGAGCCGACGGCGGATTTGCTTCAGCGCTGCCCCGGGGCCAGGCGGGTGGTGAATCTTTCCGTGCGCGGCAAGGACATCAAGACGATGTTTGACGATAAGACTTTTGACGATACGGTCTTGATGCCGTATGCACCCGGTGATTATGTGGCCTATGCCTATCTGGGCGATGACGAAGACTTCCGGTTTGAAATCGAGCATAACATCCGCGGTCGCAGCGGCATCCCCGTCGCCGTCGGCAGCCGGCCTTAAGGGGCGAGGCGTCCTCGACGCGGCGTATCGCTAGTCGCGTCTCCCTTTTAGCGGCCTGCGGCGTCGATTTTGCTTGTGGTTTCGCGCCTTTAATTCGCTTTTAGATGGCTTCGGGTGGCTTTGCTTTCCAGCGTGCGAGAAGATTTGGCGCGTCCGGCTCCCTGTAGTTGAGTTTTGTCCACGGATTGACACGGATTAACACGGATAAGATTTAATCCGTGAAAATCCGTGAAATCTGTGGATAAATTCGTTGGTCGCCGCTTCTTCTTAGCGCCGATTTTGTTTATGGCTTCGCGCTTGGATGGGGCTTTGAGGTGGCTTGTCCTTGCGACCGTCGAGCCGACTAGCGACGACCGACATCCGACTTCCGCGGCGTGACCGACTAGCGACGACCGACATCCGACTTCCGCGGCGATTATCTGGCGCATCGCGCTTTGAAATCGCTGAGCTATTCGCCAGGCGATCTTGGCGCTTCGCTCGACATCGCCCACGGTCGTCGGTCGTCGGATGTCGCTTGTCGGTCGTCGGTCG
>JAZLMR010000086.1:0-14569 GCA_045598785.1 Kiritimatiellia bacterium
GATTAACACGGATTAACACGGATAAGATTCAATCCGTGAAAATCCGTGAAATCCGTGGATAAATTCGTTGGTCGCCGCTTCTTCTTAGTGGCCCGCGGCGCCGATTTCTTGCGCTCTATCTCTCGCCTCATTCGCAATCACTCGCCCCTTAGAGTTTAGCCGGCTTAAGTCAACCCAATCTTCCGCCCACTGCCGCTTAGCCATTTCAATGATTGCAGTCGTTTGCCAGCCACCCAGCGCCGCGCCAAGAATTTCCGCACTGAATTTCCCGATGAATTTGTCTTCGTGGCGAGGTGCCGCAAGAGGGCGGAATTATGCTAGAATTACCGCAACAAGCCTTGAGTGTGTCTTATGGTAGGATTTCCGGATGTCTCCTGGTGGGTGTGGTCTCTGGTCGTAGTGGCCGGCGGATTGTTTTTCCTTAGTCTGTTGCTTGTTCTTCACGAACGCGGCATTTATCCGCTTTGCGAAATTACGCGGATAGTTCGCCTGCCTAAATTCGAGGCGGTGTTTTTGCTCTGCTGCATTGGAGGGTTCGTCCGTTATGGCGCGACCAAGGGGACTGGCGGCGATGACGGGGATGCTCTGCCGCCACGATTGAGTATGGCTCCGCCGCCAACGCTGCTGCCGACGGCGGCCGACTTGGTCGGGCATTCGGTGCCAACGAACTTCCCCCCGGTCACGAACCTTTGCTTCTGGGGAATCGAAAAGGGCGAGGCGTCGGTTGCCTTGGGTCTGGCGTGGCCTTACGGCTGTCGCTTCACCAATGATTTTGTCGACTTGTACGGACATTGGCGACTGGCCTCGAACGGCTGGTGGCGGCTGGCGCAGATCGATGTTTCCGAGGTGAGATCGAATGCGGTCGTCGAGCTGGCGTTTGCAGACTTGCCGACAAACGCGATGGAAACTTCCGCGTTTTACCTTGCGGCCGATCAGACCGATTCAGATGGCGACGGGTTGAGCGATGCGTTTGAACGGCTGGTTTCCATGACGTCGTCCGATTCGTCGGATTCGGATGGCGATGGTATCGGCGATGGCGAGGAGGTCGGAATGGGTACGAGTCCGGTCGAGACGGACACGGATGCCGACGGTATTCCCGACGGCGCCGAAATCGGTGCGGTGGAAGTCATGTCTCCAGCCGAAACCTGTTGGGTGCAGAAAGGCAACGCGCATGACGTCTGGTCGGCTCCGCTGGATGACGGCATGGGAAATTTCCTCGTTGACTTGCCCTGCCCCTATACGGTCAACGGCATAACCTATACGCAGATTCGGGTGTGCACTGACGGCGTCATCTATCTGCTTAACCCGGACTGGCCGACATGGTGGTATCTGGGGACGTTCTTTTCTCCGCCTTCGCTGGCGGCTACGGCCCTGAGCGAGGGGCATGTCGCGATTGCCGGATTCGGTGCCAACCTGTATGTCAGATCCGGCGCTTGGGGGTCGCGTGTGACTTATGGCTCCGCAACTTTGCCCAGCGGCGAGGCCAGCGTCGTTGACTTCTCCAATATCGGCTTTGAGAATGACGTGTATACTGGTGATCGGCACTTGTTTTCGTTTCAGCTGGTGCTTCCTGCCGGGGAGCCCAATGTGCTTTACCTCACCTATCGGGCCATGGATCCGGCGTCGTATTTCGCGGGGCGGAACCCGACCATCGGCGTTCAGTGCCCGATGCTTGGCCCGGTCCATGCGGGCGAGCGATATTACAATTTGACCTGGAGGCCGGCGGCGGAGTCGTTCGCGTCGATGCGCAGGATCAAATTTACGATTGGCAGCGGCACGAATCCGAATTCCGCTGACAGCGACGGCGACGGGTTTTCCGATTACGACGAGACCGTTCGATTCAGGACGGATCCGATGGATTTTGACGACGATTCGGATGCGGACGGACTGCCGGATGCGGCGGAACTGCGTCTGGGGACAGATCCGGAGTCGGCCGATACGGACAACGATGGGCTTTCGGATTTCGAAGAGCATCTCTTCGGCACGGATCCAATGCGTTTAGATAGTGACAGCGACGGCCTACCAGACAAATGGGAATATGATTATGGATTAAATCCGTTGACTAGTGTCGGTAATGATGGTTCAACAGGGGATCCTGATGGCGATGGCCTTCAGAATATTGATGAATATCAAAACAGTTGCAATCCGAATGTTGAAGATTCCGATGGAGATGGTGTATCCGATTCCTCTGAAGTTGCTGGCGGGTCCAATCCTGTGGACTCGTCGGATGCTGGAGTGGCGCCGGAGATTTCCCAGTTTAGGGATTTGACTTTCAATATTTATGGGGACTGGGCTGCGTGGGAGATGGTTATTGTCGGAATAGGTCCATTGGATTATCGGACATTGCGTATAACGATGGGTGCGCCAGCGGTGTCGCAGAATGTTATAAAAAGGTTAAGGAAGGGAAATTCTTATCGGCTTTCTATGCGTTGGTTGAATTGTGATGGGCATAATGATGACAGCGCTCCGTGGTATTGCTGGCAGGCTAAGATAGACGGGCTTCCGAATGGTCAGACATATTCTAATTATTCTAATGTTAGGATTCCTGGAAATGAATTGATTGTTGGCAATGGGTGGATTGCAGAGAATGTGGATGGATTGTTAACTACACATGTTCATGAATGTACAAAACAGTCGGATGACAGTTTTGGAGGAGGTAATGTTGCAGAGGGAAAAACAGCGATTTTACATGTACTTGATTTTAAGTTTATTATGCCTGCGGGAGATCCAGTTGATTCGCCGCAATCATTACCGGGTGTTGGTCAAAATGAATTTACTTATGATGATATAACCTCAAGTTTAATTTTGCCGTTGCGGGTTGAGGTTAAGCCTGCATTGCCAAATGGGCTAAATCTGCAAGGAATGTTCTCTCTTCCAAATATTTCTGGGGCAATAATGACATGGTCTGCCAGTAATGTTGGCGGATATTCTACTTCTAGAACTGTTGAAGGACAGGATTCGGTGTCGCGTTCGGATTTTACGGCACAGGCAACTTATTGTGGTTATCCAATTCACAATAGCGGTTTCGGGCGAAAAACGGTAGTTTTCACTTGTAATGGTGTTTCATTGACACAGGAGTTCGAGGTGTTTTTTCAAAAGAAAGGGACAAATCATCCGGAATGTTCTACATGTGCAGGTTGTCCAAATTGGTTTTACTATTGGCGTGAAGGAGGTGTTTGTGGGATTGATCAATATTGCTACTATGAAGATATAGATGTGTACGGATATACTCAGCCATCGATAGATAGTATGATACGACTTGGGGCTTTGGCCGCAGAGAATAATTCAGGTCCAGAGACGTATATATCAGGGACAACAGAATATGGTTCTGTTGTTGTTGCTGGACATGGCAAAGGTATTGAGTGTGTTGCAGAAACGATACAACATGAGTTGCATCATATTCATATCTATGGTCAATTTAGTGGACAAGGTGGTGATTCTGATGGTGATGGAATTCCTACGTCGGCAGAAGGAACCCTAGATGGGATGTCTACGAATCCAAATGACCCAGATACTTACAGGCTTAGTGGGTCTTATCACGCGTATGGGGATAATGAAGTTCGCTGTCGAAAAGTTGAAATGCAACGATTGATACCGATTTATCCCAATCTAGATTGGGCGAATCCTGGGTGTCAACATAATAATCAGTTTGGCCCAGTTGTCGGGCAATAGGAAGGGGGCGCTTGTGAGGGTAGCTTTAGTTCGAAATCTTGTTCTGTTAATGGCAATTATGTCATGTGCTTATGGCATTGCTTCTGAGGGTGTAGTCAAGAAAAGTGTTTCGGAGAATGACTTGGCGTTGTTTTTTGATTCAGTTATCTACACAGGAACTAATGTCGTTTTCGTGTTTAAGAAGGCGGGGTCGCGCTTTGTCTATTGGGTAAATGGCCAATCGGAAGGCAAAGTAAGTGAATATGGCGAAATCATAAGTTGGGATTGTGCCTCGGAACTGAAAATTTCTGACCGTCATTTGACATTGATCATTGCTCCTTGTGATCGCCGAGTAACGAATAGGGGGTTTAAGCTTTCGTTCAGAAAGGATTTTCGTTCAATGGGTAAGGGGTTGTCGAGAGAATATGCGCGGCTGGTTGTGGATGAGAACAGTAAAAGCTTATCCAGCAATGGCGTGAAAAATGTTGCTAGATGCTTGTCGGGCTTGAAAATTTGTCCGCTGGACGCCGAAAATTAAAGTCCATCCAAGTGTTTAGCGGCCTGTGGCGCCGATTTTTGTTTGTGGCTTCGTGCTTGGAATTGGCCTTTAGATGGCCCTAGTATTGTTTTGCTTGTCAACGTGCGAGAAGATTTGACGCGTTAAGGCCTGTTGTAGTTGAGTTTCGTCCACGGATTGACACGGATTAACACAGATTTCAATCTGTGAAAATCCGTGGGTAAACCTAACAGTTGAATTTTGCCAGCGCACCGATATTTAAACACAGAGACACAGAGGCACAGAGGATTATGTAGATATGATGGCAAATCTGCGAACTGGGTTTTCACCCATTTGGTGAAATTGGAATTTTCTTGATGAAACGCCATAAGCTGTCATATGGAATCAAAAAGAAACCTTTCTCTGTGTCTCTGTGCCTCTGTGTTTAAAACGACCCAGCCCAACTGTCGTTTTTAGGTTTAGCGGCCCGCGGCGCCGATTTTTTGATTGAGGCTTCGCGCCTTGAAGGGGCCTTAAGTGGCCTAGCATGGTTTTGCTTTCCAGCGTGCGACCGATTTGGCGCGTCCGGCTCGCTGCCAATAACGGGCCGCCGCTGAAAGCCTCGACCCGCTCCGCGTATACATATACGCGTTCGGGGTCGGTCTTTACGCGGCGGCCTCGTTCTTGTTTGCTCGCCGGCCTTGTTTTCGCCAAATCGGTCGCGCTTGCAACTCTGGTCGAGTTCGTCGCCGGGGCCGGCCGTCGAGCCTCGCTGCCGCTCATCGTTCGGCTCCTCCCGGCGCTTTCATCCGCGAATGCGGGCGCGATGCGGCCTCGCCGAATACGGCTTCGCCCACCTCGCACCTACCTTCGCGGCGAAATCGCCGCACCGTCGCCGGCCGCTTCGCTTCGCTCGCCATCGCCCCCCGCCCCCGCCTTCCTCCGTCAAGCGGCAGTCCCTCCGCTCCGCGCCGAAGTGCCGCTAGGATATATCTCCGCCTCCTGGATTGCTAGGCCTGTATTGGCTTTCCACATTTCTCGAGAAGTGGGGAACGGAAAGGCATCACGCGCTTTCAACATTCGCTGGGCGCCCGCCATCATAAATGTCATAGTTAGGTTCCTCGTAGCGGTCCACAGCGTTGATTTTTCTTTTGCGCTCTATCTCTCGCTTCATTCGCAATCACCCGACCCTTGAAGCTTAGCCGGCTTAAATCAACCTAATCTCCCGCCCACTGCCGCTTAGCCATTTCAATGATTGCTGCCGATTACCAGCCTCCCTGTGTCGTGCTCGTGTCCGCGCCAAGAATTTCCGCAATGAATTCTCATTTCGGTTTTCGCGGCGAGTCTACTGATGTATCGCGCTTTCTCTATGCCTTAACGAGGCGGAGCTGATAGGCTGAGCGCGGCGAGTGATGCCCTCAGCCGTAGGCATCGGAGCGTCGGCCTGCGTGGTCGGCGAAGGGCGGGAGTCCTGCGAGTGAGGAGGCCCGGGGATGCAGGCGCCAAGAGTGGCCTGCGTACGCAGCCAGTGGCTGTGTCGAGGGGAATGGCTGAACGAGGCTGGTTGTCTTCGATGAAAAGCGCATCCCCGGGCTGACGAGATCGAGCAGGAGCTCCCGACGAAGCCGACATTGCGCCGTAAAACCGAGAAGGAAGAACTCGGCCGCGCGGTTGAAGGGCGCAGGTGAAGCGCCTTGAAGGCTAATGGCGGCGCGTCCGCTGCTTGGAACGTTCGAATGTTCGGAAGCGCGGAAACGGGCGGGAGGGTTCAACAGGCAATCGCACAATAGCACCCGTCGGTCGTGGGTGGGATTTTAATTAGTTGGAGTTGGAGCGGAAGTTGAGGATGGGGTGGAACGCACTGCGTTCTTGGACGTGTAGACGGGATCGGGTTTTGAAAAGCGGCCAGCTTGCGTTCTTGGAGGTGTGACACGGGGGCGGGCGTCGCTAGTCGTCTCCTTCTTTTAGCAGCTATGCTATAATTATTAAAATTAGCTAAAGGAAAAGCGCATGAAGACATTGATGGCAGTGATGGTGGCGGCGCTGATGGCGGGGGTGGCGAATGCCGCGCCGCCGAAGGAGCCGGTGCAGGTGGTGCTCACCTTTGACGACGGCATCAAGGATCATCTCACGCTGGTGGCGCCGCTGCTGGAGGCGCATGGCTGGCGCGGCGTCTTCAGCATCGTCACCGACCTGGTCGGCACGGACCCGACTTGCCTGACCTGGGATGAAGTGAAGGAACTGGCGCGGCGCGGCCATATCATCGCCAATCACAGTCGCAGCCACAAGTCGATGACGACGCTCCTCAATGCCGGCAAGGTGGCCGAGGTGCGCGAGGAGATTTTCGGCGCCCAGCGGATTTTCAAGGCCAAGGCCGGGCTGGAGCCGCGGTACTTCTGCCCGCCGTACACCGATCTCGACGAGCGCACCGCGCGGATCTGCCGCGAGGCGGGGCTGACGGAGATGTCGCGCCATCGGCATCAGTTCGGCGCGGGCACCGAAGGCACCGAACGCGAGTTCATCGCGGCGTGTCGCCGGCGGGGCGAGTTTCGCACCGACGTGATGAGCCACGGCGTGTCGGTGGCGGACGCCGGCGGCTGGAAGGCGTACACGAAGGAGAATTTCGTGCGGCATCTGGACGCGCTCGCCGAACTGGAGCGTGAGGGCGAAATCAAGGTGGTGGGCTACGACGAGGCCTTTGGCCCCAAACCTTCTGCCGGAGACACGCCCGCCCTTGACTTGCCTTAGGGGTTATGTTGATTATGCAATGCCCGAGGATGGCAAGATTCAAACGGCGGCAGCCCGGTTTCGTGCTGATTATCCGCTGAGCGCCCGCCGCCGAAACCGGGCCGGTCGACCCGCGCGTTGCCACTATCGCGCCGCGGCATTCGTAATGCTTGGTCACCGGCTTGCCGCGCCACCTGGAGAATTGTTCATAATTTTTGTGCCGAAAAAACACTATCATTTTGCGGCGGGTTTTGGGATAATCCCCCTAGTTGATGTTCGTGAAGCTGTTTTTTCCACATTGATTGAAAGGGTTGTGCTAAATGAGCAAGCTCAAGCTGAAAAGGGGACTTGGGGCGCTGGCCGGGCTGCTGGCGCTGATGGCGCTGATGGGGCTGACGGCGGGCGCGGCGGAGTTCGATCCCCGGGCCTTTGGCGCGGCCGGCGACGGCCGGCACAAGGACACGCTCGCCATTCAGCAGGCGATTGACGCGGCGGCGGCGGCCGGCGGCGGCACGGTGGCGCTCGGGGCCGGCACTTATGTCACCGGCACCATTTACCTCAAGAGCAAGGTCGAACTGCACTTGGGGCCGGGGGCCGTCTTGCAGGCGAGCGCGGATCCGGCCGATTATTGCGCGGCCGAGGCCGTGGTGCCGAACTGGGCTTCGTCGAAGACGGTCGACAACACTTCGGGCGGGCACTTGCTGGTCGCCGTCGGCCAGCAGCAGGTGGCGCTGACGGGGCCGGGCAAGCTGGACGGCAACGGCCGCGCCTTTTTGGTGGACGCCGGGGGGCAGCGCGCCCGGTCGAAGGCGGAGATCGCCTGGCGGCCGGCGCAGATGGTCTATGTCGTCAACTGCTCCGACATTCGCATTGCCGACGTGGAGCTGGCCGACGCGCCCTACTGGAGCTGCCTTCTGCTTAATTGCGATCGCGTCTGGGTGCGCGGAGCCTATGTGCATACTTCGCGCTCGCCCCACACCTTCAACGGCGACGGCATTGACGTCGACCGGTGCCGTTGGGTGACGATTTCCGACTGCCGCATCGACACGGCCGACGATTGCATTACGCTGCGCGCATCGTTCGGCAAGCTGCTGGCCGCGCCGCAGGACTGCGCCTTCGTCACGATCGCCAACTGCAATCTGTCGAGCTCGTGCAACGGCATTCGCTTCGGGGTCGGTGAAGGGCGCATTCACGACGTGACGGTGACGGGGCTGACGGTGAGCGACACCCGCACGGCGTTTAATTTCGTCGCGGCCTATTCGGAGAATTCGCGTGGCACCGACATTGACAACGTGCGGATTTCCGAATGCACCGTGCGGGCGAAGCTGCTGCTGCACATGTACGCCGGGTTTTCGCGGCAGGCCCGGTTCGAGAACTTGGTCTTCACCGGCATCTCCGGGCGGGTCGAACAGCCGGCGGACATTGAGGCGAATCATGCGGGGCAGTTTCGCCGCGTGTGCTTCCGCGAGGTCGAGGTCGGAGCGGGCTATCGGGCGAAGCGTGCGGAGGTTGCGGTGGAGCGCGGCGACTTCCCGTGCGTCGCCGAGTAGCTTGCTCCTTTGACTTGCCTTGGGTGTTATGTTTGTTATATAATGCCCGTGAATGGCAAAATTCAAACTGCGGTTGGGAACGCTGCTGATCGGGGCGTTGGGCGCGGCGGGTTTCGCGAAGGCGGAAGCCGTCACCGTGACCTTTACCGCCGCCGACACGGAAATCGTCGTGCCCGCGGCGGTTTCGCCGGTGACGGAATTTTCCGCGAAGGAGCTTAAGACTTACCTTTCGCAGGTGCTGGGCGCGGAGATCCCGATCGTCACGCGCCGCACCGCCGGCCGGCGGGCGATCGTCCTTTGCGCGCAGGAGCTGCCGCGCGACGCCTTTTCGCTCAAGTCGTTCGCCGACCGCGTGGAGATCGGCGGCCGCGACGATCCGACCGCCGATCTGGAGCGCCAGCTGTCGCAGGGCCACGAGCGGGCGCTCTGGATGCAGCGCGCGACGCTCTTCGGAGTCTACGAGTTTCTCGAACGCTTCGCCGGCGTGCGCTTCTACTTCCCCGGCGAACTCGGAGAAATCGTGCCGCGCCGCCGTGAGCTCGTCTGCGCGGTCGACGAAGTGCTCTCGCCGCGCTATTCGATTCGCAAGTATTCGTTTCACAACGACCGCAACGACCGCGAGCAGCGGTGGTTCGAGCCGGGCGTCGACTGCCGGTCCGAGCGCGTGCGGAGGCTGAAGTCGCTGCAGTTCCTGCGCAACCGGATGGAGACCGAGCAGGGGATTCCGTGTTGCCACGGCCAGCGGGACTTCAGACTGCTGGAGCGCTTTGCGACTTCGAGGCCCGAGTTCTTCGCGCTCCTTGAGGATTATCACGCGAAGACTTTTTACCGCGACACCGACCCGCAGGAAAAACGTCATCATCCCGGGCAGCTCTGCCATTCGTCGGCCGTCTGGGACTTCATCGGCGCGGAGGCGGAACGGCGCGTGCGCGCGGGCGAACGGTATATCGACGTCATGCCCGAGGACGGCTTCCAGCCCTGTCAGTGCGCAGACTGCCGCGCCGCCTGGAAGGCCGGCGACGCCAATTACGCGACGGAGCTCGTCTGGTCGCGGACGGCCGCGCTCGCCCGCCGTCTGGCGCCGCTCGGCGGCGTGGTGACGCAGATGGCGTATCCGCCGTATCGGCGCCTGCCGGACTTCGACCTGCCGGACAATCTGCGGGTGATGATCGCCGAGACGGGGCCGTGGTCGCTTGCGGATGCCGAGGGCATGGAGGCGCAGCGACGGGAGATTCGCCAGTGGGCGGAGAAGACCGGCGGCAAGGTCTGGATCTGGACCTATCCGTGCAAGCTCGGCCGGCTGCAGCTCGACGACATTCCGCAGCTGACGCCGCGGGCCTACGGAAAGTACTATGCCGAGCTGGAACCGTGGATCTTCGGGGCCTACGCGGAATCGGAAAGCGACGCCTATCTCGCCAATTACCTCAATCACTACGTCTTCGGCAAGGTGTGCTGGAATCCGCAGGTGGACGTGAAGGCGCTGCTCGCGGAGCACTATCAGCTGATGTTTGCCGACGCGGCGCCGGAAATGGAGCGCTTCTTCAAGGAGCTGGAAATGAAGTGGCTCAAGGAGGTTTCGGGCAAGACTTTCGATACGCCGCTCGGGCCGAAGGTGGTGTGTCCCTCCGACTATCAGCTGTGGACGGAAGTCTATTCGCCGGCGGTGCTGGCGCGCTGGGCGGCGCTGCTGGATGCCGCCGCCGCCAAGACGGTCGCCGAGTCGTTGGCATACCGCCGGGTGCAGCTCTTTCGCCGCGAGTTCCTGGAGCCGATGGTCCGGCGCGGCGCCGCCTATCGCGCGGCGACCAATGTGGCGGCGGGTCTGGCCCGCGATCGGGCGTCGTCGCGACCCAACCTCATCGAGAACGGCGGTTTCGAGTCGGCGGACGGCTGGACCAGTCGGGTGGGGCGCTTTCAATCGACGCTTGACCGGACCGAATTCGCCGAGGGGCGCGCGTCAATGCGGCTCACCTCGACCAACCGCAGCGATCTCGTGCAGTATCTCGACGGCCGGCTTAAGCCGCGCACGCGCTATCGCGTTTCATGGTGCATGAAGCTTGAAAACGTGCAGCCGCTGGCCGAAAAGTCCGGGGTCTACGGCGAGCTGATCGCCGACGCCTACCTCTGCCTGCCCAAGTTGCGCGCGCCGCTGGGCACGACCGGCTGGATGTATCAGAGCTACGAGGTCGAGACCGGGCCGACGATCGGTCAGCGTGACGCGCGACCGTATTTCCATTTCCTCATTCAGAACGCGACGGGCACCGTGTGGTTCGACGCGCTGCGGATCGAGGAGCTTCCAAACCAAGGAGAGTAAAAAATGCAAAAGCTCAAATGCTGGGGTCTGTTGATGTTCATGAGTCTGACCGGCGCACTGGCGGCGACTACCGTCGACGGCGTCCTGTCGGAAGACGGCACCGTGCTGACGGTGACGGTCGAGTCCGGCGAGGCGGAACTCGGCACCGCCCATCTCGCGGCGCTGACGGCGAATCAGGTGCAGCGGCTGGTGAAGGCCGGCGACGGCACGCTGGTAGTGCCGAGTGCGCTGAATCTCTCGGCCTATGGCGGCACGATCGAGGTGACAGCCGGGATTTACCGCTTCGAGGCCGCCACCGGCGTCGGGGCGCTGACGGCGGACGCGACGATTACGGTGACTGGCGGCGCGGCGCTGGAGGCGCGGCCGGCGAGCGGGGTCAAGCCGAATCTCCGCGGCAAGCGAATTGTCTTCGCCGGCCAGGGGCCGGATGCGATGGGCGCGCTCCGGTCGGCGGCGGCCTCCGATCAGGACGACGGCTTTGTCTTCGGCGACGATCTGGTCATGACCGGCGACGCGACGATTGCGGCGCTGACGGCCTATCGGCTGGTGTTGGGCGGTTCGGCCGGTGCCTGGAAGCTGGATATGGGCGGCTACGATTTGGAGCTGCGCGGCTATGCGGCGCTGGGCGGCAAGAATTCCAAGGAGCTTCGCATTGCCGGGACGACGCAGATCACGAACGCCGGCGACATTACGGTGCCGCAGGGCAACCTTTCGTTCCGGCAGGGGTCGGCGGACGGCGACTTCGGCAGCGGTTCGCTGACGATTGCCGCCGGCGATTACGGTCAGGCGAATCTGGAGTTCAGCAAGTCCAGACTGCCGCTTGAACGGACGTTGGTGTGGGATACGACGCGCACTTTTAACGTCTCCTCCACGACGCTTGATGCCACCACCGGCGAAAACGCCTGGTCGGGGCCGCTGACGCTGTTAAAGCCGATGACCGTCAGCTTCGGCACCTATCAGGACTATCAGCGGCTGACTTTGGGCGGTAAGGTTTCGGGCGCGGAAGGTCTGGTGCTGGGCAAGTCCGCCGACACGGTGGACGCGGAACTTAACTTGCTTTCGGCCGACAACGACTTTGCCGGCGCAGTGACTGCGGATGGCGTCAATGTGCGCCTGGCGACGCCGGGGGCGCTGCCGGCGGCGGGCGCGGGGCTGGTGACGACCGACGCGCGGCTGACGCTGGAAGGCATGGCCGCCTATTCGCTTCCCGGCGCAACCTTTGCCGGCAATTCGGAAGTGGTCGGCGGCAATGGGGCCTGGACGCAGCCGGTTGTCTACGATGGCGAGGGCGTGCTCAACTATCAGTCCTCGGTCGGCGGCACGGCGCTGACGGTGAAGTCGGGCAGCGTGCTTTTTTCCCAGCGCATCGACGCGCGGTTTGCGGGGCTGATTGCCGGCTGCCGGGTCTATACGACCACGGCCGAGGTGACGGCGGATTATGACGCCGAACTGATCGTCTCCAATCAGGTGGAGCTGATTCCGGCCGCGGCCTATGACTACAATCACGCCTGGTGGTCGAAGGCGAATTCGCTTATCACTTATGACGGCTACATCTGGAACAACGGCGAGGAGCCGGTTACCTGGAGCTTTGCGACGGCGCTGGGTACGAAGTCGAAACTGAAGATCAACGGCACGCTCGTCTGCGAAGACACGTTCTGGTCGGACCGCATGGGCTGCGGGCGCGGCAATGCGGTGCTGCAGCCGGGCGCGAACCGCATCACGCTCTGGATTATGACCGATGCCAAGGAGCGCGGACCGCTCTGCCTAGGGGTTGCCAACAATCCGCTGTGGCAGAAGTCGAAATTCGGATTCGTCTACGATCCGCAGGGTCGCAATGCGGCGGAGCGGATCAGTCAAGGCGACCCCGATTTTCCCAAGGCCTCCTACAATTATTATAAGGAGTTCCCGGAAACCGGCGACGCCCAGTTCTTCTCGTGGGCGAAGCCGGGCGAGCGGGGATCGTACCTGAAGCCGGGCACCGAGGAGAAGATCGACCTCACGCCGAGCTTCACGACCGTCACCTGCGCCGCTGGTTCGACGCTGGACTTCGGCGGACTGGAAAACTATGAGACGGCGAATTTGGTCGGTGCGCCGATCGTGGCCGGCTGCGACTGCCTGGGCGTGACCGGCAGCTGGTCCTTCCCGCTGGACCTGCCGGAAGACACCTGGCTCTTCACTTCCGACCGGCTGGACTTTTCGGGCTCGGTGCTGACGCCGGTCGGGGCGAAGCGCGCGGCGGCGACGGTTTCTCGGGTGATTGCCTCGGCGAGCGAAGGCATTGTCCAGACGCCGACCTTGGCGGCCGACTGGGCGAGCGCCGGTTGGGAGCTGAAGCTTTCGGAAGATTCGACCGAGCTGCGCCTGGAATGGCGGCAGCCCGGTTTTGTGCTACTGATTCGCTGAGCGCATGGCGAACGGCATCGATCTGCTTGCGCAGCTGGAGTTCCGCCGCAATCCGGCTGACCGCCGGCCGCTGGCCGAACAGCTGACGGCGCTGCTCCGGCGCGAAATACTTTCCGGCAGCTTTCCGGCCGGACGGCCGTTGCCGTCCGTGCGGACGCTGTCGACGGCGTTGGGCGTGAGCCATGTCGTCGCCTGGAAGGCGATTCATGCGCTGGCGGAAGAGGGACTGGTGGCGGCGCGGACCTCGTCCGGCTCCCTGGTGCTGCCGTCAGGCGGCAAGATCTGGCGCGGACGGGTGCTGCTGGTGGAGCGCGATTCGTCGGGCAGCTATTACGCCTCGGCGCTGGCCGAGGAGATCGCCAAGCGGCTTTCTGACGCCGGCTACATCCTGGAGCGCGAGCTGCTCACGCGGGACGCGCGGGGCAATTTCGACTTTTCGCGGCTGGAGCTCAAGCTGCGCGATCCGCTGCTGCTGGTCGTGCAGATGCACGAGGATCCGCGGATCACGAAGTATCTGGCGCAGTTCCGCGTTCCGATTGCGGGCGTCGTGCGGCAGCGGCGGCGGATTCCCGGGGCGGTGATGACGATTCGGTCAAATCATCTGCTGTCGGCGGCGGCGGTGGCGAAACGCTGTCGCGAACACGGGCTTAAGACGGTCTGGCAGATCGGCGGCTGGGCGCACGGCGAGGAGGCGGCGGTTCTGCGGCAGGCGGGGCTCAGAGTGCGGGAGTTCGTCTTTGCGCCGCGCGAGGGCGGGTTTGAGCTCGAAGAGGTGCAGCTGGCGGCCTTGCGCGGAGTGGCGGCGTGGTTTCGCCGCGGGCAGCCGCCTTGGCCGGATTTGCTGCGCTTTACCGACGACTTTACGGCGATGGGGGCGCTGCAGGGGCTGATGCTGCACGGCGTGCGCATTCCGGAGACGGTGCGGGTGGTCACGCTGGCCAACCGCGGGTTCGGGCCGGTCTACCATCGGCCGCTCAGCCGCGAGGAGATGGATCCCTTTGCGCACGGGCAGATTGTGGCCTCGGCGATTATCGGCTATCTGCAGACGGGCCGCGCGCCGACTGACGTCACGCTGGACGCCGTCTATGTCGACGGCGAGACCTTTCCCTGAGCGCCGGCCCGCGTCGCTAGTCGCCCACGGTCGTCGCTTGTCGGTCGTCGACCGTCGCTAGTCGCCTCCCTCACTTAGTGGCCGATTTTTTTGTTGGTAGCTTCGCGCTTTTAATTAGCCTTTAGGTGGCCTTGGGTCGTTTTGCTTTCCAGCGTGCGACCGATTTGGCGCGTCCGGCTCCCGTTCTCGGTCGGGCTGGCGGCTTGTCCTTGCGACCGCTCGGCGTACACGAGTACGCCTTCGGGTCGCAGTCCTAAGCCGCGAGCCTCGACCGCGTGCGGTCGCCGGCCTTGTTTCGCCAAATCGGTCGCGCTTGC
>JAZLMR010000087.1:0-55659 GCA_045598785.1 Kiritimatiellia bacterium
TGAACGGGACGAAGAATCTGCTCGCCCTGCGTACGCTCTACAAGTCAAACAGGCTTGACGAATTCTTCAACCACCTCGTCGCAGACCTGCCGCAGGTGGCCTGCGCGGCATGATCCTTGCATAAAAATCTCTTTGCACCCAATTGTGATAGCAAAACTTTTATCCCACTTTTTCATGACTCAACCTCCTTTACCGCGCACCTCAAACGCCAACATTCCCGCGCAGAAAAGAAGAGTGGCGTGCTCCCAAACACCCACGTCTACTGGAAGGCATCGCCAAACGCCCATTAGAAAACATGAATGATGAAAACACGCCACTGTGGATTGCTCCACGTAGCGCGAACATCGTATTCCGTCCACATGATAGGCGTATTACGCATAATGGCCGCGACAGGCGATGATACAGAGTAATCCGTCGGGGGATTGATCGGCTTGCGCCGAACGCAATAAGACCGTTTTTGTGTGAAGCACAGAGGTTTGTTGGGTTTTCCCTGTGTCTCTGTGGGTTAAAAAATAGTTTCTGACTTGGAGACGATTTCACCCAAGCGGGAACCGGGCGAGACCAGTTTGCCCGCCAGCACGTCGGCCTCGGTGAAACTGGCCAGCAAGATCTGCTGCGTCCGCCGACGATCATGATCGTAAATGACATGAATCGTGCCGTCGGCGGCCTGATCGCCGTCAGGATACGAGCATTCGCGCGCATCGAGCGTCAATCCCCCTTCCCAGGTCTGCCCGTCATCGCGCGAAAGAAAGGCCGTAAGTTCGATGCGCTTGCCGCCAGCCGGGACCCGCAGCGGGCGGTTGCCGTTTTTAACCATCAGCAAGTTGCCGCTTTTAAGCCGCCGCAACAGCATCCGCGCCACCAATTGTCCGAAACTCCGAGGCGCCGCCGGTGCGCTCCAGGTGCAGCCCCGATCCGCCGAACGCGCGACCTTGGTCAGATGCCGGGTGCGGATCGTCGCCAGCAAGTCGCCGTTCGCCAGCTCCACCAGCTGATGCTCGTCAAATTCCCGCCATTTCGCGGGCAACGAAACCCCGCCGCGACGGGTGAGCGCGCGGCCGTCGGCCGAGGCGTAAAAGACGGCGGAAGTCGCCGCGCCCCATTCGCTGATCGGGAACAGCCATTCGCCGGAAGCGAGCTGCGTCGGCTTGCACATCATCACGCCCGTCCCCAGCCGCGACGGTGGCGGCAGCGGACCGGTAGGCTCGTTTTCGGCATCCAGTTCCAGCCGCATCAGCCGGTCTTGCTTCGGGTCCGACTCCACCGTGCCCTTGCGCTCCGTCCAGGTCCAGTGGAGCTTGCCGCCGATGACCGCCAGCTCGGGATCGAAGGCGCGGCGGCCGCCGATGCCGTCAGGATCGGCCACCAGCACTTCCTTCCATTCGGTTTCATCGGCCGCCCGCGTCGCCAGCACCACATAGTTGTTTTCGTCTTCGGCCGGCAGCGGCCCCGCATACCAAGTCGCCCACAGCCGACCGTTGACGGGCGAGACCGCAACCGACGGAATGCCGGAATGACGACGAAGCCGCCGCGCGTGAAGCGGCTCCGCCCGCGACACCGTCGCCGGCCGTGGCCGCGGCCGGAGGTCGATCTCCAGTTCGCCGCCGGCGAAAATCTCCGCCGTCGTCACCCACGCCCGGGTCAGCCGCCGACCATTGAGCCGCACCTCGTGAACATAGACATTTTCGGGATCCTCGACCCCCAAGGCCCGAATCACAAAGCGCTTTGCCTTCGCGTAGCGGTGATTGAAGTTGAGCGCCGTCTCCGCGAAGCACGGCGCGGTCACGATCCACTTGCCGCTCCCCGGGCAAAGCGGATGGAGGCCAATCGAGCTGAGCAGATACCACGCGCTCATCTGCCCGACGTCGTCGTTTCCGCAAAGGCCCTTCACCCCCGTGCCGTAGGCGCGCTCGCAAATCCGCCGCGTCCAATAGCCGACGAGATACGGCTTCTCCGAATAGGCATAGAGAAACGGAATCGTATGGCAAGGTTCGTTGGGATGGTTATAGGCCGAGTTCCAACCGAAATGCTTCGGCGTCGCGGCAAAAAAGTCATCGAGTTCGCGGGTGAACTTCGCCTTTCCGCCCATCAGCGCCGCCAACCCTTCCGGATCGTGCGGGACGAACCACGCCTGCTGATGCGGATTCGACTCGGCGCAACCCTGACCGTAGACTTCGCGCCCTTCCCACTTGATCCGCTCGCCATTCTCATCCCAGCCGCGCATCCAGCCCACCGTCGCGTCCCAGCAATTGGTATACCATTTCGCCCGGTCTTCATAATAACGCACCTCCTCCGGAGTCCCGAACCTTTCCGCCAGCCGCGCCATGCACCAGTCGTCGTAGCAATACTCCAAGGTCTTCGACAGCGACCGCCATTCGCGGCAGCACTGATACGCGGCGGTATTGCCGCGCTTCGCCGATGTGTCCTGCGCCTGCCGGTAGACGAGCGCCGTATCGAAGTCGGTCACGCCCGCCTCGACCGCCGTCGCAATGACGGGAATGAGCGGATTGCCGAGCATGCACTCCGACTGACAGCCGAAGAGGTCCCAGACCGGCAAGGTGTCGCGTCGGCCCGAGGTCACGATCTCGCTCATCGACAGAATCGTGTCGCGGACGATGTCCGGCCGCACCAGCGTCAAGAGCGGCATTTCGCTTCGAAAGACGTCCCACCCCGAAAAGACCGTACGGCGCGTAAAGTCCCGTCCGCGGCCAATCGCGCGCGGATCGATGAACGCATGGTAAAGCGCGGTGGCGAAAATCCGCCGCGCCTTCTCGGAGCCGCCCTTGACGTCAATCAGCCGCAACGCGTCCGTCCATGACTGACGGGCGGCGGCATGCACCGCCTCGAAGTCAAAGGCCGGGATTTCGGCAGTCAAATGGCCACGAGCTTCCGCCAGCGATGAAAACGAAATGCCGACTTTCAAGAGAAGCGGCCGTTCCGAGGCCGGAAACTCGGCCACCGCCACCAGATTGGAGCCCGCGCCCGTCGACACCAGCGCCCCCTTTTCCGCCAGCGCAAAGGCCGCCATCGGCTCCGAGAACTCCGCCCGATAGTAGACCGTATAGTTCACCTTGCCGTCGCCGCGCCCCCAGCCACCGTCGCGGCAATCGCAGACGATTTCGCCCTCGAAGGCACTTGGACCCACCCGAACGGCGGTCTGCCGCGAAAACGCCAGATGCCGCTGGCGCTGACCGACGCGGCGGCCGAGATCGACCTCGACGCGGCGCATTTCGCGCTCGGGATAATGAAAGCGCAAGATGCCCGCATGCTCGCTCGCCGACATCTCCGCCCAGATCTGGTAGCGCTCGAGTTCCACCGCATAATAACCGGCGGCTACCGCTTCGTGGTCGTGCGAATACGACGAGGCCGAGCGTTCGCGGTCCAACTGCCGCGGCCCCGTGGTCGGCATCACCTGAAAATTGCCCAGGTCGCCATACCAGCCGATGCCGCTCATGTGGGTGAAACTAAAGCCTTCGATCGTCTTATGGGTCGCCGAATAGCCGGGGCCGTTGTCACCGCCGGTGATCGTGTCGGGCGAAAGCTGCACCATCCCGAACGGCGTAGTCGCGCCCGGAAAAGTCTTGCCGAGACCGTGCCCGCCGTGTTCCGAATTCTCCGAATCGGTAACCGTCCCCACCCGCGGATCGATCAGATCCACCGCCGACGGCAGGTCCGCCGTCACCACCAGCACGGCGGTGTTGGTGCTCGAACCGCTGTAATAGGCGAGGTGATGCCGGCCGCCGGCCGCCACCGCATTGACATTGCCGGCGTCGTAATGCCGTTCCTCGTTGCCGCGCGCCAGCACTTCAGCCGCCGGCCAGGCCCGGGCGTCCGCCCACACCTCCGAGAGCGTCGCCACCCGCCGTTTCAGCAACTTGCGCCCGCGCTCGTAATAGTAGTTGAAGACCTTTCCGGAACTACGGTCTAATATCAGGCTGGGCGTGGAGATTCGCGTATCGGCAATATTGGTTTCCTGCCGAGTCCAGGTCTTGCCCCCGTCGGTCGAGGTCAGCTGCCATTGCGGGCCCTTCGTATCCCGGCGGGCGATCGCAAGGATTCGCCCGTCGCCAAGGGCCACCGCCGAAGGCTCGGTAGGCCACTCCGACTTGGCAAGATTCCGCTCAACCACCTGCGACTGCCACGAGCGGCCGCCGTCCGCGCTTACCAGCGTTCCCCAGGAATGGTTGGTGCCGTCGCGATAGTCGCCGGCGAACCACAGCGACATCAGCCCCACGCCCTCGACCTCGAAAATGTCCGTCACCTGAATCGGATTCGGATCGAGCGACAAGGTCAGCTGGCGCTCGAAGCGGATACCGTCGCGCGTGCGATAAAGTTCATGTCGCCGCTGATCCGGCTTCCACCAGCTGCGCACCCAGAAGAGCATGGTGCCGTCGGCCAGCACGCCACGGCCGCAGACCGCCTCGCCGACCGTCGGATCGTTGACTACGCAATGTTCCGGCTGCCAGGTGCGGCCGCCGTCCAGCGAAACCCGGGAATAGACCCCGCGCTCGCCCTCGACGACTTCGTGCCCGATACCGGAACTGTAGCAGCAGACGAGCCGATCCGCGCCGGCGACGATCATCGGCCAACTGTGATAGGCGTCAGCGGAGCGAATCACCGTCGGCACCAGTAACGCCAGCAACAGAGAAGGCAACATAAGCTAATTCCCGCTTATCGGAGGAACCACACCGTCCCCGCCTCACGCTTCACCAGATAAAGTGACTTGCCGTCGGCCGAAAGCTCCAGCTCGAACTTAGCGCTGGCGCGATCGGATGTAACCGTCACCGCCCCCATTTCAATACCCGCGGCCGCCGTGGCGATCAGATAGCGTCCGCCATCGGCCACCGACTTGAAAGCCCCCGCCGACTGGACCTGGAACTCAAGTTCCTCACCGAGCTGCAACTTCCCGGCCGTAGTCAAGCAGGTCGAGCCGTCCTCGGCCAGTTCCGCCGCGTCCACCGCCCAAGTCGACTCCACCGTCAGCGAACCGCAGTTCGCCACGGTCGGCAGCCCCGTCAGCTGGAAGAGCCGGTACTGGCTCACGCGGCCGAAGTCAATGCCGGTAAGCGGCGCGAATTCCATCGCCGCAAAGCTCGGCATGGAGCCGTTGTCATCGGCCGGCGGGATCACCACCCCCGGGCGAACCACGTCAACGTCCGACACGAGGGCATAGGTGAACAGCGACCCGTCGCCCGGATCGACCAGCGCCTCGTAGTCGTCGACCAGCATGGTGTCGTAGCCCGCCTTGTTGACGGCCAGGCCGAAATTGCCCTTCCACTTGCCTTGGGCGGCCGGCGAATCGTCGGAGAACCACGAATTGGGCCCGTTGCCCGTAAGTCCGCCGGCATAGACGACATACAAGAACGCATTGGCGCCCGGCTGCAAGGTCGCCGTTCCGTGGCCGATGTACTTCACCCCGCTGACATTATACTGCTGCTTGAAGACCTCGACATCATTGATCTTCAGCAGCGAAGTGTGGGCCGCGCTGCCGGCAAACGCCCAGTCGACGGGGGCGTCAGAATTGTTCCAGAGATAACCGCGATAGCAGATCACCGCCCGCGTGTCGCCGTCGGCGACATTGGGGAGCGTCCACAGCGGATATTCGGCGTCATAGGCGCACATCGGCCCCATGGCAATCGAATTGGTCGTAAAGTTCTTGCCGCTGAAGTAATCGGTATAGTCCGGCCGCGTGTTTTTCCGATAGGCGAACTGCCCTTCGTAAAGCCCGGCAATCTTCGCCCGGTTGTCGGCATGGAAGCGAACGGTGCCGCCCGCTACCGCCAGGGTCTGGCCGTCGACGGCGGAATTGTAATCAAGCTCGCCCGCGCCCGACTTCGTCACCGTGCCCTGCCAGGCGCCGATGCCGCCCTGCACCGCGCAGGCCTCGCTGAAATTCGCCGCCGGCAGCTCGTAGGCCGTCGCCGCCTTCAGATAAAGCGACCCCGCCGTCAGCGACAGCGCGCCGCCATAAGCCGGCATGGCGGTAGGATTCCAAAGATAGACGTCGATGCCGGCCGCCGCCGTCACCCCGCCCTCAAAGTCATTTTCGGGATGATGCAGATGCAACTGCGCGTTCGTGACCCGGCTGTCGCGAGTCAGCGTCAAGCCGCCGCCCGAGACCTTGCCCTTGAAATTGACGGCGTTGACCGCCTGGTTGTAGGCGAACTTAAGCGAGGTCGACTCGCCTCCCAGCGTCAAGGGGCCGCTCCAGGCGTTGATAGTGGTGGCGACTTGATCGGCAGTCAGGTTGGACTTCGCCTGCAGCTTGCCGCCGTCGGCGATTTTAAGCGCCCAGCCGAGGTCGCCATAGACCGATGACATCTCCAATGTGCCCGTGTCGCCGACTTCGATGACGCCGTCGTCTGTCAGCGCCATTTCTGGATTCATCAGGCTCATCAGCCCGTCATCCAAGACGATCTTGCCGCCTTGGGAATCGGAGCTGTTCAAATAGGCCAAGATGAAATTCCGCCCCGCATAAGGCTTCAGCGTCAGCACATGGCCGTTCAAATGAATGTCGGTCGGCGAATTGTTCCAATAGACGTGAAAGTCGTCTTCGACCGCCACCAGCGTATCCGCATTCAAGGTAATGTCATTGCCCAGCGACGCCTTGTCAAAGGCCCCGCTGCCGCTGTAGACGACCGCGCCGCGCCCGTCGACGCCCGTGCCGCTGATGACAAACGCCTTTTTCGGCATCGTAAAGCGTTCGCCGTTGCCGACGAACTCCAAGGTCGCCTCCTCGGCGACTTCCACCGCCCCGCCTTTGCCGCTAGTCACATCACCGACCGCCGTCGGCAAGGTGGCCTGATAAACGCCTTCGGCAATGGTAATGCGCCCTTGATAAGCCGCAAGGTCGGAACTGACCGTCAAGGTGCCGCTGCCGGTCTTGACCAGATCCGTCACCGTCGCCCCCAATTTGGCGGGATCGAAAGTCGCAGTTCCCGAATCGACCTTGACCACCAGGACCGTTTGATCGTCATTAAGTTCGCCCGACGTCACCACCGGATCATCCGCTTGCGCCGAGAAAAGCCCCGTCACCACCAACATCGCCACCAAACTGCGCTTCACCACTGCCAACGCCATAACGAACTCCTTAGAGGGCTGTTATTTTAGAACCGGGAGATAACTTATACTATTTACCCCCCCCCCTAAAACTCTCGCCATTATATCATCAAGACCGTAAAAGTGTCAAATTTCCAAACACTACAAGAAAGTGTGGAAAGCACTACCACGACTTCCCGTCTCCGCCGACCGCGAAAACCATAATGAGAATTCGTTGCGGAAATTCTTGGCAGGGCGACGGCCAACGAGCGACGGCCGACGACCGACGACCGCGGGCGAGTGGGAAGCGGAGCGCTAGGGCCGCTAAGAAGAAGCGGCGACCAACGAATTTATCCACGGATTTCACAGATTTTCACGGATTGAAATCTGTGTTAATCCGTGTCAATCCGTGGACAAAACTCAACTACAGCGAGCCGGCCGCGCCAAATCGGTCGCGCTCAAACGTCAATCTTGATGATCTTGCGAATCAGCAGCCAGCCGAGCACGATCAGCGCGAGCATCAACGCCACCGCCCCGAGCCCGATCGGACTCGTCAAAAACGGAATCATCAGACCCGGCCGCAGCATCGTCATCGCCACCCCGAGGAAAATCGGCATCAGCGTGACGATAACCCCCTGCATGCGCCCTTGCGCCGTCAGCGACTTGACCTTACGCTGGATCTTCTGACGACCGCGGATCGTCTCCGAAATCTTGTCGAAGATCTCCGTGACATTGCCGCCCGTCTTCCGACTCACCAGAATCGCCGTCGTGACCAGCGTCAGGTCATCGGACCCGACCCGCTCCGACAACGCCTCCAGCGCATCCTCGAAACTCATGCCGATCTTGAGCTGCTGCTGCAGAATGGCAAATTCCTCGCTCATCGGGTTCTCGCCCTGCTCGACCACCGCGTCAAAGGCCTGCGCGATCGAAAACCCCGCCCGAAGCGCATTCGACATCGTCGCCAGCGCTTCCGGCAGCTGGGCGTTGAACCGCTCCCGCCGCTGATTGTCGAGGTAGCGGGCGATCGGACTGGTGCCGCGCTGCCAGCCGGCCCGGATCCGGATGCCGGAAGCCACCAGCGCCACCAGTCCCCCGAACGCCAGCGCCCAGAGCGAGACTATCAGCCACTCAATCACTGAACATCCCCATGTCCACCTTCAGTCCGCGGCTCTTCGCCTGGTCGATCCAGGTCGGCACCGCGCCCGTCGGCTTCATCGCCCCGAGCACCCGTCCGTGCTCGTCCACTCCCGTCTGCTCAAACGCAAACAGTTCCTGCATCACGATCTGACTGCCCTCCAGCCCGGTCACCTCGGTGATGGAAGTCACCTTGCGCGAACCGTCGCTCAGCCGCGACTCGTGGATGACGATGTCGACCGCGCTCGCAATCTGTTCGCGGATCGCCCGGCTCGGCAAATCCATGCCGCTCATCAGCACCATCGTCTCCAGGCGGGAAATGACGTCGCGCGGCGAGTTCGCGTGCACGGTCGTGAGCGAACCGTCATGGCCGGTATTCATCGCCTGCAGCATGTCCAGCGACTCGCCGCCACGGCATTCGCCGACGATGATGCGGTCGGGTCGCATTCGCAGGCAGTTCTTGACCAGATCGCGAATCGTCACCGCCCCCTTGCCCTCGATGTTCGGCGGCCGGGCTTCGAGCCGCACGACATGCGGCTGCTGCAGGCGGAGCTCCGCCGCGTCCTCGACGGTGACGATGCGCTCGGTTTCGGGAATGTAGCCGGAAAGCAGGTTAAGGAGCGTGGTCTTGCCCGAACCGGTGCCGCCGGCGACGATGATGTTCTTGCGCAGCTCGACACAGAGCCGCATGAAATCGGCCGCGGCCGGCGTCCAGGTGCCGAAGCGGATGAAGTCGGCCGGCGACAGCGCGCGTTTGGAAAACTTGCGGATCGTAATCGTCGGCCCGCTCAGCGCCAGCGGCGCGATGATGGCGTTGACGCGACTGCCGTCCGCGAGCCGGGCGTCCACATACGGCTGCGACTCGTCGATACGCCGGCCAAGCGGCGCGACAATGCGCTCGATCACCGCCAGCACGCTCGCGTCGTCGGAAAACTGACAGTCCGACAGCTGCAGCTTGCCGCCGCGCTCGACATAGACCCGCTCGGGGCCGTTGACCATGATTTCCGTAACCGTTTCGTCGGCCAGCAGCTCTTCCAGCGGCCCCAGCCGAAGCGCCTCATTGAAAACGTCCTCTTCCAGCCGCAGCGGATCGATCCCCTCCGGAAGCCGCCCATTGGCGATCACCTCGTCGATGATCTGGTGTATCCGATCGCGCGCATTGTCCTCCAGCCCCTCACGGTCCACGCCCTGCAGCGTGAGCTTCTTCATGTCCATGCGCTTCAGGAGCTCGTTCTGAATCTGGGTCTGGACATTGCGCCGGAGATCGCGCAGCGGATCCGGCTCCTCCGCCGGCAGTTCCGGCTCGACCTCCGGCTCCTCCGCCCGGGGCGGCTCCTCGGCCGCCGGCGCCGCCGGATGCGGACTCACCCGCAGCATGCCCGCGCCGATCTGGACGACCTTGCCGCCGTCCAGCGGCTCGGCCCCCTGGATCACCTCGCCGTTGACCAGCGTGCCGTTGGCGCTGTGCAGGTCTTCGATGACCACCTGTCCGTCGCGAACCGTCAGGATCGCATGCCGCTCGGAAACCTCTGGATACGGGAAGCGGATATGGCAGCCTTCGCCGCGCCCGATGAGATAGGTTCCGTCAACGAGCTCGCGCTCGTCTCGGCGGCCGTCAATCAGAGTCGTAAGCACCATAATCAGCGTCCGGTCATTTTCTGCGTCTGTCGCTTGAGGTTGAGCTCTTCGATTTCCGAGCGGATCTTCTCGAAGTCCACCTTGGGCAGCTCCTTCTCGTAGGAAGTGTCATTGCGATTGCGGAGCGTCAGCACCAGCCGGCCCTTGATCTGCTCGGCAAAGGCCAGCATCTCCGCCTCGCGGGGCGTCACCTCCAGCGTCACCGTGGAGTAGGCGCTCGAATCCAGCGCGTTGCCGGCGCGCGACTTGGAAGTGCGCGAACCGGTCGCCAGCACCAGCACGTTCTGAAGAATCGTGCAGGTGACGAAATTCTTCCTGCCGGCCGAGCCCTCAAAGTCAAAGGTGCCGATCACATCCACATGGTCGTTGGGACGGACCATCGACGACACCGAAGCCGCGCCCGAGCAGTTGATCGACACCGCGCGCATCTGCCGCTTGATGTCGGCGGAGAGCCCGCGCGACTCGGGATTGCCGCCCTCGACGTCCGCCCAGAACGCCACCTCGCCCTTGCGGTGCCCGGTGAGCAGCTTGCGCCCGAGAATGTCGTTTAGGCCCTCCTTGGTGATCGCCTGCCCCTGCATGCCGACCTTCGGCACCTTGCGCTGCAGGAAGTCGGACCGTTCGAGCACCGTGCCCGCGGGGATGTCGTGCTCAAAGCAAAGCACCCAAAGCTCGCCGTAGCGGGCGCGGATGGACTCCTTGACCTCGGCGACTTCCGCCTCCTTGGCGGAGAGATAGAACCGCGTCAGCAGCGCGGCCAGCACGCCGGCAACCAAGGCGACGATCAGCACGAGCTTGCGTTTCATCAGAACAGCCCCCTCACCTTGCCCGTCTGGACGTCGACGTCAATGCGCCGGTAAGCCGGCGACGCCGAAGTGCCGGGCATCAGCTTGATTTCGCCGGCGACCGGCACGATCAGCCCCGCGCCGCGATAGACGAGCACGTCCTTGACCGGCATCCGCCAGCCCTTCGGGCGGCCGAGCAGCTTGGGATCGTGCGACAGCGAATATTGCGTCTTGGCAATGCAAATCGGCAGCTGCGCCAACTCGGGGTCGGCCTGATAACGCGCAAGCTTCTCCAGGGCGAGCGGCTCGAAGTCGACACCGTCGCCGCCATAGACCTCCTGCACCTGCTTTTCGATCCGCGCCTTGAGCGGCTCGCCGAGGTCGCACAGGAACTCGAACCGGTTGGGCTCGTCGCAGGCGGCGATGACGGCCTGCGCCAGCTCCAGCGCCCCTTCGCCGCCTTTGAGCCAGTGATCGGAAACCGCAAACCGCGCCCCGGCCGCCTCCGCCACCTTGCGCACCAGTTCGCGCTCGGCCAGCGTGTCGGTGTAGAAGGCGTTGAGACAGACTACCGGCTGGATGCCGCTGCGGCGGATGATGTCGATATGCGCGAGCAGGTTGTCGCAGCCCTTCTGCAGAAGCTCGAGGTTTTCCGTCGTGTAGACCGGATCGAGCGGCAGCCCCGCCTTGACCGCCGGCGCCCCGCCGTGCGCCTTGAGCGCGCGCACCGTCGCCACCAGCACCACGGCGTCGGGCTTCAGACCCGAACAGCGGCACTTGATGTTCCAGAACTTCTCATAGCCCATGTCGGAAGCGAAGCCGGACTCCGTGACCACATAATCGCCCAGCGCCGAGGCGAGCCGGTCGGCGACCACCGAATTCTGGCCGATCGCGATGTTGGCGAACGGCCCCGCGTGCACGAACATCGGCTGACCTTCGATCGACTGCATCAGCGTCGGCTTGATGGCGTTGACCAGCAGCGCGCACATCGCGCCGTCGACCTCCAGGTCGCGGGTCGTAATCGGCGCGCCGGACTTCGAGTAGGCGACGATGATCCTGGCCAGCCGCGCGCGCAGGTCGGCGAGATCCGAGCTCATCGCCAGAATCGCCATCACCTCGGAGGCGACGGTAATGTAAAAGCCGGAACTGCAGGCATAGCCGTCGAGCCTGCCGCCCCTGCCGATCTCGATATTGCGGCGCCCCTGGGCGCAGAAGTCCATCGCCCAGCGGAACTGAATGCGGTTTTCGTCGATGTCGAGCCGCTTGAGCCCGCGCTCCGCGAGCCAGGCATCGTCATGGTTGCGCTCGTGCTGCATGCGCGAGTTGAGCGCGACCATCGCGAGATTGTTGGCGTTGGTGATGGCGTCGATGTCGCCGGTCAGCCCGAGCGACAGCGAGGTGAGCGGAATCACCTGCGCGAGCCCGCCGCCGGCCGCGCTGCCCTTGATGTTGAAGGTCGGGCCGCCGGACGGCTGCCGGACGCAGCCGATCACCTTCTTGCCCAGTTTGCCCAGCCCCTCGACCAGCCCGAGCGTGGTCGTGGTCTTACCCTCGCCCAGCGCCGTCGGGGTGATCGCGGTGACGTCGATGTACTTGCCCTTCCGGCCGGCGCCCGTGCGGGCGAGCACCTTGGTGACGTCGACCTTGGCCAGATATTTGCCATAGGCCTCCCATTCGTCGTCCTGAAGCCCCAGTTCCGCAATCAGTTCGGCCGCGGGCTTCATTCCGGCTTCGGCCGCCTCGGCGACCTGCCAGTCCTTCATCTTCGTCGGATCGAGTTTCATCGCTAGCGATTCCCTTCTCTGAAATGCATGTTTACGAACGCGGCCAGAACTTGTCGGAAAGCTTGGACGGTATGCCAACTTCGGTGCGCTCGAAATTGTCGGCCAGGATCTTCCAGCCGAGATCCAGCGCCTGCTCCAGCGGAATGTTGACCGAAAGGTCCATCATGTGCTTTTCAAAGTCGGCGCCGTATTTGAGCAGCTTCTGATCCCACGCCGACATCTTGAAGCCCATCGACTGCTTTTCAATCGTCTCCTTGTACTGGGCGTAGAGCTTGATCATCGCGTCCATGATCGTGCGATGGTCTTCGCGCGTCGTCTTGTTGACCTGCTGCTTGAGCCGCGACAGCGAACCGAACGGCTCGATGCGGCCGCCCTTGAGATAGAACTGCCCCTCGGTGATGTAGCCGGTGTTGTCCGGCACCGGGTGGGTGACGTCGTCGCCCGGCATCGTCGTCACCGCCAGAATGGTGATGGAGCCCGCGCCGTCGAAGTCGACCGCCTTCTCATAGCGGGCCGCCAGCTGCGAATAGAGGTCGCCGGGATAGCCGCGGTTGGAGGGGATCTGCTCCATGGTGATCGCGATTTCCTTCATCGCATCGGCAAACGAGGTCATGTCGGTCAGGAGCACCAGCACGTTCTTGCCTTCCAGCGCGAACTTTTCCGCCACCGCCAACGACACGTCCGGCACCAGCATGCACTCGACCGTCGGATCGGCGGCGGTGTGAACGAACATCACCGTCTTCGCAAGCGCCCCCGACTGGTCGAGCGTCGAACGGAACTTCAGGTATTCGTCGTATTTAAGCCCCATGCCGCCGATGATGATGACATCGGAGTCGGCCTGCAGCGCAATACGCGCCAGCAGTTCGTTGTAGGGCTCGCCCGCCCGGGCGAAAATCGGCAGCTTCTGCGACTTCACCAGCGAGTTAAAGAGGTCAATCATCGGAATGTTCGTGCGCACCATCTCATGCGGCATGATGCGGCGCGCGGGATTTACCGAAGGCTGGCCGATGGGCGAGGGATTCTCGTCGATCGCGGGGCCGCCGTCGCGCGGCACGCCCGCGCCGGTGAAGGCCCGGCCGAGCAAGGCCGACGAAAACGGCACTTTCATCGTTTCGCCGAGGAAGCGCACGCGGGCGGAAGTGTCGACGCCGCGCGCACCGGCAAAGATCTGCAGGGTGACGTTCTCGCCGTCGAGCTTGATGACCTGGGCAAGCGAAGTTCCCGCCCGCGATTCGACTTCGGCGATTTCGTTGTAGCTGACGCCGGTCGCCCTTAAGGTCGCGACCGAACCGGAAAGCGCGTCAAGCTGGTGATAAACCTTATTATTAAACATATTGGTGATTATATCACAAACTGATTGGCAAAACCAGTTCAGCCAAAGGCTTCATGACGAATTCGCGGCTGCGCGAGCGCGGATGCGGCAGCGTCAGCTCCGGCTCGTTCAGCCGCAGGCCGCCAAAATCGATGAGATCGAGGTCAATCGTCCGCGGACCGTTCTTCACCGTTCGCACGCGGCCGAGCTCAGCTTCGATCGCATGCATCCGCCGCGAGAAGTCGTGCACCTCCAGCGCCGTCTCGAACACCGCCACCTGATTGAGGAACTTGAGCGCCGCAAACTCCGCCGGCACTCCGACCCCTTCGGTCTCCAAAACCGAACTCGCCTTCACGAGCCGCGTCTGCGGCAGAACGGAGAGCGCCGCGAGCGCCCTTTCCAAGTACTCACGGCGCGGTTCCAGATTAGAGCCGAGGGCCACGATCGCCCGCATCGAGCGACCTTTCGCCTCAGGCCTTCAATTCGGCCTGAAGCTTCGCGAGGAAATCCTCAAGCTTCATCGCCCCTAGATCGCCTTCGACGCGGGAGCGGACGGAAATCTGCCCCGCCGCCTCGTCCCGCGGGCCGACCACGACCTGATAGGGAACCTTCATCAGCGTCGCCGCGCGGATCTTGGCGCCGAGCTTCTCGGCCGACTGATCGAGATCGACCAGCAGCCCCGCCGCCCGCAGCGCCGCCTGAATTCGCTTCGCATAGTCAAGCGCCTTGTCGGAAATCGGCAGGATGCGCACCTGCTCGGGCGCGAGCCACAGCGGGAACGCGCCGGCGTAATGCTCGATCAGGATGCCGAAGAACCGCTCGATCGACCCCAGCAACGCGCGATGCACCATATAGGGCTGATGGTCCTTGCCGTCGGCGCCGACATAGGTGAGGTTGAAGCGCTCCGGCAGATTGAAGTCGAACTGCACCGTTCCGAGCTGCCACGGCCGGCCCAGCGCATCCTTGATCTTCATGTCGATCTTCGGGCCGTAGAAGGCGCCGCCACCCTCGTCGACCTCGTAGGTCATGCCTTCCTGATCGAGCGCATCGCGCAGGGACTGCGTCGCCTGCTCCCAGCGCGCGGGATCGCCGACCGCCTTCTCGGGCTTGGTCGAGAGAAACGCTTGGATGTCGTGGAAGCCGAACTTGCCCAGCATCTTCTTCGCGAACTCGACCGTGTCCTTGATCTCCTGAACGATCTGCTCGGGCGTGCAGAAGATGTGTGCGTCATCCTGGGTAAAGCCGCGGACGCGGAACATGCCGTGGCGGACGCCGTCCTTCTCGTAGCGGTAGACCGTGCCGAGCTCGCAGTAGCGGATCGGCAGATCGCGATACGAGCGCTTCTCGAACTGGTAGCACTGGATGTGGAACGGGCAGTTCATCGGCTTGACGTAGTAGTCCTGGATGTACGCGTCGGCGCCCTCGCCTTCCTGCACGTGCATTACCGGGAACATGCCTTCCTTGTAGAAACCGAGATGACCGGAAGTCTCCCAGAGGTTGGACTTGCCGACATGCGGCGTGTAGACGACCTCGTAACCGGCCTCGTAGTGCTTCTGCCGCCAGTAGTTCTCGATCGCCACGCGGACCCGGGCACCGCGCGGCAGCCAGTGCGCCAGCCCCGGCCCCACGGTGTCGTTGATGGTAAAGAGCTTGAGCTGCTTGCCCAGGACGCGGTGATCGCGCTTCTTCGCCTCTTCCTCACGCTCGACAATCGCCTTGAGCTCGGCTTCGTCCTTGCCGACAATGCCGTAGACGCGCTGCAGCATCTTGTTGTTCTCGTCGCCGCGGTAATAACTGCCTGCGACCTTGGTGAGCTTCACCGCCCCGATCTGGGCGGAATGCCCGACATGGGGACCGCGGCACATCTCGACATAGTCGCCGACCGAATAGGTGGAAATCGCGACCCCGTCGTTGATGACATCCTGCAAACGCTCGAGCTTGTACTTCTGGCCCGCCAGCAGCTGCCGCGCCTCGTCGTCCGAGACCTCCCTGCGGACAAACGGCTCGTCCAGCGCGATAAGCCGCGCGATTTCCGCCTCGATCTTCGGGAAGTCCTCGGGCGAAATGCGGTGCTCAAGATCGAAATCGTAGTAAAAGCCCTCGTCGGTCGCCGGACCAATGTCAACCTGTACGCCCTCGAAAAGGTTCATAATCGCGCGCGCCATCAAATGCGCCGCGCTGTGCCGCCGTTGCTGATCAGTGATTTCTGCCATGTTGCCCCCTAAATTTTGCCGAATATTATACCATAATGCCCGACATCATGACCGGACAACCGCCGATCAGAAGTCCAGTCGCAGCACCGGGCATTCGTTGGCCAGGTCGTCGGCAGGCAGATTCAGGATATGCAGCGCCGCGTTCCGGCCGTGGAAGAACTCCCAGGGCGTCACTTCGACCAAGTGCGGATACTCCTTGCCGTTGTTGAGCAACGTCACCCGCTTCGGCTTCGCCGTCCAGTACTTGGCGACGAAACCGGTGGCGTTCAAGCCGTTGTTGAGATGCAGATAGACCGAACGCCCGCGCCGCGTGACGTCGCCGAGCTTACGGTCCATAAGCCCGTGCGCCGTCTCGACCCCGCGATACGACTCCCGCACCTTCGCATACCACTCGCCCACCGCCGCCATCGCCTTCACCGACTCCTCGGGAATCGTGCCGTCGCTCTTCGGCCCGACATTCAGCAAGAAGTTGCACCCGGCCGCCAGGAAGCGGTCGATTGACCGCGTCAGATAGCCCTTCGTCCGATAGTCCTCGTTGATGCGATACCCCCAGCTGTGTACGCCCGTCGAGTCGCAAGCCTCGGCAAACTTCCGAAAGGTGATGTCCTCGCCCTCCGACCGCTCCGGCGTCGAATAGTCGAAATCTTCGCCGTCATCGCGCCAGCCGCGGTTGTTGATCATGATGCCCGACTGCAGCGAGCGCACGTATTCGTTCATCTCCGGCCGCTCGATGCGGGTGCGAATGTCCCAGAAGAAGCAGCAGATCTCGCCATAGCGGGTCAGCAGCTCGCGAATCTGCGCGCGCTGGTAGTCGATCAGCCGCTCTAGGTCGGGCTGGTCGCCGGCTTCCAGCGGAATCTGATGCGAGCTCCTGGCGTTGTTGGCAAACGGCGCGTTCCAGTCGGGATTCGAGTAGTAGAACCCAAGCTTCATGCCGCGCCGCCGGCAGGCCGCCGCCAGCTCGCCGATGAGGTCGCGCTTCGCGGGCGTATTCATCACGTTATAGTCGGTCGTCTCCGTCGCCCACATGCAGAAGCCGTCATGATGCTTGGTGGTGATTACGATATATTCGGCCCCGGCGGACTCGGCCACGTCGATGAAGTGGTCGGGGTCGAACTTCTCGGCCCGGAACTCCTGCATGTGCCGCTCGTATTCCTTGCGCGGAATCCCCAGCCGCCACTGCTCCTGCTCATGCCAGCCCGCGACCGAATAGATGCCCCAGTGAATGAACATTCCGAGCCGCCGGTCAAAGAGCTTCCAGCCCTCGATCTTCTCCTTCTCGACCTCAAAGAGCCGCACCTCGCCCGCCGCAAATTCATAAGTGCGCCGCGCGCCGTCGCCAAAATCGACCTCCAGCGGTCCCGCCTCGCGCGATGCGACCATCACATACCCTTCGGCCGCCTCGACATAGGCCTTGCCCGGCGCGGTATAGACCCGCCCGCCGGCCGCCTTCACGCGCTCGGCAATGGCCGCGCTCTCCAGGTCCGACGGCGTCGGATCGTCCACAAAGGCGATTTCCGGATGCGCCGCCTTGACCGCCTGCAGCTTCGCCTGCATTTCCGCCGTCAGCGACTTGCAGCCGACCAGATACACGAGCTTCACCGGCGGCGGATTCTCCACCAGGTCGGCCAGCAGATAAAGTCCGTAGGTGGTACCCGACCAGATGGCGCCGCGAACGTCCAGAAGCGGCCATTGCCAAGTGCTGGCAAGCCAGCCGTTGCAGATCAGCGAAGGCTCGTCGACCACGATCGCCACCTCCGGCACATACGGCGACGAGCGCTTCAACATGGCGTCGTCCAGCCCGTTCAACTCGCGACGGACGTCCCACATGGTCTTGTCCTGATACCAGCCCTGGCCGAACAAATCCATCCACCAGTCGCCATAGCCGCGCAGAATGGTCGAAATCGCGTTGCGCTTCAGCGTTTGCCAGGTCTGCCACGCATCGTCATTGGGCTTAAAGGACTTCAAATGGGCCATTTCCCAAATGTCCAGCCGGTGCGTCCGCTCGTCGACTTCGTTGATCCAGAGGTAGCCCCGGCGGTTGATCGTTTCCGCGGCGCTCAGCGTGGACACGCTGCCGACGGGTCCGCGATCGCGATAGCTGACCGGCCCCGAAAAGCCGTCGATGACGCCCCGGGCGTGCTTCGTAAGCCAGTCCACGGCAAAATGCCCGGTCTCGCCCGCGCCCGAATCCGGCGCGCCCAGCTCAAAGCTGTAGCCGTAGAAGAACACCGCGAGCTTGCTGCCGTTCGAGCCGCGCTTGATCGCCTCGCCCATCGACTTGAGCAAGGTCGCGATCTCCATCGCGCGAAAGTCCATGTAATCGAGAAGCCGCGCATCTTCGCGCTTCGCCGGATCGAGAATGCCGCCGTTCGGGCGCTCGGTCATGCGGTCTTCGGCCGTCGGCACTTCCGCCGTCGCCCAGTCGGCGGCGCCCTTCGCCTTCAGGTATTCGCGGAAGGCGTCCCGCGAACCGACGTCATATCCCGACCGATCCTCGGTCATCGACATCATGTAGTACCATTCGGCGGAATTCTGCCCGCCGACATGCAGCCCGGCGAAGTTCCGGGGATACTTCTCGGTCAGATGCCGGGTGAGCTTCTCCAGTTGCTGGCACACCTGCTCGCGATAAGGCCGATAGGAAACCGAGGACATGTCGATCGTAAAGCCGCGATGGAACTTCATCTTGGCCTCCGGGTGTCGCTGCAAGAACCAGTTCGGGGCGTTGCCGATCACCCGCGGCATCAGCATCGCATTGGTGTTGACGGAAATGAGATGATCCATGATCGCGTCAATCCGCGCATACCCGCGCTCGTCGCCCGCTTCGTTCCACCAGTCGTCGCATCCCCAGGAAGAGTCCGTCGAGAAAGTGATGAAGTCAACCCCGGCGGCGGCGGCCAGCCTGGTAGTCTCGCCCAAGGTGTCGCCATACGGAAACGGCAAGCGCTTCAACTCGCCGTCGGCCGCCCGATACTGCGCCTTATAAGTGAAATAAGTGCGCACGTGATCGGCCCGAGTCTGAAGCCGGACACGATAGACGTGATCCCTGACGAGCGAGATTCCCCGCAGGGCAAAATGCCGCGTCCGCTCGGACGCCATCAGCCGATTGGTCGTCGCGGCGGTGACATCGACGAGCTCGGCGTTCAGCCAGTCGATCGGACCTTCGGAAGGATAAACCTCGAAATCAACCTCGGCCTGATCGGTGGCTTCCACCGCCTTGAACGGCAGCACGAACCAGGTCGGCTTAGGTCCGGCAATGTTCAATAGACACGTGGGCGAGCCATAGAAAAAGCGCGGCCGCACCGTCTGACCGTTCACCATCAGCCGCGCCCCTTCGGCCGTATCCACCACCTTGACTTCCGAGAGTTCCGCCGCCATTACGCCGGCCGCCAACCCCGCCCAACTCGCCAAAACCACCAGCTTACGCATCACTTGCTCCTTTTGAATTGAAATCATTATACCACACCTCCGGCACGCACCCCGTAAACCGTCGACCCGGAGCCGCTCATCGCCACTTCGCCGAGCCCGCGCGCTTCCAGCTCCCGCAGCGCCGCCGCAATGCCGGGATAGAGCCGCAGCGCCGCCGGCTGCAAGTCGTTGCGGCCGCGCCCGCGGTCCGATTCGCGGAACTCGCGGTAGACCGCCGGCGTTGAAGCGAAGATCGGCGGCGTCAAAAGCTCGATCGCCTCGGCTTTCGGAACCGCCCATGCCTCCAGCTCGGCCGCCGTCAGCCGCCGCACCCGCTCGCCGCGCCCTTCCATCAGCACCGGCCCGCCCAGCAGCAGCGCCGGCACGTCGCTGCCGATTTCGGCGGCCACCGTCAGCAGCTCGGCTTCCGACAGCTGCAGGTCCCAGAACCCGTTCAACATCCGCAGGGTCGCCGCCGCGTCGGCCGAACCGCCGCCCAAGCCCGCCCCGGTCGGAATCCGCTTGACCACCGTCAGCCGCGCGGCCGGCACTTGAAAACCAGCGAATTCCGCCAGCCGCCGCGCCGCCCGGTACACCAGATTCCGCTCCTGGGGAATGCCGTCGCAACCCGCCACCGAAAGCCCGCCGTCGCCGCGCTCGACCAAAATGTCATCGTGCAGATTCACCGGCAGCACGACGCTCCGAAGCTCATGATAGCCGTCAGGGCGGACTCCCAGCACTTCCAGCGTCCAGTTAATTTTCGCCGATGCGCGGCCAGCCCATTCGCCCTTCATCGCCACCTCAGTTCTTCCGCGGCAACACCATGCCGGCCAGGAGCGAAAACACCAGCGGCAGCAGGCAGAGGTCGAGCACCGCCAGCCGCAGCACCTCGGCCGTTTCCACGCACTCGTCCTTGGCCAGCGACTCCAGCGGCGACAGCGAGGAAACGGGGCGCGTCACCTCGGTGGCGAAATTGGTGACGTAAAGCCCGAGCCGGTCGAGCGGCTTCACATTCAGCTCGTCGGGATACTGGGCGACCACACTCGGGCTCATCTCCCCCATCAGCAGCATCGCGAACGCGACAAACAGCGCCACCGGCCGGCTGAGCGCAGCCGACAGCAGCAGCCCGAACGACAGCAACACCGCCAGGATCGCCAGCAGCTCGACATACGCCCGCACCAGATTCCAGCCAAAGGCATCGGCGGGAATCAGCAGGTTAAGGTCGCGCCGCGGCCGCAGCATCAAGTCGGAAACGCCCTCGTTGCGAAAGGTCAGCCTGCCGTCGGCCGACTCCAGTTCGCCAGCCGCCGTCAGCGGATGCACCACCACCGCCTGGGTGATGTTGCTGATCACGCTCTCGACGCCGCCGAAGCCAAAGGCCCCCCGCACTTCCTGCCGCACGTCAAAGTTGTTCGTCAGCCGCAGCCGGACCGATGGCGAAGGAACCGGGCCCGTCACCGGGAACGTCCAGGCCGCCGTCGCGTTGGTGGCAATGGTCTCGTAATGGTCGACGGCCCGCTGCGTCAGGAGCCGGATCACCGCCTCCTTCTTCGCCTTCTTGACCTCGGCGGGCGTCTCGGGATCCTTCATATAGAGCTCGTACATGGCCCGCGCCTCCTCGCGCGGCGACGGCAACACCGGCGACAGCACATGACTGCAGGGAACCGAAAGGTCCATCCGGACGGCCAGCAGCGCGAACGCCACCGCCAGCACCAGGGCACCGACCGCCAGCAGCGCCAGGATCTTGGCCAGCACGACGCTGAAATACGGCACCGGCCGAATCAGCGTCAGCTGCAGCCGCCTGGCCGCCCGTTCGCGGGCCAGCGAACCGCTCGCCGACGCCAGCAGCGAAATGACCAGCAGCGCAAACACTCCGCCGAGCGAATAGTGAATCGTAAGCTCGCGCTGCCCGGCCGCCGTGCCGTCGCCCTTGACCAGATACGGGAAGGCCCACATCCAGACCACGCTGGCCAAGAGCAGCATCGCCAGCGCCTTCGAGCGCACAAACGCCGTGAACTCAAGCGAGAAAATCCGCCAGAACGAAATCATCGGCATCTCCGACTTTGGCGAGGAAGAAATCCTCAAGACTCGTGCCCAGCTCGTCCACCCGGCCCTCGGCCACCGAACGCCCGTGATTGACAATCATCACCCGGTCGCACACGTCCTCGGCGTCGGCCAGCAGATGCGAAGTCATCAGAATCGTCATGCCGCCGCGGGCCAGCGCCTTGATGAGCAGCTTGACCTCCTTGGTGGAAACGGGATCGAGCCCGCTCGTCGGCTCGTCCAGCACCAGCAGTTCCGGCTTGCCGATCAGCGACGCGGCCAGCGCCACCCGCCGCGCCATCCCCTTCGAAAAATCGCCCACCGGACGCTTGGCGACCTCGGTCAGCTGCACCATCTTCAGCAGGGCGGCGACCCGGGCCCGGGCGGTGCGGCGGTCCAGCCCGCACAAGCCCGCATAATAGCCGAGCGTCTCGGCCGCCGTCATGAACGGATGCAGATAACTGAGCTCCGGCAGATATCCGAGCCGCTGTCTGGCCGCCAGCGAGCGCGGCGACTGCCCGAAGAGCGAAATCGTGCCCGCACTGGGCGCAAGGAGCCCCAGCAGCATCTTGATGGTCGTGGACTTCCCGGAACCGTTGGGCCCCAGAAGGCCGAACACTTCGCCGCGTCCGATCGACAGCGAAAGCCCGTCCACCGCCTTTACCGTCGGCCGCAGCCAGAAATCCCTGAAGGTCTTGGAGACCCCTTCCAGTCTGACAATCGCCTCCGCCATGTCAGTCATCCTTCCTCAACATGAACCCCACGCCCAGCAGCAACCCCGCCGCCAGCGCCGGCACCACTCCCGCCAGCGCGGCCAACCAGTATTCCCAGGGAATCACCTTTTGACTCGACAGGGCGTCAGACAAATAGTAATTGCCGATGACCGGCACCGAAACCGCGACGACTGCCGCCATCGCCGAGGCCGCCGCGTTGGCCTTGAACCGCACCGACAGCGCCGCGGCGAAGGCCTGCAGCACCACCGTGTAGGCCGCAATCAGCAATGCGCCCGGGAAATACCGAATCGCCGTCGACGGGTTGAAGGCAATGGCCGCGCCGCCCGCCAGCACCGAAACGACCAGCGCGCCCACCATCGCGCTGAGCACGAAGCGAAAGCGCCCGAACCGGTTCAGCAGGGCCGCGACGACCAGCGGCAGCAGCAGCACCGCGACCCCGGCGGCCAGATGCGGACCGAAAATTCGCGCGATGTCGCCCGTCCGTTGGGCGACGATACCGCCGATCAGCGCTCCTTCGACGATTACCATAGTGGTCATGAAAATCACCACCGCAAAAAAACCGTACGCCAGCATCGCGCCGATGAACTTCGCCAGGAAAAAACCGCCGCGGGAGACGGCGTGCGCGAGCGCCATCTGCAGCGTTCCCGACTCGATCTCCCGGCGATAGGAGCGAATGGTCGCAAAGACCGCCAGCACCCCGCCCCCCGTCAGCAGCGCCGAGAAGCCCGCATCGCGCGCCATCCGGTCGACTTCGCCGAACTGGTGATAGTGGAACGCCGGCGCCATCACCGTCAGCAACAGCGAGGTAAGCAAAACCAAAAGCGACAGCGGTTCGGACAAGACCTCCAACGCCGTCGCCCGGACGATTGCCGCCCACTTGCGCATGCCGCAGATCAGAAGTAGGCGATTTGCGTATTCTGATAGAGGAACCACGCCAAGGCGCCGATCGCCAGACAGGCCGCGACCTGCACCAGCGCCGAAATCGCCCACAGCCACGCGGGGCCATCGCTCGCCGTCGCCGCCGGCAGCTCGGGCAGTGTCGCCACCGTCGGCATCTCGGGAATGTCCGCCAACTCCGCACCCGCACTTTCCGTCGGCGCCGGCGTCGCCGCCGTCGGCTGCGGACGCTTGATCCCGAACTTGCCTGACGGCCGAACCGCGCCGCCCGGACGGGCGATCTTCAAGGTCTTGCGCTGCGTAATCGAAGCCGTGCTCGCAGTAGCCGCCTCGGACGGCTCCGCCAGCTTAGTCTCGGCCTGCGATGCGGGAACTTCCGCTTTCGGCTGCGGCGCCAGAGGCTTCGTCGCCCCGGGAATCTCGATCGGACGCTTGATCCGAATCGTCTTCATCGGCGCGTTTTCGTTCTTGACCGGCGCGACTCCCATCGCATCCGACAGCGAAATGCGCGCGGTCTTGTGCTTGGCCGCTTCCTTCTGCGCTTCTGACATCGCCCCTTCGGCAATGATGCCCGTCTTGCGCAGAATCGCCTGCTGAGGAATCTCTTGGGTAATGCCCTTGAGCGAATGGGTAATAGTCTTAAGCGCCTCCAGCGGCTTCGGCGCCGGCGCTGCGGGCGCGACCGGATTCAGTTCCGCCACCGGTTCGAGCTTCACCTCGGCCGCCGCCGGCTTCAGCTCCGCCACTGCGGGCTCGGGCTTCACCTCGGCCGCCACCGGCTTCAGCTCCGCCACGCTTTCCGGATTCACTTCCGCAGGGGCTGGCGCCGCCACAGGCTGGGGCGCCGCCGCCTTCGGCTCCTCGGCCGCTTTCGGCACCACTGGCTTCGGCAACACCGGTTTCGGCAACGGCGCAGCCACCACCGTGGAACCCGGCTTGCGAATCATCGGCTTCGGCGGCAGCTTGAGCCCCGAAGTCGACAGCGTCGCGCCCGGCTTCGGCGGCAACTTGAGCCCCGCCGTCGACAGCGTCGCCCCCGGCTTCGGCGGCAGCTTGAGCCCCGGCTTCAGCACCGCCGTGCCGCCGGTGCCCGGCTTGCGGATCATCGGCTTTAAAGTCATCGTCGCCGGCTTCGGCGGCACGGCCGCGACCGGAGCGGCCGCCGGCGGTTCCGCATTCGTTACAGGAGTCATCTCAACTTCTTCTGCCATGATCGTGATCCTAATTAGACCGCCATTACTTCGGCTTCCTTGGCCTTGAGTTCCGCATCGATCTTCGCGATGCCGTCGTCAGTCGCCTTCTGAACCTTCTCAAGCCCCGACTTGAGATCGTCTTCCGAAATCTTCTTGTCTTTTTCCAGCTTCTTCAGCGCATCGTTTGCATCGCGACGGACATTGCGCATCGCCACCTTCTGCGCCTCGGCCTGAGTCTTCGCGGTCTTCACGATCTCCTTGCGCCGCTCTTCGTTCAGCTCCGGCACCGTAATGCGCACGACCTTGCCGTCGCTCTGCGGAGTGACGCCGATGTTCGCCGCCAGAATCGCCTTCATGATGCCGTCGATCGTCGACGGATCGAACGGGGTGATCTTGATCTGCCGCGGCTCGGGCGTGGAAATCGTCGCGATGTTCTTCAGCGGCTGCTTCGAGCCCCAGGCTTCGGCCTGCACGCCGTCGACCATGGCAGGCGAGGCCTTGCCCGTGCGGAGCCCCGCGAACTGCGCCTTGAGCGCGTCAAAGCTCTTGGCGATCTTCGAAGTGGTGTCATTAAGTACTGCTGCTACCGTTTCCATATTCGGGAATGTCTTTAGTTGTTGTTTTCGTTTTCAAATCAGCTGACGACGGTGCCCACCGCCTTGCCCTTCACCACCGATTCCAGCGCCCGCGGATCGAAGAAATCGAAAACCACGATCGGGATGTTGTTGTCCATGCAAAGCGCGAACGCCGCGGAATCCATAACCTTGAGCCGCTTCTCCAGCGCCGTCTCGTACTTGAGCGAGGCGTACTTCCTGGCCGTCGGATCCTTCTTGGGGTCGGCGGTGTAGATGCCGTCAACCTTCGTCGCCTTCAATAGCGCCGAAGCCCCGATTTCGCTGGCCTTCAGCGCCGCCGCGGAATCAGTGGAAAAATAGGGATTGCCGGTACCGCCGCCGAAGATCACCACGCGGCCCTTCTCGAAGTGCCGCAGCGCCCGCCGCTGAATGAACGGCTCGGCCAACTTGGGCATTTCAATGGCCGTCATCACTCGCGTCGGCACGCCGATCGCCTCCAGCGCGTTCATCATCGCCAGCGCATTGATGATCGTCGCCAGCATGCCCATCGAATCGCCCGTGACGCGATTGACACCCTTGCCGGCGCCGGTAAGCCCGCGGAAGATGTTGCCGCCGCCGAGCACGATGCCGACTTCGCAACCCATATCGTGGATTTTCTTGACCCGCTCGGCCATGAACGCCAGGTTCCGAGGGTCGATGCACTCGCCCGTTTCCCGGTTGCCCAGCACTTCGCCGGACAACTTCAGGAGAATCCGACGATACTTAAGATTGCCTTTTGCCTTCTTCACATTGCTAATTGTATCATTTAAAGGCCGGGTTTGCAAATGGCGCCGGCGGCATCGGGGGAAATGGCCTACTTCAAAAAGAGCACCATTCCCGTCGGTTCGGCCGGATCGCGAGGCAAGTCCTGGTTTAACACCAGCCGAAAGCCGCCGTTCGGATTGTTCGTGCTGTACGCGGGATTGCCATAATTCGCCCGATTGTCCGACTGCAAATACAACGGTTCGCTGTCATAGGAGCCACCGCGGGCAAACCGCGCCGTATAATTCGCCTTGCTACCCACCGGATCCACGCCCTGCAGCACCCCGTTGGGTCGATCCAGACACCATTCCCAGACATTGCCGTGCATATCATAGATTCCCCAGGCGTTAGGCAGCTTTTCGCCGACCGGGTGCGTGTGATTGTCCGAGTTCTCGCCAAACCATCCCACCTTGGCCAAATCCTCCATAGTGTCACCATTGCAAAAAGCGGTGGTTGACCCGGCGCGACAGGCATATTCCCACTGCCCCTCCGTGGGCAGATCCAAACCCGGAAGCTGGGCACGGGCGCGCAGCCTGCCGACAAAGCTTTCGTCATCAACCTCGCTTGAAGTCGGCCAGGTCGCGCCTTTGTTTCTGCCGCGGATGTCATAATAGGAAAAGCGATACATCGGATAGGTATCGCCCAAACCATCAACGGCCTTGCATACGCTCAAGGCCGAGGTGCCCATCACCAGTTCGCACTGCTTCTGCGTCACTTCGAAAATCCCGACATAAAAGCCCTTGCTCAATGAATACCGCCCGAGCACATCGCTGCCGGCGGGTACGTATCGCAGCACCAGTTTAGTCGTTTTGTGCGCCTCGGTCCAGCCGCCCGCCGGCACCTCGTCCAGATAACTGACCTCATAGCGCGTCGCCGCCGCCCCCGGGGTCAGGTCGATGACGCAATATCGCCCTTTTTCCGCCATTGCCGACATGGCTGCCGCCACCGCCAGACCCATTAGCAAACTTCTCATACCGAACTTCCCTTTCTTCCGATTTTCAGTCTGAAAAGATGCGCGAAGGCGCATCTACCGTTTTCAGACTTTGTGCATTCAATATAACAAAGTTTGAAAACGAATGCAAGCGCTCCTTTTCGTGGTATAATAACCTGCAGTTCATTTCCAACCCTTTCATCCTATGACTTATCAACCCACAGCATCCGGTCGCCTAGTTCGCTATTTGGGCGCGGCGACGGTTATGGTTTTCGCCGACTACCTGCTGATATTGACCGATTGCATAATCGCCGGACGCGTTTTGGGCGAGACGGCGCTGGGCGCAATGAACCTGCTGATGCCGATATTCTCGGCCGTCACCTTCCTGTCCTGGCTGCTGGCCTCCGGCACTTCCAACCTCTACCAGCTCGCCAGCCGCAAACGCGACGAACACGATTGTGCCAGGATCGCCACCCAAGGACTGGTAGCCTCGATACTGCTGGCGCTGGCTGTCGACGGCATCCTGTATGTCAGCTACGACGCCTACCTCGCCTTCATGGCGCCGAGCGCGGAAATCTGCCGCTATTTTCACCAATATCTGACGTGGTATTTCGTCACCCTGGCGCTGCAATCAATGGGCCTGACGCTTTTATACCTGGTCTTTGTCCGCGGCAGCCAGCTCGTCTGCATTCAGGCGTATGTAGTCCAGCTGATCACCAACATGTTCATGTCTTACTGGCTGTGCGAACGCTTCGGCATCGCCGGAATCTCCCTCGGAACCCTGGCCTCGTTTCTCGCCTGGTTTCTGACCATCGGCCTCCTGTTGCGCAACAATCCCGCCAGGCCGCCGTTCGCCAGAACCCTGCCCAGCCTCCTGCCGCTTGTCAAGTCGATCAGGTCGGCGCTGGCCGAATCCTCCGTCTGGCTCCTGCATGCGCTGATCTTCTTCATCATCGCGAAATACGTCCGCTACTTCTGGGACTCGGAATCACTGGCGGTCTGCGCCGTCGTCTTCTTCATCATTCGACTGACCATTTTCTTCGGCGGCATCGGCGTGGCCATGCGCCCGCTCGAATCGGCCCTGCGGAACGGCACCGTGAATCCCGCCGAAATCAGCAGAATCTTTCGCATCGTGACCGCCGCGGCGATGGCGGCGATGGCCTTTGCGGCGGCAATCTTCATCATCGCCCCGGAACCCATGATCGGCGTTTTCGGCATCGAAACCGTCGAGCTCGTCAACGGCGCCAAGTTCGCCGCGCGCGTCACGGTGGGCGGGCTGGTGCTGTGCGGACTGACGGCGCTGCTGCCGCTGTGGCGGAGAATGAAGCGGTCGCAGGTCCCCGAAGCCAGGCTCAACTATCTTCAAAACTACATCGTCAGCCGGCTCGAACCGGACTCCCGGTCGCAGATGTTCAACCTCGCGAAGCTCTTCCGCCTGCGCCGCGGCATCGACCTCAACCGGCTCTCGGCCGCACTGACCGCCGCCGGCGAAGCCCATGCCGCGCTGCGCACGGTATTTCGCCGCGACGCCGAAGGCGAGCTTGTCCAGCGGCAGGAACTGGCCGCCGGCGCCGTTCGTTGCCCGATCGTAAAAACCACCGAGGCCGAACTGCTGGGCAACCGGTCCCAGCTGGTGAAGACCTTCAGACTTGAAGGCCGGGACCTCTTCGAAGCCAAGATCTTTGACTGCGGCGACGGCATCGCCTACCTGCTCTCCAACTTTCACCATCTCATCTGCGACGGCTATTCGTTCCCCCTGATTCTCGCCGATGCCCATCGGGTCTGGAACGGCGAAACCCTGGAAGGCGACGCTTATTACGAGGTGCTGGCCCGCCGCGAAGAGCGCGCCGCCCAGCCTATTGCCGTGGCCGGCCGAAACTTCATGCGCGAGCTGCTAAAGGACCGGTCGTTCACCACCCTGCCGCCCGACGATTTTCACGGCAATCCCGGCTACGGCGTCATCGAGCTTCCGATTCCGCTGCCGCCGAACTTCGAGGCCGTGCTGGCCACGCGCCGCGCCACCCGGCACCATCTGTTCCTCGCCGCCGCCGCCTTAGCGCTTAAATGGCTGACCGATGCGGACGACGTGCTCATCGACTGGGTCTTTCACGGACGGGTCTCGAAGGACGAGCTCAAGACCGTAGGCGCGTTCATGGTCGACCTGCCGCTCGTATTCGACGGAACCGAAGACCTGACCGCTTCCGACATGGTCGCGCTCGTGAAACGCGCGACCTTCAACGGCATCAAAAGCGTCAACGTGTTCCGCAATGTGGCCGACTGCAATCCCACCGGGCAGGATCGGCTGACCTTCATCTATCAGGACGAGTGGGGAGAACTGATGAGCGCCGGTCCCGTCCGCACCGACGGTCCGTTCGCCTGGATGATCGAGGATACGATTCCGCTGACGGCGCCGCGGGCCGCGACCGAAAACCCCTTCAATGTCGAAATCATGGAGCACCGGGACGCCACGCGGCTTTTCATCGAATACGACACCGGCCGCTACTCCGAGGCGACTGCCCGCCGCTACGCCGACCAGTTCCTGCAGGCGCTCAACTGGCTACTTTCCTCCTGAACGGCGCCTTTCGCCGCCGTGCTCGGCAAATTGTAATGATAGTAGTCGTCAAGATCCAGCCCGACGAGATTCGGCAGCTGCCGAAGCAGTTCCATGTCCCGGTCGCGCAGATCCCCTTCCGGCTCGGCGGCCCCGACCGCCATCACCGCCGTCAAGGCCATTGTCAGCCACAGTTGCCTCATACTTCCTCCTTTGCCGTTAAAACGCGATCGGCGTGATGCCGTGCGTGCGCAAATAGTCGTTACCAATCCGAAAACAATTGCTCCCGAAGAAGCCGCGCCGCGCCGAAAGCGGCGAAGGATGCGCACACTCGATCACGCAATGCCGTTGACGGTCGATAAACGCCCCCTTGCGCTGCGCCTGCGCCCCCCACAAGACGAAGACCAGATGCTCACGCGTTGCGTCCAGATAACGAATCACCGCGTCCGTAAACTGCTCCCAGCCGCGTCCGCGATGCGAAAGCGGCTGGCCCGCCGCCACGGTCAGCGTGGCATTCAAAAGCAGCACGCCCTGCCGCGCCCATTCGCGCAAGTCCGGAATCCGCACCTCGCTGCGCTTGAGCTTCGCCGCGTCTGCGCCCGTCGCCTCCGCCTGCAGTTCCTTGGCGATGTTCACCAGCGACGGCGGCACCTTGATTCCCGGCGGCACGTAAAACGCCAGCCCCTGCGCCTCGCCCGGCTCGTGATAGGGGTCCTGCCCGAGAATCACCAGCTTGACCTCGGTCGGCGCCAGCTGCTCCAGGGCCGCGAACACCAGTTCCCGCGGCGGATAGACGGTTTCCTCCTTATAGGCAGCCTCGACAAAGGCGGAAAGTCGCGCAAAATACGCCTGAGCGCTTTCTTTCGCCCACAGGGCCTGCCAACCGGGATTTGCGAGGTGCAACATGTGCTTACCCCTGTTCCGTTTCAGGGCCGCAACAGCCAGGTGCGCGGCAATTCCGACTTGAGCTGCACCTGCCCGTCCACCACCGGATAGCGCTCGCCCGAAAAGACATCGGTTACCGTCGACGCCCCGTCGCCATAGCGCACCTCCACCTCGCCCGCCTGCGAAAGTTTGCCCCGCTGGGCATTGACGCCGTAATGCAGCAGCCCGCCCTTCCCCGAAAAGACCTCCAGCAACTCGCCGTGACGCGCCACATAAAAGCCGTTTGTCGTCACCGGCGTGCAGCCAGCCGCCGCGAAGATCCGCGCCCAGACCTCCGGCTCGTGCGGCGTCATGCCGAAGAATACCGCCGTCGACCCGTCGGCCAGCCGCTTTTCCGCCGAAGCCACCGTGCCGTCATCTTGCCAGCGGCTCGTCGCCCGCGCCTCCGAATCGGTCACAAAGAGCCGCGGCGCGTCCACAAACTTGTTGGGCGTCTGAAACCGCGAAAGCTTGAGCTCCGGCCCGACCGCCGTAAAGACGCAGGGCTCCCGGCGAATCCCGAACCGAAGCCCCGTCATCGCCTCCATTTCCGGCTGACAATAGCCCGTCGGCCCGCGCAAGCCCGGCGCGTAGCACCAGACGGCAGTCGCGCGCTCGCCGCGCGCCTTGCGGGCCGCCGCGCGAAGTTCCGGCGAAGCTGCCAGCGTATTGAGGAATACGACCGCCCGATACGGATGCGGACTTTTCGCATAGCCGTCGACCGACAGCAAATCCCACGGATAGCCGCTGAGGTTCAGGGTCTGAAGCGGATAATTGACCAGGTTGTGAACCATCACTTCGGTCAGGTCGCGATCCGCATGGCCGTCGCGCCAGGGCGAATCCATGTCGAAGACGACCGCGACTTCGTTCGCCGACTCGTCCGATGCGCCTTGCCGCCAGCGTCGGTGCCATTCGGCCACGCCGGCGCCCATCGTCTCCAGCGCCTCCGGACAATCGTGCCACCACATTCCGAGCCCGCTCTGGGCCTGCCCGAAGTCCACCGCCTGCCAGCCGAGGCCGGACACCAGCGCATTGGCGACGAACTTGCCGAAGGTGGCCCGCGTCTCCGCCGGCGTCCGGCAGCACCACTGCTGCTCGCCGCCGTAGCCGATCGCCGTATGCGGACGCACATCGCCCTCGACCGAGCAAAACTTGCCATAGCGACGACAAAGCTCGGGCAGGCACCGCGGTATGCCGCAAGTCAGGTTGTAGCCAAGCGAAGTGCAGTAGAAATAATCGAATTCGGGGCACTGGAGGAGCCGGTCGATGCGCGAAGTGTTCCCTTCCGGCGAATAGGCCAGAATCGTATAGCCGAAATAGGCGCCGGCAAGACAGCCGGGCAGCGCCGCCTTGATCGACTGCGCGAATTCGATCATGAAACTCTCCAGCTCGCGCGTATAGCAATCGTAATAGTCCGCCACCATCCGGTCCCGCGGATCCGCGAGGTCCTGAACAAAGAGCCCGCTCCCCATGCGCTCGCGCGCCGCCGGCACGCCAGCCGTCTGGCGAGTCACCGTCGGCACGCCCCAGGCCGCCTGCAGCGCCGCGTCGGTCGGATACTTCGCCTGCAAGAACCGGCGGAAGGCTTCGGTCATGCGCTTGCCGGTATCCGGCATCTTGTTCGCGCCCGCCGGCATGCCGTCGCCCGACCCGCCGTAGCCGCAGTGAATCCCGATTATGCGCCGCCCCCACGGCTGCTGCCGCACATAGTCGCCGAACGCCTTCCAGAACCGCCGCTCCTCGTCGCGATAAAGCCGCGAAGCGAAACTCGGCACGTCGGGATTGCCCGAATAGTCGCCGATGTCCTTGCGCCCGGGCGCCGCGACCGCATAGCCGGCCAGTTCGTCGGGATGCTTCTCCACCCAGCCGACCGGCATTTGCGCGCCATTGCGGTAATAAAGGAGAAACCGCGCCTCGGGGTCAACCGCCAAGATGCGGCGAATGCCGCCGTCGAACTGACGGAAATCGTAGGTTCCGTCTTCGGCTTCATATTTTCCGCGAAGGAAACGATCGAGGCCGAAAAGATGAATGCCGCGCTCGCTGGCGTGCCGGACGATGGCGTCGTTGCGGGCCGACGGCGTCAAGCCGATCTCCATGAACGCATAAGGCGGAATCACCTTGCCATTAGTCTCGATCCCGGGCAGCCGCCCCGAGAACACCACCTTCGCATTCGGCGAATCCGGCTCCGCCCGCAGCTTCGCCTCGGGAAACGCGCCGCCGCCCGTCCGCAGGAACTCCTGATAGGCGGCGTATTCCGATTCCGTCGCATATTGCCGCATGACGTCGCTGTAGCGCGCCCAGGGAATCATCGTCGCATCGCCGTTGTCAAAGCCCGGCTGCCAGTCGGAATCGTCAAAGGCGATTTCGCGCCACCCCGCCGGTTCCGTCGCCGACACCTTGATCTGCTCGGGCGTCGACACCAGCTGTAGCACCTTGCCGTCTTCGAATTCGACCGCGCCGCGCAAAATAATGCCGCAAGTATGGCTGCGGTCGGGGCGCTTGAGGTTGCGCCGGTAGCCCAGCTTGAAGGCCAGCACGTTCTTGCCGGGCACGACTCGTTTCGTAATGTCGGCGCCGGTCCCGCGCACATGCCCGCGCATCGACTTGAACTCCGGCCACAAAGTGCAGTTGAGCGGCGTGCCGTTCAGCCACACGCCCGTGCCGCGCTCGCGAAAGGAATGAAACCACGCCCGACGCACCGGCCGGTCGATCTCAAACGCCAGTCGGGCGCAAACGGAAGTCGGAAAGTCATCCTCGGGCCCACAGTAAATCCACCGCGCCTCGCTGACGCGATCGGGCACCGGCGCCGGCTGAACGCGCTCCGGCTCGCGCGCGCAACCGCTCACTGCCGCCGCCAGTCCCACCAGCATCAAACTCAATCTCCAATTCATGATCTCCGCCTTTCTACTCGACTTCCGAAACCCGCTTGCGCATCGCCTTGACCTCCGACCGCGCGTGCTTGTCCGCCAGCATCTTCTGCTTCTGCCGCCGACTGCGCCGACGCTTCTGCCGCCGCACCTTCTCCCGCGCCTGCCGCGCCGCCGACTTGCGCCGGTGCTCGCGCTCCAGAATCGACTCCGCCAGCATCCGCCGCGCCAGCCAGCGGTTGTCCTCGCGACTGCGCGATTCGCCGACTTTGACCGCGACTCCGCTCGGCTCATGACTGAGCCGCACCACCGACGAGGTCTTGTTGGTCTTCTGACCGCCCGGACCGCCGCCGAGAATGAACGACTCCTCGAGATCGTCCTCGAAGACCGAGGCCTCGGCCATCAGCGCCTTGATCCTGGCAATCGTCTCCGGGGAAATCACCGCTGCTCCTCCGCCTCGGCCAGAAACACGGAAACGGGGCGCGAGGCCGTCAGCGTCACCCGCGCCGCCTCCGCGCGATTCAAGGTCGCGCAGTAAAGACTGCCGAACTTCATGTCGTCCAGCGGCCACTCCAACCCCGTCGAGGTCATGCGCGTCTGCGGGTCCGGCGCAAAGATCGAAACGGCCGCACCCCGGCGCACCCGCAGACTCCGCCGGCCCGAAACCGGCACGAAGCGCCCGTAGTCGGTCACGATCTCGATCCCGTCGGCAAGCGCGCGAAAGACATTGCCGAGCGTATGATCCTCGCGCTTCCCGGTCGCGCCGAGGATCACCAGCTTGCGCCACCCGCGTTCACGGCAGAGGCGAATCGCCTTGGCGAGATCGTTAGTCTCCTGTTCGTCCACGCGAACGACCTCGGCGGTCGCGCGTTTCCGACCGGGCAGCCGCAAGCTGTCCAAGTCGCCGACAACAACTTCCGGCCAACGGCGGAACCGACGTCGATAGGCATCTGCCGCCCCATCACAGCCCACCACCCGCCTGGCCGATGTCAGGAGCCGCCAGGCCTTCCCGCCCGGCCGCGGAAAATCCCCGTTGGCCAAGATGACGGTAAGCGACCGGCCGTTCATTTGACCAAACCCCATTCCCGGAGCGGTTCCAACGGCAGCCCCATGATGTTTTCATAACTGCCCGTATAGCTCTCGACGATCAAGTCGCCGGACTCGTCAATGTCATAGGCGCCGGCGCGGTCGGTGGGCCGCACCCGCGCGACATATTCGTCGATCAGCTCCGCGCTCAGCGGACGAAACTTCACTTCCGACCTGACGACTTTCACTTCCCCGTTATAGGCGACGCCGGTAAAGACCGTGTGCACATTGCCGCTCAGTTCGCGCAAGAACGCCTTCGCCTCCTCAAGATCCTTGGGCTTTCCGTAAATCCGGTTGTTGAACCACACGATGGTATCGGCCGAAAGCGCCCGCGGCGCCACCCGCCCCTTGCTGAGCGCATTCTCCCGCACCGTGCGCTCGGGGTCTTCAGGATAGCACACTTCCGCCGCGTCGCTTTTCACGACGGCGAAATCAACGCCATGCTCCGCGAGAATCTTCGCCCGCCGCGGACTGCCGCTCGCCAAGGTCAGGAAACGCACCGGGCCCTCGCGCAGCACCGTCAGCCGCCCGTCATCCAACTTCACCACCGTCGAGGCGACGCCGCCCGACGAGATGCCGTCATCGACAATCAGATCCGCCGCCAGCCCCAGCGCCGCCAGCGCCGCCGGCGCATCGGTCGCGGCGCGTTGCCCGGAAAGATTGGCGCTGGTAACGCGCAGCGCCCCGCCGCAAGCAGCCAGCAGCCGCCGCGTCCATTCATGAGCCGGCACTCGCACGCCTTCGCCCTGGGCCACCACCGTCAGCGCCCCCGGCCAATACCGCCTGCCCAACTCGGCGGCCGCCTCGCCGATAAATGGCACCGCGCCTTGCGCGTCGCTCGCCAGCAGCGCAATCGGCTTGTTCAAGTCCCGCGCCTTGGCGGAATAAAGCCGGGCGACCGCCGCCGGAAATTTCGGGTGAGCCGCGAGCCCGTAGACCGTATCCGTCGGAATCACGGCGATGCCGCCGTGCATCAGCACCTCGGTCGCCGTCTTCAGCCCGTCATCCGTCGCCGCCACCATTCTCATTGGCAAAAATCCTTCATCAGCTGCGCCAGCAAGGCCACCGTCGCCGTATCCGTCCGCAAAATCCGCGCTCCGAGCGAATAGCGCAAAAAGCCCTGCGCCGCCAAAAGCCCGACCTCCTCGTCGGTCCAGCCGCCCTCGGGGCCGATGGCCAGCAGCAGACGCGCCCCCGCCCGCGCCGATGCCGAGCTTTTGCCGCCATACGGATGTGCGACGATTCGATGCGAATCGGGGAAAAGCGCCGACAGCTCCTCGCGCACGAACTTGCGGAAATTCCGCCGCGTCTCCAGCTGCGGCAAAGTCGTCGACACGCCGCCCTGCATCAGCCCGTCCACCAGGAGCGGACGATAATTTTCCGGCCTTAAGAGCGTTGCGCCCCAAAAGTCCTTCTCGACCTTCTTGGCCCCGACCAGAAAAATCCGCCCGACGCCCAAAGTCGCAAGTTGCGGCAACAGCCGCTTCATCACCCGCGGCCGCGGCGGCGCCAAGATGAGGTCCGCCCAAGTCGGCAGCGCCGTTTCCGAATGCCGGCAGCGAACCGTTATCTTGGTCGTGCCCTCCGCCGACTCCGGCGCCGTGATTGCCAGGATTTCGCTCGTGCCGATTCGCCCGCCGATTTCCCCAGTCTTGAGAATTTGCCCGACCTCGCCGTGCAACACCTTCAACACATGCTCCGCGCGATCGCCGCCAAACTCGACAAGGTCCGCGTGGATTTCCGACGAATCGAACAGAATCCGATTCATCTCACGACAAAGTGTCGAGCTGCTTGGTTTCGCCGAAGACGACCAGCCGGTCGTCGGACTCGATGACGTCGGTGGCCTGCGGAATGATCAACTTGCGCGGCAGCTTCGGATCCTGATTGGCGCGGCGGATGCAAAGGATCGTCACGCCCTTCTTCTTGCGCAAGTCGGCCTCCGCGAGCGTCTTGCCGCGCACGCCGTCCGGCACCTCGATTTCGGCAATCGAATAGCCCTCGGAGACTTCCAGAAAATCCACCACGTCGTGATTGGCAATCGCCCGGGCGAGCCGATGGGCGCTGTCCCGGTCGGGATAGACGACCGAGTCGGCGCCGATGCGCCGCAGGATCTTGCCGTGCAACTCGCTGGTCGCCTTGGCGACAACATTCGGCACGCCCAGCTCCTTGCAATTGGCCGTCGCCATCATCGACGCCTCCATATTGGAGCCGATCGCGACCACCACCACGTCGCATTCGCCGAAGCCGGCTTCCTCGAGGACATGCGGCTGCGTGGCGTCGCCTTGAATGGCATTGGCGAACTCATTGGCCAGCTGCATGGCCGGACGGTTCCGGTCGATGAGCAGCACCTCGGTTCCCGCGTTCGCCAGCGACTCCGCCAAAGACATGCCGAACCGGCCGGCACCGATGATTCCAATCCGTTTCATGGCCACTATTTTACCATAACCTGCGCCCCGAGGCGAGGTGGGGCGCGGCCAATTCTTTAACCGACAGCGTTGCGATGCCAGGCTGGAGACCGGCAGCCGTCGCCTTGACCATCAGCTCTCCCGGCGCTCGCCCGACCTCCGCCGTCACCACCAGCCGGCCGCGAAAGAGCTTCATCGTCGGCCGGACAAACGACTCCAGCGAAGTGGCGTCGCCATTGCAAACCGCCTTGAACCGCCCGGCGCCCTCAACTTGAAACTCCACCGCCATCTCCGCCTGCGGACACCAGTTGCCAGCCGCATCCACCGCCTGCACCCGAAAATACGCCAGTTCCGGCATCTCCCCCGGACACGAAACCGCCACCGTCGGCACCTCGGGCTCGACTACCAGCCGCACCGGCTCGCCCGCCGTCCGCACCACCGTCTCCGCGACCGCCTGGCCATCCGCATCGAAGGCAACCACCTTCAGCTCACCCGGCTCATAGCGAACCTCGTTCCACCGCAGCCGATAGCGATCCAGCCGCGAAGTCCGGTCAAAGGTACGCCGACCTTGCGACTTGCCGTTCAAAAACAATTCCGCCGCCGGATAGGAAGTGTAGACATAGACCGGCGTCAGCTCCCCTTCGCGCCCCGGCCAAGTCCAATGCGGCAGCACCTGCAAAGTCGGCGAATCCTTGCGCCAGCGCGCCCGATAAAGATAGGCGCGATCCTTCGGCAGCCCCGCCAAGTCAAAAAGGCCGAAATACGACGAACGCGACGGCCAATATTGCTTGTAGGGCGTGGGCTCGCCCAGATAATCCATGCCCGTCCAGACAAATTCGCCGACCACCCAGTCGTGATCATCCTGCATGGCAAAGTCATCATCGGGCAGATTCGACCACGAGCCATGCTCAAGGTCATAGGAATTCGACTGCCCGTCCGGGTGCTCGACATCCGCCTTCGCCACCGGCGGAAAATGGTAGCACGACCGACTGGAATAGGTCGACGCCGTCTCCCCGCCGAACACCAGCCCTAGCGGCACCTTCGACCGCGTGAATTCGTAGCGCGGCAACCGATAGGTGAGCGCCGGAATGTCCACCGCCTGCAAAGCCCCCGACGCCAAATAGGCATCCGGGCGGTCAGTCACGAAAGTCACCGGCCGCGACGGATCGAGCCGATGACAGACCTCCTGCATTCGCTTGACCATCTCGGCCACATAGTTCGCGTCGTTTTCATGAATCTCGTTGCCAATCGACCACATCACGATCGAAGGATGATTGCGCTTGGAAACGATGAGATTCGTAAGGTCGCGCTCCCACCACTCGGGGAAATCGCGGGCATAGTCGTTCGGGCACTCCGGCGTCCGCCACATGTCAAAGCTTTCCGCCATGACCATGAAGCCTTCCTCGTCGCAAATCGCCATCGCGTCTTCCGAGGGCATGTTGTGGGAAGTGCGAATCGCATCCACGCCAATCGACCGGAGGAGCCGAAGCCGCCGTCGAAACGCCGAGGCATTGAACGCTGCGCCGAGCGGACCTAAGTCATGATGCAGGCAAACGCCGCGGAAATTGCGCTTCTGGCCATTCAGCAAAAAGCCCTGCCGCGTCCAGGCGACCGTCCGAATCCCGATCCAGTCCTGACGTTCGTCGACCACCTGCCCATCCTGCCAAAGCCGCGACACCAGCCGATAGCGCGTCGGCGTCTCGGGCGTCCACAGCTGCGGCGAACCGACCGTCAGCCGGCCGGCGGCCCGGCGGCCGACCACCGGCTGCCGCGCCCCGGCGACCGCCTGGCCGGCGGCGGTCAGCAGACTCCACTCCAACTCCAGTTCCCGCCCCGCCGTCGGCCCGTAGACTTCAGTGTCGACCGCCACTTGGGCGCCCTCGGCTCCGAGACTGACGGTCCGCGCGAATGTGCCCCAGGTTTCGAGCCCCGTCTCGCCGCCGGTAACGAGCCGCACGGGTCGGAACAGCCCCGAGCCCGGATACCAACGCGAACTCGAAGGCGGATTGGTGAGGCAGACGAGCACCTCCAGTTCGGTCGCCGGCAGAAAAGAATCGAGCGGAACGCGAAAGGTGTTGTAGCCATAAGCCCAGCGCCCCGCCTCGCGGCCGTTGACGAACACCACGGGATGATTCATTGCGCCGTCAAACACCAGTTCGGCGTGCCGGGCGTCGGCCGGCAGCGACAGGCGACGGCGATACCGCCCCGCCCCTACCCAAGGCAAGGCGCCGGTTCGCCCGGTGTGGAAATTCTCCTCCAGCTCGCCGTCCTGCGAGATACGGGCGACCTGATAGTCGTTGGAAATGTCAAACTCGCCGCCGATGGCCCAATCGTGCGGAATCGTCACCGACTCCCACTTCGAGCCCGATTCGCCGCGCTGGAACTCCCACCTTTCGGCGAGCCGGATCTCCGCGCCTTGACCGACAAAAGCGGCAGCTGCCGTAACGACAGCCGCGAGCTTACCTGCACTCAGATCTAAAATACTCATTGCCATATTCTAGCAAGTGCCGACAACCGTCAACAAGTCCCCCGAACGGGTGATGGTGCGATCGCTGATGCGCGCACCCTCGCGTCGGGTACGGTAAATCTCAGCCTTGCGGACATACTCATCCCCAACTTTGCGACAATACCAAAATTTAGCGCCGTCGGAACTTGTCCAGCGAGGTATGCTGCTGGTAGGCGGCGCTCTTGACCTCGACAGGACAAATCTTGTCGCCTCGCCGAATCAAAAAATCAATTTCCATCCGTTCGACTCCACCCTGCTTCCCGTTCCGCGAATAGAAGAAGAGCTCGTCGCCGACGGCCGTCAGCGCCTGTGCGACGACATTCTCGGCAACCATGCCCTCGTTGACCGCAAGGCGATCCAGAAACCTCGTCAGATGTTGATGCGCAAGGTCGTCTCGCGGGCCGGGCCGACAGAGAGAACGCCCAGCTGACCGCCGACGAGGTCGAGAATGCGGTTGATGTAGGCCTTCGCGTTCTCAGGGAGCGCCGCGTAGTCCGTGATCTTCGAGGTCTCGCACTGCCAGCCGGGCATCTCCTCGTAGACCGGCGTGCAACGCTTCAGAACGTCGAGATCGGCCGGAAACGTCGTGTAGACGAACCCGTCATCGCGCTTGTAGCCCGTACAGATCTTCACCGTCTCGAAGGTGTCGAGCACATCCAGCTTCGTCATCGCCCAGTAGTCGATGCCGTTGACGCGCTGCGCGTACTTGGCGACTACCGCGTCAAACCATCCGCAACGCCGCGGACGCCCCGTCGTCGCGCCGAACTCGCCGCCGCGCTGCCTGAGCGTCTCGCCGTCCGCATCCAGAAGCTCCGTCGGGAACGGGCCTTCGCCGACGCGCGTCGTGTAGAGCTTCAAGACGCCGATCACGCGATCAATCGCGCGGGGCGAAACACCCGAACCCGTGCAGGCACCGCCCGCCGTCGGATTGGACGAGGTCACGAAGGGATAAGTGCCGAAGTCGATGTCGAGCATCGTCGCCTGCGCCCCCTCGAAGAGAAGCGACTTCTTCGCCTCCAGGTTCTCGTGCAGGAACTGGATCGTGTCCGTCACGTACGGCATCAGCGCCTTCACCATCGGGGTGTAGAGCTTCACCATCTCCTCGGCGTCGAGCGTCTGGGCGCCAAGCGCCTTGAGGGTCCGATTCGCTTCCTCGACCTGGTCGCGGACAAGATCAAGGAAATTAGGCTTCAAAATGTCACCGACGCGCATGCCGTAGCGCCCGACCTTGGCCGCATACGCCGGCCCGATGCCGCGACCGGTCGTGCCGATCTTCTTGCCCTCCGGACGCGCGGCCTCCTCGGCCTTGTCGATCGCGCGATGCCACTGCATCACCATCTGCGCCCGTTCGGAAATGTGGAAGCGCCCCTTGAGCTCAAAGCCCCAGCTCTCGACCTGCTCCAGCTCCTTCATGAGATCGAACGGATCCATCACGACGCCGTTGCCGATCACGCAGTGCTTGCCGTTGTGAAGAATGCCCGAAGGCACCAGGTGCAGGACATACTTCTTGTCGCCGACCACCACCGTATGCCCGGCGTTCGAACCGCCCTGGAAACGGACGACGACGTCCGATTCCTCGGTCAGAAAATCAATGACCTTGCCCTTGCCTTCATCGCCCCACTGGGCGCCAACGAGTACAGTATTCATAACGGAGAATATTATAGCATAACGAGAAAGGTTCAGGCGCGCGGATGGAAGCGCCGGTGGATCTCGCCGAAGCGCGCGGCGTCGACATGGGTGTAGATCTGCGTGGTGCCGATGTCGGCATGGCCGAGCAACTCCTGAATCGCCCGGATGTCCGCACCATGCGCCAGCATGTGCGAGGCAAAGCAATGACGCAGCACATGCGGCGAAACCCGCTCCGCGGCAATCCCCACCGCCGCCGCCCGCTCGCGAATCACCTTAAAGACGCCCTGCCGGGTAAACGGCCGCCCGAGCCGCGTGACGAAGATGTGCGTCTCGGACAAGTCGCCGCGCGTAAAGACGATCCGCGCCGAATCGCAATAGGCCGTCAAGGCCCGCCCCGCCGCGCCGCCAATCGGCACCAGCCGCTCCTTGTCCCCCTTGCCCAGAACCCGCAGCAGCTCGCCGTCGGCGACCACATCCTCCAGTTTGAGCCCACACGCCTCGCTGACCCGCAATCCGCAGCCGTACATCGTCTCCAGGAGCGCCCGATCCCGCCGCGACCGCGGATCGTCCGCGTCGATCGCCTCCAGCATCGCCGCAACTTCCGCCTCGCTCAGCACTCGCGGCAGCGTCCGCGCCTTCTTCGGCGAATCCAGCAACTCCGTCGGATCGTGCGGCAGCATCCGCCGCTCCTTGAGATAGCGGAAAAACATGCGGATCGCCGCCGTCCGCCGTGCCCGCGTGGAACTGGCCAGCCCCGACGAACGCTCGGCGGCCAGGAACTCCGCAATGTCCGAACGGGTGACCGCCTGAATTCCCGGACAACCGCAAACGGCCAGAAATTCGGCAAAAGCCGTCAGGTCGCTACCGTAGCTGACGGCGGTGTTTTCGCTCAGGCGGCGCTCGTAGCGCAACGAATCGACAAAGGCGCCGATCTCAGATTCGAGCAATGAAGTCTTCAATGAAAGTCGCCATCTTCGGCTTCGCCGCCTCGCCGGCGCGAATGACCTCTTCGTGATTGAGCGTCGAAAGCGCGATTCCCGCCGCCAGGTTGGAAACGAGCGAAAGACCCGCCACCTTCATACCGCAGGCCCGTGCAAACACGGCCTCGGGCACGGTCGACATGCCGACCACATCCACTCCCTGCGACTTGTACGCCCGGATCTCCGCCGGCGTCTCGTAAGCCGGCCCGGTATTGAAGGCATAAACCCCGTCCATCACCCGCAGCCCGAGGCGGTTGGCGCTGGCATGCAACAGCTCGGCCAGATGCCGAGTGTAGATTTCGGTCATGTCCGGGAAACGCTCCCCCCACTCGGAACGATGCGCGCCGACCAGCGGACTCGCGCCCGTCAGGTTGATGTGGTCGCGGATGATCACGAAGTCCCCGGGGCGCAGCGCGGCGTTAATGCCGCCGGACGCATTCGTCAGGAGCAGAGTGCCGCAGCCCATGCGCCGCAAGAGCTCGACCGGCAAGACCACCGGCTCCCAGCCGACGCCCTCGTAATAATGACGCCGGCCGCACCAGGCAGCGATCAACTTGCCGCGCCGCCGATAAAGGATGAATTCGCCGGTATGCCCCTTCACCGTCGACGCGCCAAGCCCGGGAATGTCGGAATACTTCAGCCGCACGATTATCTCGTCCATCGCCAGCGCCTCGCCCCAGCCGCTGCCGAGCAGAATGCCCAGATCCGGCGGCTGCCGAAAACAGCTGTCGGGGAAATACGCCGCCGCATCATCAAAGAATTTCATCTGCATGGCCAACACCTCCATTCCGTTCCCGCATACGGGCAGTTCCGCGAGCGCGACGCCAACGCCTCCAGATCCACCGCGCGCAACTCGCCGACCGCCACCGTCGTCCGCTTCAGCGACGACGCCTCCAAGCCGTGAATCAGCCGCACAGGCATTTCCGACCAGGCCTTCGCCCAGTCCGCGACCGCCATACCCTCCTCCTCGACCATGACGCCGTAAGTAATCGGAATCGCAGTCTCAAGCCCGATGATGCCGTTGGCGCTGCCCGCAAAGCCCAGCGACTTCCGGTCCGCCGGATGCGGCGCGTGGTCGGTCGCAAACATCAGCCGCCCCTCCTTCACCGCCCGCCGGAGTTCCGCCCGGTCCTCGCGATTGCCGAGCGGCGGCGCCATCTTGAAATTCGCATCGTCGGCAGTCAAATCGTCGCACGTCAACAGCAAATGATGCGGCGTGGCCTCGGCCGTCACCGGCAGCCCTTCCTGCTGGGCCGAGCGCACCAACTCGACGCCCGCCGCGGTGGAAAGATGCTGGATGTGCAGCCGACAGCCGGTCTCGCGGCACAGCGATAGGTCGCGGCGAATGGCCTCGGTCTCAACCGTCTCGGCGACAATCGGCAATCCCAGCTGCCGCGCCAGCCGGCAGTCGCGAATGACGCCGTCGGTCGCCGTCATCGCGTGCTGCGAGACGACCATGCCCAGCTTGGCAATGCGGCGCATGGCCGCCTCCATCACCCGGGCGTCCGCGACATAGCTGCCGTCATCGGTAAAGAACGCCGCGCCCGCCGCCGCCAGCGTCTCCAGTTCCGCCACCTCGCGCCCGAGCCGCCCACGAGTAATGCAGGCCGACGGAAAGATGCGCGGCCCCGGCAACCCCTGCTGGCGTCGGATCCACTCGACTGAATCGCCGGCCGGATTCGTATTCGGCATCGTGACCACCGCGGCAAATCCGCCGCGCTCGGCCGCCCGCAGCCCCGAGGCGGTGTCTTCCGCCGCCGGCATTCCGGGATCGCGGAAATGCACATGCACGTCAATGAAGCCCGGAAACTCGTAGCGCATCGGTTGCATCAGTCACACTCCTTATGCCAGGCAACGGACATTGCCCGCGAAGTCGGCGACATAAAGCCGGTCGCCGTCCACGGCCGCCGAGGCGAGATACGGTACGCCCGTGAAAATCCACTTCCGCCGCTCGCCGGTCTGCGGATCCCAGGCATAGACCGCGCCATCCTGCGCCGTCGCCCAGACGAGATCCCGCCACACGACCGGCACCGAACACAGCGAACGGATCGGCGAATACTTGTAAGCCGGCAGCGAATAGAGCGCCGGCTCCACGCTCGCCTTCCAGACGATTTCCAGCGTCGACTCGTCCAGGCACACCAGTCCCTCGCTGGCGCTGCCGAAATAGATGCGCCCGGCATGAAATACCGGCGAGGTAAAGCAGGAGACCGAAAACGGAAACGCCCGCTCCCGCAGAATCTTGCCGGTCTTCGGGTCGGCCTCGAAATAGCGGTTGTGACCGGTCAGGATCAATTTGCCGCCGCGATAGACCGGGAAGCCCATGCATTCCAGCCAGGGCTCGGCCAGCCGATGCCGTTCCTGCGCCGTCGGCGCGTCGCCCAGCCGGTGCGTCCACAGCGTCTTGCCAGTCCGGGCGTCATAGCCGAAAGTCCCGGCCCAGTTGGCCCGGCCGACGATCACCTCGTCACAAACGGCACAAGGCGTCGGCGAACCGAGGAAAATGCCGTGGGTGGCATCCGTGCGCCAGACCACCTTCGCCGTCTCCGGGTCGAGGGCGAACAGCGACTTGAAGGCGCTGCCGACAAACAACCGGTTGGTGGCCGCGTCATAATTCAGGAACGACTGCGAAAAGCCAGAAGCGCCGCCCCACATCCGCGAACCGGTATAGCCGACTTCGTCCCGCGCGTCAAAATGCCAGATCACCCGGCCGGTCTGCGCCTCCAGCGCATAGACCTGCCAGAAGGTGTCGTTCACGAAAACCCGATCGCCGCGAACGAGCGCCGACGACATCACATCGCCGCGCGTCTTGAAGAACCAGCGCCGCTCGCCAGTTCGCGCATCAAAGGCCCAGAGCCCCGGCGTACAGGCGCCGGAATAGTCGACCGTCCCCACATAGACATTGCCCGCGCCGATCGCCGGCATCGAATAATAGACATTGCCGCCGCCCGTCTTCGCGAGCCAGCCCCCGGCCATTGCCGGCGCCGGCGGCTGCCACTGATGTTCAAGATCGAAGACATTGTCGACTTTTTCCACCCGCCCCCGGGCATCGAGGCGCACCACCTGCAGCGTGGCGTCGTTCTTGTTCGGCGGCGCCGCCGACACAATGGCCAGCCGTCCGTCGTCGGACCGATAGCAATAATTCTGATGGATATGCCCGTGCACCACCGCCCGCACCTGGCAAAGCGCAGTAACCTCAAAGGGCTCGCGGCTTTCGGTGGTGATGACCGAATGCGAAAATAACTTCCGAAGGTCCCAAAGTCGGGAATCGACGCCGCCATGGGTCAGAATCACAACCGGCTGCTGCCTGCGGGCGGCAATCGCGAGGTCGTTGCGCAGCCAGGCGACCACGTCTTCCACCCCGTAGTCGGGCTTGCCGTCGCCCCATATCATCGGCGTCGCGACGAAATGCGTGCCGCCGGCGTCGAACGAATACCAGCAGGGCCCGAAGGTGTCTTCAAAAATCTGCTCGGCGCGGACCGGCCCCTTGAGGTCGTGGTTGCCGACGACATAGAAGACCGGGCAGCCGACCGTCTCCGCATTCATCAGCTCGGCGTGCTTGGGCATCCGCTGGCCGTCAATGTCGCCGGTATGCACCACAAAAGCCGCGCCGGTCTCGGCCGCCAGCGCCTTCGTCTTCGCCACCCAGCGCCGTTCGTCATCCAGCCGTTTCAGCTGAATCTCACTGTCGCCGATGTGGACGAAGGCGACCTTGCCGGTTCGTGAAGCCGCCCAAGGCTCCAGCGCAAAATCATAGTTCCGGCCGGGGCCCGCGTACTTGAGATAATGGCGGGCGATTTTCCAGCCGCTCGGCACCGTCACCGAAATGAACCGCGCCCTGGCATTCGCCGGCAACACCCAGGTGCCGTCAGCTTTCGTTTCCACGCAGTTGATGCCGTCACTGACCACCACGCCCGCCAGCGGTCGACCGCCAGCCGTGACTTTCCCGCCCACCGGCTCCGTCGCCAACGCCTCTCCCGAGGCCACCAACACGCCGCCGACCGCAGCCCCGCAAATAAAAGAACGCCGATTAACTTCCATGACAAAATATTTTACAACAAACCGCAGAAAAAGACAAAGGCGGAGCGGCTTGCCGCACGTGTCATGCCGGAACATTCGTCGGCATCTGCCGCATTCCCATAAACATATTTCCTATGATAAGCAAGATAAGCACATTGCTTATCAGAAAGAGGTTGCCGCAGGCGAAGATCAGACGAAAGATTGTAGAGCGAAACCGCCACAGAGGAAAGCTGCGGGGAAAGCAGCATTGAACCGTCATCGGCGAAAGTGATGAGGCCCTGATCGAAGAGCGCGTCGAGGTGGACGGCCAGAGGGAATCCATTGGCGGGATCGAGGCGTTCGGCATCGGTGATGGTCGGATCGTGCCAGGGCTTGGCATGGGAGGCGCGGAGCAAGGCGCGGTCAGTGATGCCGGTCACGGCGCAGGCATTGCCCCAAAGGGCGAGCTGCTTGACCTTGTAGAGATGCTGGCCGAGGCGTGTCTTCACCCGCGCAATCGACTCGGTGATCGGCGTCGCGGGTTCGCCCGGATCGGACGGCAGTTCCGCCGCCGCGGTGAACATCTTGCCAATCAGCTCAAGATGGTCGGTAATGTCATTCGGCGCATGCGGAACCGAAAGACAATCCTCGACGGCCCATTGCGGGAACGCCGCGATAAGCCCCGCCTGATTGCGCGAACCACGAAACATGAAATTCTCGCCATCATCCGCAATCGCCACCTGATTCGGTTGGTGAACGCTCGCAAACACCGCCACCTCGTCCGTCGGCTGGTTCGGCCCAAGTTCAAAACGGTTGTTGTAAGCCGTCGTCTGGATGATGCCGTAGAGCAAAGCCGTCATGTCGATTCGCCTTTCACGGGCATGCCACCATTCGCCCGCAATCCAGCAGCAAGCCGCTTACCTTTGGCTGTCAGACGATATTTCTGCAACCTACTGTTCGGCTTCTCAGGAATGGTAAATTCAATGATGCCGTCATCCAGCAACACGCGGGCATAACGACGACGAAGATTCTTTGTCTCAACAATGCCAAGTTGTTGTGCCAAATCAACGCACCCCATTGCTCCGTTCGACAACGCCAACACAATTTGTTCAAACCGATTAAGCGCAACAGCGACGACTGGGGTCACCCTCCCGACTGGGGGCAAGTTTTTGCCCCCAGTCCTGCCCCCAGTCGTAATCAGACCTTTCAGCGCATCAACCCGAGTTTTCTTTGCCTTACCACCTCTGACTGGGGTCAGGTTTTTGACTGGGGTCAGGTTCGTGACTGGGGTCACCTTCTCATTGCGCCAGATGATCGTCTTGAAGTCCACATTGTCCGGACAATACTCCGGATCGGGCAAGCCCCACGCGCGACACTTGTTGATGATATCGCCCGTACCGCTGCCGGACTTCTCAACATAGCTCGTCCACGACATCGCCCGTGCGTCGCAAGACCGAACCTCGTCCAGATACACCTTCTGCGGCGAGCGATTGCACGCCACCGTTTCCTCAAACAGGAATGGATCGAAGAACAGCTTCAATACGCGATCTTTCCGAATCGCCGCCGCAATCGCCTTCCGTTCCTTTGAGAACTCTCGCTGTACGCTCGATATGAACACCCGATACATCTTATCGACCTCCGACTCACATTATACCATCAACTCGGAACCTCGCCGAGAATCCGGTCGCTCAGGCACACGACGCGATACTTGTCAAACTTCGGCAAAGTAAAGCCCCCTTCACCAGCGTTCTCCAGTCCAGCCGTAACGATGTCGCCCATCTCATGACAACGTTGATAGAGCTCCTGCTTGGTCGGGAGCCGATCAATCGTCGGGTAAAGCGAGAGGAAGAGCATCCGTCCCTCGGCGCAGAACTTTTCTTTTTCTCTCGTCGGATGCCAGCGATCGTAGAACCCTTCGGGAGACAAGACGACCCAGCGTCCGCCAGCCGCGGCAATGGCGTTGCCACATTCTTTTTCCAACGGGCTCATGAAGGTTCCGACTCCCGCACCGCCAGGGCCGATGCGAGCGCAATCTTCGACCATCGCAACCCACTCGCGAGAACCGGGTTTCGTCGCGCGATGGCCCTTTACGGCCTTTAGAACCGGCAGCTCAAGAATCGCCAAATTGCCATAGGCAAACCACTCGCGCCCGAGAAACGAGACCTTTCGAACCTTACCGAAATACTGGCGGTTCTGCTGTCGCAGCCAGGCTCGCTCGGGGTTCTCGCGAATGTAGCGCGTAAACGCCGCGAGCTGGCCGTCTTTCTTCACGATCCAATCGTGCCAGTCGCGCTCGAAGATCGGCGGCGGTTTGCCCGACGGAGGAACGTTGCCCGACGGAGCGGGCAACACAACACTCTGATCGTTAGACGGCCCGCCCATCATCAGAGTGCTGTCTGGGCGGTTCCGTCCGCCCGACATTCCCTCCACCTCCCAGTAAGCCGCCGTCAGCGCCTTCATCAGCTGGTAAACGTACTTGCCGAGCGCCAGCTGATCACCCGTGTCTTTGATGTGGATCAGCAGGTGAATGTGATCGGGCATTACGATGAAACAGTCAATCGGCCAAAGCCCCCACCACTTCGTATGAAACTCGCGAATCACCCGCGCAAACGCCGTTGCCAGCTCATTGGCAATCAAGTACCGTCTTCGACCTTTCGCGTCTTTCGGCGGAGCCTTCTCCTTCGTAATCTCGCAAAACGGCCGCAGCCCCTTCACCCGCTTCAGCGTCACCATGTAGAAGTAGGACTTCGTGTAATCGAACCCCTTCAGCCGCTTCATGGTGGCCTTCGTAAGCTTAATTGTCATCGTTTGCGTTGACATGTTGTCTAAACCGCTCTCGCCATCCGAGTGTTGTCCGGGCGGCCCCGTCCGCCCGGTGCCGATGTGACTACCGATATTTCATCTGGCTCAGCGTCTGCGCTTCGTAGGCGAGCTTGAAAGCCACCGCCGCGAGCTTGGGCTGTTCGTTTTCAACAAGCACAAGCGGCTGACGCCGCGAGATCTCAAGATCAACCAGCAGCTGCGCGACGTCAACCGGCCTGAAGATGTCGGGAATCGTCATGAGCGCACCGGTATCCATGAAGCAATTCCACGACGGATCGCAAAACGGCAAGAGTCCCGTCGCATAGACTTCGCCGCAGCCCTCATGGAAATGCTCGCTACCCGCGACATCAACCAAAACCACTTCCTGCTGGGCTAACAGATCGACACACTTTACGCCAAAACCCTTGCGAGACTTGACAGGTCTGAGCAAGGTAAAGCGATAGCGGCTCATAACCTCGGCGACTTCACGCTTCTCTGCGTCATCAGAAGCGCCATACTTGTCAATGTAATGTCTCCGAGGCGACGGGCCGGCTCGATCATTGAGGAGCAGCGCGTAGTCGAGGATCAGCGTGTTTTCGGCCTCGTGGTTCTCGCCTTCCTCGTACCCTTCTCGCGGCGTAACGCCATTGTAAAGCCGATGCGCCGCCGACTTGAGCGCGTCATCGCCCAGCAGCGGCTGCATCACCTCTGCTACTTCGCGTGCCGTCAAGGTCCGCAGTCTGCGATATTCGGTCAGCGCTCTTGCGCGGTCGTCTTTGTTCTTCATCCATGCTGTACTTGCCATAACTTCACCTTTCTGTTTCTATAGAGCTTGCACTTCAAATTCATCGGGCACTTCTTTTCTCATCTTGACAGCCCCTGCCATCTTCGGGCGCTGGCGCAACAAAGCTACACTATTTCTGTCTTTTCAGCACATTACGGCCCTTCTGCGTAATGAAATAACGCAACCGCGAATTGTGAAGCGACAGTCCTGCCTCTGGGACAATCAAGCCTGCTCGAATGGCTGGGTTGATGTAATTTGCACGAAATGTAGGACGATGCACAATTGACAAGGTCGTACGAAGTGCAGCTGCCGTTTGTGGTCCGTTCATCAGCACATTTAACAATGACAAAACCTGGGGTGGCACTGGGTCGGTCACTGGATCGGTCACTGGGTCGGTCACCGGGTCACTAACTGGGTCACTAACTGGGTTGGTTACTGGGTCGGTCGGATTCAATTCCCGTACCGTTTCAGCATCTGCCCTTAAGAACATCTTGTGGATCGGCAGCACGAACGTGAAGAAATCCCGATGCGAATTCGTCTCCAAGACCGGCTTCGGCGATCCGTTTTTCTCCGCCGCGCTCAGGATGACCGGATATCCCGTATTACGCGCCTCCGCAAGATCCAGCTCCTTCAGGAACTCGCCTATGCGTCGATTGCGATCACCCTTTGACAGAAGACAGAGGCGTTTCAGGTCTGCCGTCTTAATTGATCGATCAGGACCAGGGATGCTGGTGATCGTCATTTGCTCAGGCGTGAACGTCACGACAATTGGCTCCGGTTTGCTGTACGACTTATGATAGACCGCGTTGACCAATGCCTCCTCGACGGCATCATACGGATAATTCCAATGCCGTTCGGCCTTTGCTCGACCCGAGACCTTGAATATCTTCTCCTTGAGAACATAGTTCTTGATGTAGTCCAACGCCGACCGAAGCTGGATGTGCAACGGGCCCTTGAAATACTTCTCGACCATTCCCTGGCCCGTCGGATCGGGCTTGTCCACGATTTCGATCCACGCATAGCGGAAGAAGTTCTCCGGGTGCGGATTGAAGAACATGAGTCCGACGTTCAACGGCTTGATGAGCTCTTCCGCACCGCTGACAATGCGCAGCCGCTTCCCCAGCTCCAGCGGGGACATCTCTTCGGCTGCCGGATAAAGCTCGCTCCCCACTTCGCGCAGATAATCCGCAATCAGGTTGACCTTCAGATCCGCCACATCCGCCTGCATGTTCGGGCGATCGTCAAACGGCACGTCCCCCGCCATCTCGAAAAGCTCCTTCTCAATCAGGCGAGAGGCCCTGACCGTGCTCGCCATCTTGCGGACATAGTACGCCCTTGGAGACTTCCCCTTCTTCAGAATCCGCTCGGGACAGGAATAGGGCCGCTCACAGCCGCCGGGCGCCCACACGATCAGCAAGGTCTTCCCCAGATATTCAACGGGCTCGACAACCGGCAGGTACAGCGGTTCGATGAGATGGCAAACACCCAAGAGTTCCTTCTGGATCTGATCAACCGCCCCCGTCGGCAATCCCTTGACCGGAAACACCGGCTTACCGTCCTTCTCGGCGACGCCCAGGATGATATACCCACCGCCCCAGTTGTCGATGTCATTCGCAAAGGCGCAAAGCGTATGCAGCACCTTCTCAGGATTCCACCCTTCCTTGTACTCGATCCTCGCCCACTCCACCTTGCGGTGGTTCACGAGATCGTCAATGTTCACTGGTAACGCCATAATCACCTCCACCTCAAATTATACCATCAACCCGGAACCTCCCCGAGAATCCGGTCGCGTGTCTGAACTGTCCCTTAGGCATAATCACCCCTCATTCTGCACTACGAATACCAACAGCTGCTCTGGCAAGTGATTCAACCTGAGAAGGCACAACGCCCCTGTAGGCGATTTCAATCGCACCTTCGCCCGAAAGCAATTGTGCCAGCCGATTAAGCACGCAGGCATCAAGCCTCGTCATCTTTTTCTCACCGGGAAGATAAGGCCATCCGACAGGCGCCAGCATCAGCAAATTCCCGGCTGCGCACTGGTCAAAGAGCTTCCCGCCCGGCTTGTAAAGCGGGGAAAAGCCCTTGTTGGAAAGGGTTATCACCTTGTGTCCCGCCACGAAGGCCCGTCGCGCGATCTCGCGCTCGCCTTCGCTGATGCACGGAGAGACCAAGACCGCGCCATGCGCCGCCTCGTCCAACAGGGCTTCGCTCGTCGTTCGGAACTCGTCGCTCGCAACACGCGGTTCGCGATCTTTGAGAATCGCCCCCTTGCCGTCACGTTGGTAGGCGAAGAATCGACGCGAGCATTGCACCTGCAAAATTGACGGGGCCTTCAGCAGATGGTGGTTGCCAATAGCCGAGAAATGCCCAACAACGCCTCCGCCAAGGTCGACCGGCAGATCGCGCAACACCGTGAACAACTCTGGGTGAGCGCGTTTCTCCCAGAGACGGCGCGGGTTATCCGCAAGATAGGCGAGCTCATGGTCTATCGCCGCCTTGTCAAAGAGAATCGTATCGACATAACCCTCGGCGAACAGCGGCCCAGGGCTTTTCAGCCCTGGCGCACAGGCCCCTTGCGCCTCGGCTGAAAAGCCGAGGGTCGCCCAATAGGCCTTGGTGGCCGCGCCCTTGAGACCCCGTATCGCGTAACCAACCGGCTTTTTCATCGACCGTTTGACACGCAAGACAAGATGAAGATGATCAGGCATCACCTGCACGCCCAGCACTTCAATCTCTGGGCTGAACTCGGGTATGCGCCAGACGAAGCTCTCAACCAACTGCCCGAGATCGGTCAGCGCCACGAAGGCCCCGCGTCCCTTCTCGTAGCCCAACGACCCCAAAAGGTTTGCCCGCCGATCCGCCAACGTGATCGTGATCTGATAGGCACCCCGTCCACAGTAATCCCAATTGTGACAACGACGCCCCATCCGATGAACGACATCGCGCATCAACGCGCCCGTGTCATCATCGTAATGCCACCCAGGTGGTGCAACTGGAACGTCAGCGCTCATCTTTTCTAAACGCCTCCAGCACCATGCGCATCGTGCGGTATTCGCCGAATTCGGCGATTTCCTTTTCTTTGAGGACGCGGAAGGATTCGGAAGGATAGTCGGGGCCGTAGACGGCGGATGGATCGAGGATGTAGGTCAGCTCTTCCTCGTTAAGCCCGTAGAGCTTGGCATAACGGGCGTCAATGGGGATGAAAAACGTCAGCGATTTTCCCGATCCCGTCCCTGTCGTCACCACATAGCTTTTGTTGCTGGCAACAAAAGCCAGGGCATTCATCTGGTGCTTGTAAAGCGTAATCGGATTAGGCGCTGGCGGATCATCTTGCTTGCCAACCTGAAAAATTTCCGCCGTTTCCGGTTCCACCGAGCCATCCGCAACCAACGCATCAATCCGACTACCCTTCTTGTAATTCGGATTAATCTGAATCAACGGATCCGGCCAAAACGTCCCCTTGTCATAAGCTTGCCGAACCACCGCCGAGATGTCAGCCGAACGAGGATTCGCAAAGTTCGTCGAAAAGCTCCGGTATCTATCCATCAACTTCTTGCGAAAATCAAAAATATCGTTCATGCAAACTCTCTCATTATTATGAGGCTATTATATCATTTTCAACTATGAAAACCGCAACGCTTCTATCCCATCTATTGTTTAGACCTAATCAACTAAAAGATGTAACATGGAGAAACCTGCCGCACAACTGAAAAAGGCGGAGCCGTGCGGCCCCGCCTTCGGTTGCGACCTTCAGTCGCCTGCGCCCCGGGCTCAGGCCTGCGGCGCCTCCTCGTCAAGAATCGTGATCTTGAACGCCACGATGACCCCGTGACCGAGATCGATCTTGGGCTCGTACACGCCGACTTCGCGCAGCGCATCGTCGAGCTCCAGCTGCGAACGCTCGAGCTTAACCCCGCGGTTGGCTTCGATCGCGGCGAGAATATCGCTGATGCCCACCGAACCATAGAGCTTCTTGCCGTCCGTCGTGTGCGCGGAGACCGTGAGCTCGAGCTTCTCGAGCTTCTTGGCGAGCTCCAGCGCCGCCTTCTTCTCTTCGGCGGCGCGCGCCGCGCGCTCGGCCTCGAGCTTTTTCAGCCGACGCTTGGCCGCTTCCGTGGCCACCGCGGCGAGTCCCTTCGGGAAGAGGCAGTTGCGGGCATAGCCGGGGGCGACCTTGACGATCTCGCCGGCCTTGCCGAGCTTCTTCACGTTATCCATGAGCATGACTTCGATCTGCATAAGATGTTCTCCTTTCAGATTAAGCCATGAGGCCCATGTTGCGGGCGCGCTTGACACCCTGACGGATCTGGCGCTGCTGAGCGCTGGTCACGCCGGTGATGCGCGCGGGCAGGATCTTGCCGTAGTCCGTGATGTAGTACTTGAGGGTTTCAATGTCGTTCACGTCGATCTGATCGGTCGGACGGAGCGGCGGACGCTTACGGGCGGCGAATTCCTCGCCAGCCGAGCTATTGGATTTCTTGAAAGCCATTTTCGTTTACCTTTTGAGTTTAGAATGGAATGTCGTTGTCATCGCCTTCGGTCATGGCCGCGACCGGTTCCGCCGCCTTGGCGCCGCCGTTGAGGCGGTCGCCCTGAGGCAGGAACTTGATCGTCGACGCCCGGACCTTCAGCTTCTGGTGCTTGACGCCGTCCTTCTCCCAGCTGTCCATCTGAAGCCGCCCCTCGACGAGAATCGCCCGACCCTTCGTAAGGAACTGCCCGCAAAGCTCGGCAAGCTTGTCCCAGGCGTCGACATCGACGAACACCGGGAAATCCTGCACATTGCCGTTGCGGTCACGACGGCGCTCGTTGACCGCAAGACCGATGCGGGCGACCTTCATGCCGCTCGTGCCGGTCACGCGGACATCCGGGTCGCGCGTCAAATTGCCCATCAGGATGACTTTATTGAAAGACGCCATTTCGGCACCTCACCTTCCTTAGGCCTCGACCTTCGCCGCCAGCGCCGCGGCCGCAGCCGCCTCGCGCTTGGCCTGAGCCTCGGCGCGCTCGGCGCGTTCCTGAGCGATCTTCGCCTCGCGACGATCGTCAACCGCCAGTACCTGCACGCGGAACACCTCTTCGACGAGATGATAGCGGTTGGCAAGTTCCTCGAGCTTCGACGGATCGATCTCGAAACGGACCTTCACGTAAACGCCGCTGTCGCGCTTCTTCATCGGACGCGAAAACGTGCGCTTGCCGAGCGAGACCTTCTCGAGGATGTTGCCGCCGAGCCGCGTCACTTCCGCGAGCGCCTTCTCCAGGTTGGCTTCGAGAGCATCATCCTTGGCAATGCCGACGAAGATATAAAGAGCATCATACTTCTTCATTGCAGTTCTCCTCAATTACTTCGCAGGCGCCTTTTCGGCTTCCTCTTCCTTGCCCTTCTTGATCACTTCCGGAGCCTTCTCCTCGGCCGCCGCACCCGGCTGCACCGCCGGCGCGTCATCCGGAGCCTTGACCACCGCCAACGCGAGTTCGCCGCGGGTCACGACCGTGAACTTGTCGCCGAGCTTGAGATCGCGAACGAAGAGCGTCTGGTCGAGACCGAGACCCGAAACGTCGACGTCGAACTTTTCGGGGATGTCCGTCGGCAGGCAGTCGATGTCGATCTTACGGAGCGCCTGCTGCAGCACGCCGCCGCCGATCTTCACGCCCACGGCTTCGCCGACGAGATACAGCGGCACCGTAATGCGGACCTTTTCGGTCAGCGAGACTTCGCTGAAATCCACGTGAATGGGAGTACCCTTAAGGACGTCGTTCTGCATTTCACGCAGCAGCGCCGGGACCTCGGTACCGTTAATATCGAGCGTAACCAGCACCTGCTTGCCAGTGTTGCCACGCATCGCCACCATAAAGGCGTGCTCCGGGAGCTTGATGAGCTCCGTGCCGCCCTTCTTCATCTTCATCACCGAGCCGGGAATCATCCCCGCGCGGCGCAAACGACGGACCGCGCCCGTACCCTGCTCGGTACGCGCTTCCGCCATGAGCTTGATCTGTTCCATTTATTGCCTTTTCTGGTAATTTTCCGCAATACTCTCGCGCACTCGCGCTACACTCTTACGGCTAAAACAAAAAAAGTATATCAAAAAAGGTCACTTTCAGTCAACTACACCGCGACAATCGATACGGCCGACGCATTAAAATCGTCTAATCCCCCTTTACGGGGTCTCAGCCGATTTTAATGCGTCAGAAGTGTTTCAGCAACCAGCAACCAACATTCAGCGTCCAATCCGAACGGTCGGACAGCCGAGCGAAGCGACGCAGCCGAAGGCCGCGCGTCATTCGCGATCCTGTTGGCCGTACAGGACACCCCAATCGTCCGCGCCCGATTATCTTGTTCTGCTTCGGCATCGAGCCTACGCTTCGATTGTCCTGCCCTGCCGAGCGTGTGCCGTCGCGGTGTTGATGCTCGCTCCAAACATCAGCATCAGTTCGCGCGACTCCGTACGCAATGCTTCGACCGCATTGCCAGGGACAAGCCGAGATGCGAAGAGCAGCCATACCCGCGACTCCTTCAGCTCCTTCATCGCGATCTTGAGCTTGTGGACGAAGTCCGCCGGACTTTCGGCCTCCGTCGCCTCCGCGTAGTTGGCTGCGACGCTCGTCGCCGAGCGGAGCAGCTGGTCACCGATATGCCGACCCG
>JAZLMR010000088.1:0-19899 GCA_045598785.1 Kiritimatiellia bacterium
GCCGCTGAAAGCCTCGACCCGCTCCGCGTATACATATACGCGTTCGGGGTCGGTCTTTACGCGGCGGCCTCGTTCTTGTTTGCTCGCCGGCCTTGTTTCGCCAAATCGGTCGCGCTTGCAACTCTGGTCGAGTTCGTCGTCGGGGCCGGCCGTCGGGCCTCGCTGCCGCTCATCGTCCGGCTCCTCCCGGCGCTTTCATCCGCGGATGCGGGCGCGGTGCGGCCTCGCCGGATACGGCGTCGCCCACCTCGCAACCCGCCTTCGCGGCGAAATCGTCGAACCGTCGCCGTCCGCTTCGCTTCGCTCGCCATCGCCATCCGCCCCCGCCTTCCTCAGACAAGCGGCAGGTTTCTTTAGCTCCGCGCCTTGATGCCGCTGGCAGGGCGAGCCGATGGTTGTTGGTTGTCGACCGTCGGTCGTCGCTAGTCGCCTCCCTTACTTAGCGGCCCGCGGCGCCGATTTTCTTTTGCGCTCTAGCTCACGCTTCATTCGCAATCACCCACCTCTTAGAGTTTAGCTGGCTTAAGTCAACAGAATCTCCAGCCCACTGCCGCTTAGCCATTGCAAGGATTGCAGCCGATTACCAGCCCCCGCGCCGCGATTCCTGCGCTTCGCACTTCCATTGCCTACGGCCGTCGGCTGTCGCTTGTCGACCGTCGGCCGTCGTTAGTCGCCGCCCACTAAGGCGCTATTCCCCAGGCCTCACTGAGGAGCTCCCGCCGCAGCCGACATTGCGCCGTAAAACCGAGAAGGAAGAATTCGGCCGCGCGGTCGGCAAGCGCAAGCGAAGCGCCTTGAAGGATACTGACGGCGCGTCCGCTATTGGGGCGCGGACATGGGCGGGAGGTTCAACGAACAAGCAAGCGCACCCGGACGGAGAGCGGTCGATGACCGTGATAGGCCGTGAACGCGCGGCAGAAGTACTGGGCGGAACGGTAGCCGCAGCGACCGGCGATTTCCTTGACCATCAGGTCCGTTGTCGACAGGAGGCGGACGGCCTCGGACATGCGTGCGCGGGTCAGGTAGGACTGAATTGAAAGCCCGGTCTTTTGGCGAAATATTCGTTCGGCGTAGGTGGATGACTTGCCGGCCCGGCGGATGACATCCGCGGCGGAAATGCCGCGCGGATAGTTCTTCTCGATGAACATCAGGGCGGTGGAAAGCCATGGCGTTTCCACGGGGATGAATTCGGTGGATTCGCGTTCGACGATGCGGGACGGCTCGACGGCGGCGGATGGGCCCCGGCGCCCGTCCATCGCCTCCTGCAGCATCCGAGCCGCCGTGAAGCCGATCTGGAAGGCGTTGGGGTCGATGCTGGAGATCGGTACCGGCGCAAAGGAGCAAAGCGTCGTGTCGTTGTCGACGCCGAGAATGGCCAGTTCGTGCGGAATGCGGATGCCGAGGTCGGAGGCGACCAGCATCAGCTGATAGGCGCGGTAGTCGTGGCAGCAGAAGACGGCGGTCGGACGAGGAAGGGATTGGAGCCACTTCGTCAACTCCGCGGCATCGGGGATGCGGTCCAGCCGTTCGTCGTAGAAGAGCGAACTGTCGGAGCGGATCCGCCGCGGACGGGTGTAGCGAACGGGCGTGATGCCCCTATCTTCGAGGGCTTCGCAGAATCCGCGCCCGCGCTCGTCGGAGAAGTTGAGCCCGTTCACGCCGCACCAGGCGAAGTTCCGGAACCCGCGCTTCAGGAAGAAATCCGCCGCCATTTCCCCCGTCAGTCGGTGGTTCCCGTCCGCAACCGGCAGACGGGCGTCCTGCGGACGAGGATTGTCTCCGTAGACATCTACCGCGGGGAGTTTTGTCGCCTTGATCGCCGCCGCAATCCTGCGGTCGGCGAGTCGGATGATGAGGCCGTCGTAGGCGCGGAGCGTCGTCGCGGTGATGCGTCCGTGCGCAAGCGAGCGGAGCTTCCAGTCGCCCGCCTGCTGGGCGTAGGCGGCAACGCCTTCCATCAATGCGCGCCCGTAGGCGCGCGAGGTCTCGATCATGACGGCGATTTGCTTCATCGTTCGCCAAGTATAGCAAGTGGTTTTCAAAAGTGCAATCGGCGATTTACGATTTGACAATCTTTTTCGGTGGCGCGGCGAGACGGACTTGTGGTAGAATCGTCATATGAAAAAAATTATCTTTGCCGCCGTCGCGGCCCTGTCGTCCGTCGCGCTCGCCGAGTATCAGCCCGAGGCTTGGAATCTGGCCGCGCGGGAGAAGTTCGCCGCGCAGCGCTTCGGCATCTTCATTCACTGGGGGCTTTACGCCAACTACGCGCAGGGCGAGTGGTACCAGCAGCAGATCGGGATGGATACCGAGACCTACGGGCGCATGATGGACGGCTTCTATCCTTCGAAGTTCGACGCGAAGGAGTGGGTGCGGGCCTTCAAGGGGGCCGGTGCGAAGTACGTGACGATCACTTCGCGGCACCATGACGGCTTCTCGCTCTGGCCGACGAAGGTCGACGACGGCTACAATGTCGCGAATACGCCGTTCGGGCGCGACATTCTCGGCGAGCTGGCGAAGGCCTGCGCGGAGGAAGGGCTCCAGCTCAACTTCTACTACTCGCTCATGGACTGGCACCGCCAGGACTATCCGGCCGGCGACGTCGCGAAGCAGGTTCTCGGGGAACAGGCCGGCGATTATGCGTCCTACAAGCGGTTCATGCTCGGCCAGATCGCCGAGCTCATCGACAACTACCGTCCGGGCAACATCTGGTTCGACGGCGAGTGGGAGCACGCCCGGTTTGACGCGAAGACCAAATCGTGGCAGCGCACGCTCGACTGGGAGTTCGATTCCATTTACGATTTCATCCACTCCCGGCGCGTGCTCGTCGCCAACAACAACCACCAGCCGATCCGCGCGAAGGAGGACATTCAGCTTTTCGAGCGCGATCTTCCGGGCGACAACTCGGACGCGGGCTTTTCCGCGAACCAGCCCGTGACGCGCGACCGCCCGGTCGAGCAGTGCGACGTGATTCAGCACAACGTCTGGGGCTACAAGATCAACGAGCGCCGGTTCCGCACGGCCGAGGACGTCGTCGCCATGCTCGCGCGCGCCGCGGCGAACGACGCGAACCTCCTGATGAACATCGGACCGGACGGTTCCGGGCGCCTGCCCGCGAAGGCGGTCGAGGTGCTGGCCGAGGTCGGCAAGTGGATGGAGAAGAACAGCGAGTCGATCTACGGCACCAGGGCCGGCGGCATCGGGCTTCTGAAGGACATCGTCTCGACCCGCAAGGGGAGCGATCTCTACCTGCACTTCCTCAATCCGCAGGTCTCCAAGTTCGCGTTCAAGCTGAACGGCGAGATCGTCGAGGCGAAGTGCCTCGCGTGTGGGAGCGACGTTCCGGTCGAGCGCACCGCTTCGGGCGATGCCGTCGTCACGATCAAGCGGCCGCAGGGCTGCAAGTTCGACATCGTCGTCAAGCTGATGGTGAAGTGAAGGGCGAATTTCCAATCTGAAGCATAACTAGAAAGGCATCAACATGAACCAGACGGTTTTCACGCATAACGGTTTCCCCAAGGTGGGCATTCGCCCGATCATCGACGGTCGCCGGCGCGGCGTCCGTGAGTCGCTGGAAGATCAGACGATGGCGATGGCCGAGGCCGCCGCCAAGTTGATCAGCGACAACTTGCGCTATCCCGACGGTTCGAAAGTCGAGTGCGTCATCGCCGACACCACGATCGGCGGGCGCTTCGAGGCGGCGATGTGCGCGAACAAGTTCCGCGACCACAATGTCGGGGTGTCGCTTTCGGTGACGCCGTGCTGGTGCTACGGCACCGAGACGATGGACCTTGACCCGCAGATTCCCAAGGCGGTCTGGGGTTTCAACGGCACCGAGCGTCCGGGTGCGGTCTATCTCGCCTGCATGCTCGCGGGCTATGCGCAGCGCGGCATGCCGGCCTACGGCATCTACGGCCACGAGGTGCAGAACCGCGACGAGTCCGCGAAGATCCCGGCGGACGTCGCCGAGAAGATCCTCCGCTTCGCGAAGGCGGGCCTCGCGGTCGCGATGATGAAGGGCAAGAGCTATCTTTCGATCGGCTCGTCCGCGATGGGCATCGCGGGTTCCTTTGTCGACGTCGACTTCATGCAGGACTACTTGGGCCTCGCCCCGGAGAACATGGACGAGTGTGAAATCCTTCGCCGCATCGAGGAGGGCATCTACGACCGGGACGAATACGAGAAGTGCATCAAGTGGATGCGCGCGAACCTCAAGGAAGGGAAGGACTACAATCCGGTCAAGATTCAGAAGAGTCGCGCGGCGAAGGACCAGGACTGGGAGTTCATCGCCAAGATGGCGATCATCATCCGCGACCTGATGGCCGGTAATCCCAAGCTGAAGGAAATGGGCTTTGGCGAGGAGGCGGTCGGCCGCAACGCCATCGCCGGCGGCTTCCAGGGTCAGCGCCAGTGGACCGACCATTGGCCGAACGGCGATGTCGCCGAGGTCATGTGTAACAGCTCGTTCGACTGGAACGGCAAGAAGATGCCGCAGATTCTCGCGACTGAAAACGACTCGCTGAACGGCGTCTGCATGCTGCTCATGTGGCTCCTTACCAACAAGGCGTCGATGTTTGCGGACGTCCGCACCTACTGGAGCGATACGGCGGTGAAGCGGGCGACGGGCAAGGGGCTCCCGAAGGATGCGAAGAATGGCATCATCCATCTGCTCAACTCCGGCAGCTGCTGCCTGGATGCGGCGGGTGCGATGAAGGCGAAGGGTAAGAGCGTCTTCAAGAACTGGTGGGACGTCACGGAGAAGGACATCGACGCGACCTTGAAGGCCACCAAGTGGGTGCCGGCCGGCGTCGAATATTTCCGCGGCGGCGGCTTCAGCTCCAGCTTCCTCACGCCGAAGGGGATGCCGCTCACGATGATCCGCATTTCGATCGTGAAGGGACAGGGCCCTGTCCTGCAAATTGCCGAGGGCTGGTCGGTCGAACTCGACGCGAAGCAGCAGCAGACGCTCATGGAGCGCACCAACCCCGAATGGCCGTGCACCTGGTTCACGCCGCGCTTGACCGGCAAGGGCTTCTTCAAGGACGTCTACTCGGTGATGAACGCCTGGGCGGCGAACCACGGGGCGATCGCCTACGGGCACATCGGCGCCGACCTCATCACCCTCGCCTCGATGCTTCGCATTCCGGTAGCGATGCACAACGTGCCCGAAGAGCAGGTCTTTCAGCCGCACTGCTGGGGTCTTTTCGGCGCCAGCGACGATCCGACGGGCGCCGACTACCGCGCCTGCAAGAACTTCGGCCCGCTCTACGCGACCAATCGCTGACAGCGGGGTAGAGTGAATAGCTGCGGCCGTCCCAAAATCAGGGCGGCCGTTGCCATTTAGCGGCGAGAAGGCAACTTACCCTTGCGACCGCCTAGCCGACTAGCGACTATCGGGCCCGTTGCGTTTTGTATAAAAAATCTCGGTGGGAAAAATTTGTCGCGGATTTGCGGATGGTTTAGGTATAATCCGCGCAGATGCAGCAAAAGTTTCCATACGAGGTGATTGTCGCGGGTGCAGGACCGGCTGGGGTCGCGGCGGCGATAGCCGCTCGGCGTTCAGGTAAGCGCACTTTGCTGATTGAGGCCCAGACGATGGCCGGAGGTACGGCCACTTCGGGGTTGGTTTCTCATTGGCTTGGCGGGCGTACCGAAGCCGGAGAATGGGTGGTGGGCGGCATATTCCGGGAATTGACGCAAGAGGCGACGGCGGCGGGTGCGGCGCTGGTCCCGCGGAAGACGCCCGGCCGCAAATATCAGCCTTATGCGTGGTTGCCGTGGTTTATTCACGGGGTCGTGCTGGATCCGCTGAAGCTCGCGTGGTATCTCGATGGCAAGCTGAAGTCAGAGGGCGTTGAAGTGCTGTTCGAGACCGTAATTACCGGGGCCGAAGTTAAGGCGGGTCGGATTCGGGCGGTTGAGGTGCACAACAAGTCGGGCTTTTCCCGCTATGCCGCCGAGACCTTTGTCGATTGTACGGGCGATGCCGATTTGGCGGCTTTGGCTGGTTGTCGGCTTTTAAAGGGTCGTGCTGGCGACGGGCTTACGGCTCCGGCTTCGCTGACGTTCCGGGTTCGTGGGATCGATCATCGCCGGCTCTGGAGCGCCATTGAGCGTGGCGACCCGAAATTCAGGCCGTTGATTGCCAAGTTGAAGGCCCGGGGAGAATGGAACTTCCCATATGATATTTTTATTTCGGTGAAGGGACTGGCGGAAGACGAGGCGATGATCAATACCTCGCGGTTGACGGGGTTGGATCCGCTCGATGCGTTTTCGCGCAGTGATGCCTATATGCGCGGTCGGGATGAGGCCTTTCGGCTGCTGGACATCTTTCGTCGGCATTTCCCCGGATTCGCCAAGGCGCGAATGGCGGCGATTGCGCCGATGCTCGGCGTTCGCGAATCGCGACGGTTGGACGGCGATTTCGTATTGAAGGTCGATGATCTCAGCCGCGGTCGGCGGTTTGCGGATGTGATTGGATATTCGATGTACGGTTGGGATCTTCCTGACCCTCGGCGGCCGTCAGTGCAGCCGCTCGTCGACGAGTCCGGTGGCAAGTTTGTCAATCGTGTGCGAAAGCAGCTGGTTACCCCGATTCCGTTCCGCGCCTTGGTGCCGCATCCAATCAAGAACCTGCTGTGCGCGGGGCGTTGTATTTCCGTAGAACGTGACGTGCTCGGGCCGCTGCGGGTGATGGCGTCGTGTATGGCCATGGGCGAGGCGGCGGGAGTCGCGGCGGCGATGCTCGGTCGCCGCGGTGACAATGATCGGGTGGATGTGGTCGTGCTTCGCCGTGAATTGCGGCGGCGCGGCGCCATCGTGGATGCGGCCAAGTTGCCGGTAGTGAAGGCCAGGGTGGATCCATGAGCTGGTTGCGTACACATTTGCGGTGGGGGGTGGTGTTGCTGCTGTTCTTGACGGCAATGCTCAACAACCTGGATCGCATGGTGTTGTCGGTGCTGGCGCCGACCTTGAAGTCCGCGCTGAATTTCGGGGACGTGGAGTACGGTTATGTAGTGGCGGCGTTTCTGTCTGCGTACGCAATTGGCTACGCCTTTTGCGGCAAGGTGCTCGACAAGGTTGGGGTCAAGCTTGGAATTATGGCGGCGCTCTTGTTCTGGTCGCTGGCGGGCATCGGTCATGCGGCGGCGGTCGGCTGGCTGTCGTTGGCGGCGTTTCGATTTTTGCTGGGATTGGGCGAGAGCTTTAATTCGCCGGCGGGGGTCAAGGCGATCGCCGAGTGGATTCCTCGTCGCGAACGGGGGCTTTCGATGGCGGTGTTTTCCAATGGCAATGTGCTGGGTTCAATTGTGGCGCCGCCGTTGGTGGCGTTTTTGTCGCTGCGTTTCGGCTGGCGGCTGGCGTTTGTCGTCACCGGCGCGCTGGGGCTGGTCTTGTGGCTGGGCTGGCGGTGGGGATATCATGCGCCAGAACGCCATCCTCGCCTGACGGCCGATGAGCGCCAGCTCATAATGACGGGGCGGGTCGAACCGCGCTTGACGGCCGCAGTGACGGAGACGGACGCGGGCAGCGGTTTCCGACGGCTGGCGGCAGGGTTCTTTATCGCTCGGATGCTGACGGATCCGATCACCTATTTCTTTGCGTTTTGGCTGCCGAGCTATTTGCAGCATGACCGCGGTTTTTCGCTGGCGATGATCGGCGCGGTAGGCTGGATTCCGTTCTTGGCGTCGGATGTGGGCGGGCCGGGCGGCGGTGCGGTTTCGGATTGGCTGATCCGGCGTGGCTGGCATTCGCGTCGGGCGCGGCTGACGCTGATGCTGCTGGCGGCGCTGCTGACGCCGGCGGCCGCGTTGGCGGTGTTCGCGCCGACGGCCTGGATGGCCGTGGCCGCCATTGCGATCGTGCTGGGCGCCCAGAGCTGCTGGATGGCCAATCAGCTGACGCTCATTTCCGAATCGGTGCCGCCGACCCGAGCGGCCTCGTTGCTGGCGCTGTCGGCGATGGGCGGGTCGATTGGCGGGATCGTGGCGAATTTACTGGCCGGGCGGGTCATCGGCGCGACCGGTTACGTGCCGGTGTTCTGCACGCTCGCCATCTGCCATCTCGTGGCTTTCGTCGTTTTGATCGTGGCCGGAAGGCCGCGCAAGTGTCCAATTCACAAGGAGTAACCACCATGAATAACCTAAGAAACATCCTGTTGGCCGCGCTCGCTACGTGTTCGGGGGTCGCGCTGGCGAAAGTGACGGAATTGAATTCCTCGGGCAATTGGCAGACGGCCAGTTGGAGCGCTGGCGTTCCCGGTCCCGACGACAAGGCGATCATCAAGGGGGCGGCCACGGTGGTCAATGCGGACGGCGTGGATGTCTATGTGGCCACTAACCTGATTTCGACGGCGACCGACGACAATGTCGTCTACATGCAGACGCAGGGTTCCTACACGAGCGGGCAGCTGACGGAAATCGGCAACGGCGGAACTTCGACGGCCGTCATGCAGCTGCAGGACGCCGATGTCGAGCTGAAAGGCTATCGGTTCGTGATAGGACGCAACGCCGGGTTGGCGCGCTTCGCCATGGCCGGAGGCACGTTGAATCAGAATCTTTCAGACGGGCTGCTCCTGGGGGTCTCGCAACGGTCGGGGTCGAGTACGCTTTGCCTTTCCAATGTCACTTGGAACATTTCCGGCGGCAAGATGAAGCTCGGCCACGCCTCAACGACGAAGACGGTGGTCGACGTCACCGGCGGCGCGCTTACCAGTTCGGTGCAATTCCAGTTCGGCGCCAATGTCGCGGGCATGACGGCGAACGCGCATGGCGAAACGGAAATGTACTTGCGTGACGGCAGCTGGACTCAGACGGCGCAGATCTACGCGCCGTTGGAGGCGGAGCGGTACTCCGCCTATCTGCACCTGACCAACGCCACTTTGAATCTGGCCGAGGTGAACCTTGCCCACGGCAACAATTCCACCGGCATCGTGGAGGTCATTGATTCGACCGTGGCCATGGCTTCCGGCAAGACCATCAACCTGGCTCGCGGCACCAACTCCCGCGCCCGGCTGCTGCTTCGGAACGTGGCGGATCCGGCGGCAGTCATGAGTGCGGTGCGCTTCAACAACATGGCCGCTTCCGCCGTTGCGGAAATTGAGCTTGATCATTCGCCGTGGAATCCGTCGGCCAATTGGTCGCTTTCGGCTTACGGCGGTTTTGTGGACTATGCCATCCGCAACCAGTCGATGACGGCCGCCGGGGACATTACGGTCGGATCCACGGGCAACGGCCGATTGGAATTGGACCATGCGGAGGTGACGCTGGCCTCGGGCAAGAGCCTGTATGTCGCGGATGGCGAGACTACTACGAAAGGCGAGTTCGTAATGAAGGGCGGCTCGTTGACCTTGCAGGGAACCGGTTCGCTGGTGGTTCCGCGCAAGGGCATTGCCAAGGCCGAGATATCGGGGGATGCCCAGTTGTCCGTCTATGACCTTTATGTGCCGAACATGACCGGCTCCAGCGGCGAGCTGCAGCTTAAGGACAATGCCTATTTGGGTGTCACCCGTCGTTTTTATCTGGGCAACCAGAGCTCGTCGACCGGACGGGTGGTGCAGGATGGCGGCGAAATCTTCGTGATCGGCGAATCGGCGGCGTGTTCGATGTCGCCGGCCGATGGCGTCATTTCCACTTATGTGATGAACGGCGGAATCTTCACCGACGTTTCCGGCGGGAATTTCAACATGGCTTACGGCAACTATGCCGAAGCCACCTTGGAGCTGAACGGCGGCACTTTTGCGGTGGGCACGCTCAATACCGCGGCCAAGACCGGCAATCGCGCCACCATCAAGTTCAACGGCGGCACGCTGCAGATGGTCAAGGAGCCGACCATCAATTTCATCAGCGACAAGATTGTGGCCCTGGTGGGTGCGGGGGGCGCGATCATCGATTCCAACGGCTACGACAACTATTACACGACGGTGGCGGCGTCGCTCCTGCACGATCCCGACGGTCCTGCCAAGGACGGCGGGCTTACCAAGCTCGGCGAAGGGACCTTGAAGATCTACGGCTCTCCGACCTTTACCGGCGACGTGGTGGTCGAGGCCGGCACGCTGGACATGCGCGACGCCACTTTCGTCTTAGGCGCCGAGGCGCGAATCGGCGGCGCCGGGCGGTTGCGTCCGCCGTTGTCCGGGCTTACGGTCAGTGGCGGATTCAAGCTGGATCCGGATTTCACCGGTTTGCAGATGGACGGAAAGTTGACCTTGGGCGCGACGGCGACGGTGGAATTGGCGAGCGGCGCCGAATTGGCTTCGGGCAACGAGTATACGCTAGTCACGGCGAATGCAATCGAGGGCACGGTGCAGTCTGGTGCTTCACTGCCAGCGGGTTGGCAGGCGGCGGTTGTCGACAATGCGATTGTCGTCCGGGAAGTGCAACCGCCGCAGGGAACGGTGATTTACTTCAAGTGATGAGTCTTGGCGGCGTCCTGGCTTTGGCGACGTTTACCTCGGGAATCTATTCTCCTGACGGTAGCCAGATTGCCTTTGAAAAGGCCGAATCCAATCGGGTCACGGTCGGCATCATGAATGTCGGCGGCGGCCGGCCGGTCTGGACTTACTCCGGCCCCGGCAATGCCGCGCATCCGGCGTGGGGCGCAGCCGGCGAGCTGTATTTTACCGCCGGGAATGATCCGCTGACGGCGGCAACCGGGCGCGGCACGGAGATTGGCGGTTACAATTTGCAGTGCTATCGCGACGGTAAGGTCGTTTCGCTTACTTCGGGTCGACATCGCGACTGGTCGCCATTTCCCGATTCTGACGGGACAATATGGTTTGTCACTGACCGCGGGGAAGAGGCGGGCCGTATCGGCGAGCTTTGCCGCGCCAGCCTGGCCTGTCTCAAAGGCGGGCGGATGACTTTTCCGCTGCAGTATGGCGGCGCCAATTCCGGCCCCGGCCAGCCCAGCGTCGCTCCTGACGGCCGGCTGCTGCTCTTCGCGGAACTGACGACTTTCCGCGGGGTCTGGCGAGTGGTGGTCGCGCCCGTTGACCGCCCGCAGGATGCCGTCAGTCTTACGCCGAACACTCGCTATGCCTATGCGCCCCGATTCTCGCCGGACGGTCGGCTGATCGCGTATGCGGGTTTTCGTGCCGGCGATCCCGATTGGATGGTTTTCGTGCAGGAATTGCGGAGCGGTCGCGAGGCGATGGTAGGGCGCGGCAAGTCGCCGGCTTTTGCTCCGGACGGCAAGACGCTGTTGTTGGTTTGCGACGGACAATTCCGCGCCGTGCCGGTTCCCGGGGAATTCCCGCTGTCGGCGGAGACGGTCGAGCCGGACCTGAGTCGCGCTTTTCAGTTGCCGCCGACGGTCGGCGATTATGGCAAATTGGCGGTGGCGGTGACGGATGATCGTGGCGAATTGTGGGAATTGGATGCCCGGATTCCGGCGACTTCCAATCGGCTGGAGCAGGCGGTGGGCGTGTATTGCGGAAGCGAGTTGCGACTTTATTGCGAAGGTCGGCTGGTGGCCAAGACCGAGCCCTATGGCACTTTTGTCAAAGCCGGGCAGCAGGCCAAGCGCGGATGGCCGTCATCGGTTCCACGGCCATTGACGCGGGCGAATCTTTTTGGAGGAGAGCATCAATGAGACGCCGCTGCCTTGCGCTCGTGCTTTCGTTGACCTCGTCGGCATTCGCCTTTGAGAAGCTGGCGCAGTTGGACTTCTGGGACTATAACGGCGTTTTCGATATTGAAACTGCCGACGGGCTTAATCAAGTCGTCGAGCATGTGCGGCGGACGGGGGCGGACACGATGCTCGTCAGGATCAACGGCGGCTCGACCGTGCTTTATCACAGTCCGGCGGAAGACTTTACCCCTTACAATGAGCAGCCGCTGGACCTGCGACGGCTGCCGGACGGACGTCAAGTCGCCGGACGGCTGCGGTTGCATGGGGCGCCGGGGGTGGATGCAGTGGCGACCTTGCAGACCTTGATTCGGGCGCGCGGTCTTAACGGCGGCCTTTACTGGCCTTATGAGGAAAATCATTGGCATACCAGCAAGGTCAGCATCTGGAATCTCGACCATCCGCAGTATTGGTGCGTTAATGAGGCCGGCGTTCCGTGGTGGGGCCGGTGTTCGTCCGCTTTCGCCGAGGTTCGGGAGCACAAGTTGCGCGGGCTGGACGAAGTGCTTCAGAGCGGTGGCGATACGCTTTATGTGGAAGCCTGGCGAACCGGAGGATGGTCGCCGGCCGAGGAATATGTGCAACCCTGTTTGGCGAAATGGCGGCATCGCTATCCGAAAGCCGGTCATCCGGCGGCCGACGATCCGCGTTGGCGGGCGTTGGTGGCGGAAGTGAACCTGGAATTCTTCCGTGGCGTCCGGCGGCATTTGGACGCTGCCGGTCGCAAGATGCGTTTCTTGTTTGGCATTCACGGCGTCGATCTTGCCGGCGATCGCGCCGAGCGCGAGAAGGCGATTGACTGGCGGCAACTGGCGGAGGCGCGGTTGATTGACGGCTTGGTGGTGGTTTCGGTTGTTCCCGACCGGCGGGCGGTTTGGGAGTCGACGGAAGCCATTTACCAACAGGTGGCGGCGCAGGCCAAGGCCCGGGGACTGCCGGTCTTTTTCCCGGTCAGCATGTACTGCCATGACAAGTGGGGAATTCCGACCTATATGGAGGCAACCGGAGGGGACGCGGTTGCAGTTACGCGGCAGCTGCTGCAGTTGGCGGCACGGGCACAGGGTGACGGCATCTTGATGGAATGCGTGGATTTTGGTAATTATTCGGAGGCGATGGCGACCGCCATTCGTGATTTCCAGCCATGAACAAAGCTCCTTATACTTGGTGTGGTGAGTGTGATACCGGCAATCGGCGGGTGGTCGACCTGAGCCGTTACGACGTTCCGTCGGTGCCGGTGCTGGGTGAGAATCGGGCGCGGACTATGAGCAATGGCGCGAGATTCCATCGTCACGAAGCCTTTGAGCTGACCGTCTGCGAACGCGGGTCGGTCAAGTTCGACTTGGGTGGCCGCGCTTGGGCGCTGTTGCCGGGCAATGTCTTTGTAACCCGACCTGGTGAAATTCACCGTCTGCGCTCCAATGTGCGCGGCAGTGTCTTGAACTGGATGTTCGTCATGCCGCCGGCCAGAGGTGTGGGGTTGTTGGGTTTGCCGCTCAAAGACAGTCAGGTGTTGTTGAAACGTTTGGCGGCGCTAGACCGACGCTTGTATCGGCTGCCGGTGGAGGCGCAGCGGATTTTGCCGACGATGATTGACCTAACGCGGCGTCCGGAATCGGATATTAATACGTTGGCGCTCCGCATCTGTGCGGCGCGATTCCTGTTGGCGGTGGTAGAGGCCTCACCGGCGGCGGCGGTTCGCGGCAAGCAGGAACTGATGACGATGCTCGCCCGGATGCGTCGCGAGCCGGAGGCGGAATATCCGCTGTCGTTGCTGGTCCGCGAGGTGAAGATGGGTGAGACCGCCCTGGTGGCGGCATTCAAGCGTGAAACCGGGCAGCCGCCGCACGAATTCCTGATTACCTGCCGGATCCGCAAGGCCATGACCGAACTGCGCAACCATCCCGAACGGACGATAACGGATTTGGCGTTGATGTTGGGCTTCGCTTCGTCGCAGCATTTTGCCGCGAGATTCCGCCGTGAAACCGGGCTGACGCCGGGTGAATGGCGCAAGAAGGGCGTGAACCGATGATGTTGAGTGTGCTTGGGCTGCTCGCCGCCTTGATCGGCGAAAATCTTCTTCCCGGCTTTGAGCCGGACAACGCCGGTGGCTGGCTGGGTTGGAATCAGGGGCCGGTGGAGGTGGTCGGCTTGCCCGAACCTGGTCCCGGAGGTGCGCCGGCGATTCGTTTTTCGGCTGGTGAAGGCGATGCGGAGTTCGTGCATCGCTGGCGTCGTCTGGCGCCGGGCGGTGGCTATCGGATGTCGGCTTGGGTGCGGACGCGCGCGCTGCGGATGAAGCGGGCGGAATTGCTCAATTACGACCACCAGTGGCTGGGGGAAAACCGATTGCCGCTGCCGGAAGATACCGCGGGTGAGTGGCGGCGCATTGAGTGGACTGGCGAGTTTAAGGCGTGCCCCAGTGGTGATTATGCCGTCGGCGTATATTTTTCCGATCCCATTCCCGCCGGAGGGTATGTCGATCTTGCCGATCTGAGGTTGGAGGCGCTGGAGGCGTCTTTGGCCGCCGCGGCTTCGCCGCTTCCCGAATTGCGGGCGTTCGCGGCTCGGATTTCACCGGTGGCTCCGGAATTGCGCCAACTGGATGCCGCCAACGCCAAGCTGCGCGCATATTATCCCGGTTCGCTGCCTGCGGGTTCGGGGCGGCTCAGCGGTTCGGTGGCCGGCAAGACCGCCTCGGCGTCGCTGAAGGCGGATCCGTCGGGCTACGGGTGGTCGGCGGAACTGGAGTTTGGCCCGATTCCGTCAGGTGAGCACGAGTTGGTGCTGTCGGTGGCTACGGATTCCGGAGTGGTGCGTGAAGACCGCTATCAGGCCTCCACCCGCGTGGAGGTCAAGGAACCGACGCCTGGTCGCCGGCTCAATAATTTCGTGACGGAGATCCTTAACGAGCCGCTGGCGGATGGCGATTATGTCTTTACCTTGGCGGAGGCTCGAATGGTGTACATCGGTTTTGACCAGGCGGTTCCAGGCGTGACGGCGGCAATTGACGGCTGCGAGCGGGCGGTGCGCTTTCGCGACGGGGAGCCGTCCGAGACGATGCGGCGGTTGGCGGCCGGGCGGCATGTGGTGAAGGTGAGCGGGGTGGACCGGTGGGAGGTGAAGAACCGGCGGCTGATCATTCGGCTCGTCAAGGATATTTTCTGCGACGCGCTTCCTTACGCCGTGCCACAGAGCCTGGATTTTCTCGGCTATCGTTATGGCGAAGGCTTTTTCCGGCGATTTCATCTGTTGTCCGGGTTCAATGTCGGCGGTTTCCGCTGGAAGCACCGTGAGACTCCCGAGGGTGCAAAAGTGCTGGCGGAAATGGCCGAGCGTGGGGTGGAGATCGTTTGGGGTTGCGGACTGCTTCCCGATCATCCCTGGCGTGACGATTATGCCACGCTGGTGCAGAAGGTCGCCGACTATCCGCCGTGTCAGGCCGGCGAGCCCGCTTCGATTGACGAGAACCGCATTTCGTTGCCGGCGGAGAAGAAGGTGAATTTCACCGAGATGATGTGGACGCTCGGTCAGCGCGGACAGCGTCTTGACGTGATGTATGCCGATGGTTGGCATACCGGCTTCACGCGGCCCGGGTTGGATATTCCCGAATTGTCGGCGGCCGTGAATTCCGGCGGCGGGTCTGCCCGCATCATCGCTGAAGCGTACTACAATTCACCGGCGAATCCGGCGGATTGCCGGGCGACGCTGGAGTTCATGCGTCGACAGCTCCAAGGCATGCGGGCCCTGGTGCCGTCGGCTCCGCGCCATTATCTCTACATGTTCAGCGGCTGGTATATGCCGACGATCTGGACGACCTGGAACCATGTCCAAGTCGACATGAACGTCTACTTGGCCAAGCTGGTGCATGCGTTGGCCGTCGATCCGGAGTTCGCCGATGTCGGCGGCGTCGGCTTTTCGGCGCCTTGTTGCGAAGATGATGTGCTTAGGTTCGCCTACCGCGTCTTCCGGCATTATTGCATAGACGGGCGTACCGACGATTTCGCGCGTTCCCTGGGCTTGCGGTTGTTTCTTGGTCACCTTCAGAACGGGGACTTCGAGCATGGCCTTGACGGCTGGACGGTGTCCGCCGCCGAGCCGGGCGGAATTATCGCAGGGAAGCTTCGCGGTTTTGGCCGACGGCAGGAAATTCGACAGCAGCGGGAAGGCGCTTTGGGCGATGACTTCGCGCTCTTTACCCGCAGTGCCAAGGGCCCTAACCGGTTGCGGCAGACGTTGCGCGCGCTCCAGCCCGGTCGAGTCTACCAGCTCAGCTATTTAACGCTCGACTACGAGGACATGCTCAAGCCGCATTCGGTCGAGGTGGAAAAGTGCGCGGCATTTCGTGCCCGGGTGATCGGCGCGGACGAATTGCCGGGACTGGCGCATCAGCAGTTGATTCGCGGCAAGCCGGATCGTCATGTCGACCGCGCGGCGGTGGATTATCGACGGCTGGTGTTTCGTGCCCGGGGAACGACCGCCGAATTGGAATTTGACGATTGGGCCACCGACGCGGAACCCGGCGGTCGGATCGGGCAACAGCGGGCTTTGCACTATATTTGCGTGCGCCCGTATCCTTATCGGGACGAATCCGAGTTGCGCGAGCTTCAAGATTATTACGACCAGCAGTCGGCCAAGTGGATTGCGGCAGCCGATCAGCCGGTGTCGGCGGCCGAGCGGCTGGTGCCGGGACAGGATTACCACAGTCGTATCGAGCAGTGTGCCGCCCCCGGCGTCAGCTGGATGGTCGGCCGGCAGCGGAATCTCCGTCCGGTTCGGCGGGCAGTGTGGAAGACGGCGGGGCTTGGGGTTTATGAACTTTATGTCAACGGACGGCGCGTGGGCGACGACTTCCTGAAGCCGGGCTTTACCGATTGGCGTAAGACCAAGTATGCGTATTCCTATGAGGTCACGGCGCTTATGAAAACCGAGTCGGCAGCGGAAAATTATTTTGCCGCCGAGGTGTCGTCCGGCTGGTGGCGGGACAAGATTGTGAATTTTGCCGGAAAGAAATGTGCCTTCAGGGGCGAGTTGCTTTTGGAATATGCGGACGGTACGACCGATTCCTTCGTGACCGATCGCAGTTGGCGGGCGGGCGTAGCCGGGCCGGTACGCGCAGCGGCGATTTTTGACGGTGAAGACTATGATGCTCGCCAGCCGCCGCCTTTTACCGGCGAAGGTCTTGCCCCTGCCGAGCTCAATTGGGAATTCAAAGGTGAAATTGCGGGGGCAGATCCGGCTCGGGTGGGGCTGCGGGAGGATCTGGCGATTCGCCGCGGACCTTATTCGCTGAAGCGTGGCGACAAGCTCGTCATCGATTTCGGACAGAACTGCGCCGCCGTGCCGCGGTTTCGGTTCCGGGCACGTGCTGGTACCGAGCTCACGGCGCTGCCGGCGGAAATGCTTAACGACGCGGATGCGCCGGCGCGCAACTGTGACGGTCCGAAGGGCAGCATCTACCGCGAAAACCTTCGGGTGCCTTGGCTGGGAATGCAGCTCAAATATACGTTCTCCGGTCACGGCACGGAGGAATACCTTCCGCGGCACACTTATTTCGGCTATCGGTACCTGGAACTCTCCGCCACCGACGAGGTGGAGATCGAATCGGTGGAAAGCGTTCCGGTGTCTTCGGTTTCCAAGGAGATGGAAAACGGAACCTTTGAGTGCGGCAACCGTGACATTAACCAGCTGGTGTCGAATGTCCGCTGGGGGATGCGTTCCAATTACCTGTCGGTTCCTACTGACTGCCCGCAACGCAACGAACGGCTGGGTTGGACCGCCGATACGCAGGTCTTCGCCGAGACGGGCACTTATCTGGCGGACATTGACGGTTTTTTGCGCAAGTGGTTGCGGGATTTGCGAGACGCCCAGTATGCGAATGGGGCTTTTCCCAGCGTGGCGCCGGTCGCGCAGTATGGAGAAGAGCCGGATCGCTTTGGCTGGGGAGATGCGGGGGTGATCGTTCCTTATGGGTTGTGGAAGCAGTATGGCGATCTTGAGGTGCTGAAGGAAAACCGGTCGGCCATCGAGCGTTACTTGCAACGGCTTGAGCATACCAAAGGCGCGACCTTGCCGGGGCGGGGGCAGTTCGCGGACTGGCTGTCGTTCGAGCGTTACCAGCCCGCCAATGCGCCGTGGCGCAATGGTCCGCCGGCGGAAGCGTTGGAATATTGGGATTTCCTTGGCGGATGCTATTGGCTTGACGATGAGCGAAAGTGCGTGGAGCTGTTTGCCGCGTTGGGCGACGATGCTGCCGCCAAGCGTCATCGCGACCAGGAGCGCCGGGCGCTGGACTATCTGCGAAGTCGGTTCGTCGCTGCCGACGGTCTGCTGTCGCCGACGTTTCGCGATTTGCAGACGGCTTCGCTCTTTGCGCTCAAGCTGGGAGTGGTCGCGACGCCGGCGGCGATGGCGGCGACCCGCAAATTGCTCAAGGACAACCTGAAGGCTCACGGCTGGTGCTTGCAGACGGGATTTCTCGGAACGTCAATCCTGATGGACACGCTGACGGAGCAGGGGATGAGCGACGTCGCCTACGCGGTGCTGCTCAATCACGGGCATCCGGGTTGGCTTTATTCGGTGGATCAGGGAGCTACGACGGTTTGGGAGCGGTGGAACAGCTGGACGAAAAAAGACGGTTTCGGCATCAAGACGATGAACAGTTTCAATCATTACGCCTACGGTTGCGTGCTGAGCTGGCTTTTCAAGACGGCGGCCGGCATTGCGGCGGATTCGCGGGCGCCGGGTTTTCGGCGCATTGTCATGCGTCCCGTGCCGGATCGGCGGTTGGGCTTCGTCAAGGCGAGCTATCGTTCGGCGGTCGGCCGGATCGTCAGCGAGTGGCGTTACGAGGGAAGCAAGTGGATTTGGAATTTCACGGTTCCGGCGGGAGCGGTGGCGGAGGTGACGGCTCCCGGCGAGTCGGCGTCCCGGCTTTATTCGCCTGGGACTTATGTAATTGAAAAGGAGGGACTGGAATGAGCAAAGTGACTTGGCTGTTGGCGGTGATGGCTGAAAGAAGTTTTTTTTTAAAAGACAAGGAAGGAGAAATTTATGAATACGAAATTGACGGAAAAGTGCTTTCAGGGAATGAACGGTGCGTATGCGGCCTTGTTTACGCCGTATGATGCCAAGGGGCGGGTGAACCCCGAAATGATCGAGCGGATTGTCAATTACGGCATCCGCAACGGCCTCAACGGGTTCTACCTGACCGGCACCACGGGCGAGTGGTGGCTCCTGTCGCTGGAAGAGCGCCGGCAGGTGATGGCGGCGGCGGTCAAGGCGGCGAAGGGCCGCTGCAAGCTGATTGCGCATGTCGGCGCGAACTGCACGGACGACTCGGTGGCGCTCGCCCGCTATGCGGCCCAGATCGGCATTGACTGGATTTCCTCCATCACCCCGCAGCTCTACCGCAATTCCTTTGCCGCCGCGTATTATCACTATAAGACGATCACCGCAGCGACCGACTTGCCGTTCATGGTCTATTCGATGGGTTCGGCGCTGGTGCCCGAGCGTGACCTCAAGTTCTTCGACCTCAAGAACGTGAAGGGCATCAAATACACGGGGCGTGACTATTTTGCCGCGCAGGCCTTGAAGCGCAGGCTGGGCAAGGAGACGATCTGGTTCGCGGGCTGCGACGAGCAGCTCCTTTGCGGCCTCGCGCTCGGCAATGTCTTCGCCGGCGGCATCGGCACGACCTATAACATCATTCCGAAGCATTTCGCCAACATCTGCAAGCTGGCGGCGAAGGGCGACTTCAAGACGGCGGCGAAGTGGCAGGACGAGGCCAATCAGGTGGTCGAGCTGATGATCGAGTCCGACAACTGGTCGTATCGCAAGGCGATGATGAAGTTCATCGGGCTCGAGTGCGGGCCGTTCCGCAAGCCATTTGAGCCGCTGACGGCCACCCAGTACGCCGCCTACGCCCGGCGTTTTGCCAAGCTTGGCATCGTCAAGGCGAATCAGGCGCACTAGATTTAAGTTTGGTCCACGGATTAACACGGATTCAATCGGCGAAATCATTTGGTTTTCTCTGTGTCTCTGTGCCTCGGTGTTAAAACTACGGCGCCGATTTTTTGTTTGTGGCGTCGCGCTTGGAAGGGGCTTTGAGGTGGCCTTGGGTGGCTTTGCTTCCCAGCGTGCGACCGATTTGGCGCGTCCGGACTCGCTGCCAATAACGGGCCGCCGCTGAAAGCCTCGACCCGGCAGAGCCGACTAGCGACGGCCGACGGTCGACATCCGTGGCGAGGCGACTAGCGACGGCCGACGACCGAC
>JAZLMR010000089.1:0-15493 GCA_045598785.1 Kiritimatiellia bacterium
GTAAGGGGGAGGTTTGCTTTCGCAGGGGGCGGCGACGACAGCGCTGCGTCGGAAAGAGTTAAATCGTGTGGGGTGGCGGCGGCGAAGCCGACGACGCCCCGTACAATTGGAATCTCTGCGGCCCTATAAATCGATTTGACACGCTTACTGGTTTGATGTTATAATGTGGTAAAACTCAGGGGGGGGGGTAATTAGTGTAAGTTATCTCCCGTCGTGAAAATAAACCTTCTGAAAGGATTGGCGATGAAAGGCATATTGTCGAAGCCGTTGGCGGCGGTGTTGGTGGTAATGGCAGGAGTTTCGCTTTGGGCTGGCGAGTGCATTTGGACGGGCGGCGCCGATCCCGCCGATGGCAAATGGTCCAATCCCGACAACTGGAAAGAAGGGCTGGGGCCGAAGGCCGGCAGTGCCGATTCCGTTAAGATCAACGGCGAGGCCGGTCTCGTTGACGGCGTGATGGAAAACGACATCGAGGGGCTGAACCTCTCTTCGCTTTACATTCAAGGAAAGAAGTCGCTTAAACTTACGGGCAATGCGATTGCGTTTCGCAATGTGGGTAGTTGCGCCTTCAACGAATGTGCGGCTGCCGTCACCAACGCCGTTGATTTTATTTTCGTCAAAGACAGCAACAAAATTGACAACAAAGGCGGCGGCACCCTGGTCCTTGAAGGGACTTTCGTGGGCGAAGCGACATCGCTAATGCTGAACAACGCGGGCAGTTCGTCGTACACGATTATCGCCGGCACGGGTACGGCCCAGGTCTTGGAACTTACCTCTTATGGACATATGGGTATCGCGAATCCGGCGTTCTTGGGCGCGGACCAGACCTTCTCCTATAACGGCCAGCTGGAGTTCCTGGCGGGCGGCGATTTCCTTTGCGACTTCAATTATGTCGGTACGGCGACGGTGGATGTCTTCTGGCGCGTGCCGGGGGTCACCTACAATTATTATGGCACTTTCGGGTCGGGCACGGCCGAAAATGAATTTCGGCTGCGCAGCGGCGACAACAATATGGGGTCGTCGGAAATTCATTTCTACAATGTCTTCAGCGTCCCCACGGCGAAGATCTATCCGATTTGCAAGAGCCAGTATTTTTTCCATGGAAAAGTTTGTGTCCCTGCTTTTCGCACGGGCGACTGGCAGGCGGACTGCAATCCGTTTTTCCATTTCCTGTCGACCGAGAACGAGATTGCCAAGCTTTCGCCCGGCTTCACTTTGCGTCCAAGCCTCGATGCGGACAATGTCCTGCCGGGAACGGTCATCAGCTATGAGTATTACACTTCCGGGACCGCGCCTGGCGCCGCTTGCGGCGTCATTGAGCTGAACGGCACCGATCAGACCTTTGACCGCATTGATTCCGATGCGACGCGGCTGGCGGGCAAAGCGGGTGCCATTCGCTCCAAATACTACGCTCCCGACTGGGGCGGCGGCACTTCCAAACTGACTTTGAAGGGCACGGACTCGGCGGCTACCAGCACGAAGGTTTACGATAACATTTCGATTGTGTGGAGCCCGGTGGATAAGACTTACCAGCAGACTTTTCAAGGTCAGGAAAGCCCGACTACCGGCAGTCTCATCGTCACCAACGGTATTCTCGAGATCGGCATGGGCGCGTCGTTCCCGAATGTCAAGACGGTTACCGTCCAAAAGGATGGCGAGCTGATCGTCAACACCTCGGTTGCCAGTGCGCTTAAGAGCGTGACCAAGCTGACCGTCGAGGACGGCGGCAAGGTCACGATCGTCGCCGGCGCGACGCCGTTCGGCACGACCGGCATTGCCGAGGTGCAGCTTGCGGAGACGGCGGTCATGGAGATTGCCGACGGGATCAACTGCAAGGTCAAGACGGTGGTCGCCGGCAATCGGATTTTGCCGCGCGGCGCCTTTACCGGCGACACTACGCAGGACAATTACGTGCCGCAGCTGCTGGGAACCGGCATCCTCCAGCCCATCTCCACGATTGAAGACTATGTCTCGACCTGGACCGGCGCGGCCGGCGACGGCAAGTGGTCGAACCCCGGCAACTGGGATCGGCGAGTGATGGACGGCGGCGCGGTGGTGCTGAACGAGCAAGGCACGGTCGACGGCGAAATGGAGAACGATTTCGAGGCGCTGACGCTGCGCGGCGTGAATTTCGCCGGCTCGGCCCCCTATCGGCTCAAGGGCAACATGATTTTCATCAATACCTGGAACGAGACCGTCCTGAAGTCGGCCACGCTGGCGAGCAACGACCAGGCGATTACCAATGCCTGCGACATCTGCTGCATCAATGAATATTCTCAGTTCAAGATGTCCAATGTCTATGCCGGGCGCATGGTGCTGGAAGGCGCGTTTTCTGGCGACGTGCAGCTCCTGTTGCGCGGTGGCGCTTGGACGGTTTCCGGCGCCAATCAGCATTTGCAGGGCATGGCGCTCGGCGGCAATCCCTCGGTGCAACTGGCGAATCCCTCGGCGATTGGCGATCCGGCTTCCAAATTGACTTATGGAACCGGGGTCGTTTCGTTTGCGGTTCCCGGCGACTATTACAATGACATCGAAATTACTTATGAAGAAGGCAAGTCGGTCACCTGGGATATTTCGAACATCGGTGATTATAACTTCTATGGCAAGGTGTCGGCGCCGAATATCGCCAATTTCGCGATGGCAATGCTGAGTAGTGATTTCCGACTGCAGCCGGGCACGGTCACTTTCCACAACGAGTTTTCAATGCCGAAGGCGCTCGTCTATCCGCGTTTCTGGCATTCGTGGACCGTTAAGTTCCTGGACAAGGTGACGGTGGCGGGTACTACGGGCAGCAATTGGACGAGTGACGCCGCGGTGCCCTGCGAGTTCTATGCGACGAACGACATCGGCACCTTCCACCTGAGTCGCATGCAGAAATTTTTCGCCAAGGCGGCGAACGCCTTCCCGGGGGCGTTGCTCAGCTGGGACGTTTCGGGTCTCGTCAGCAATGTCAAGAATCCGCTCACCGGCGAAACTGGCTACTTTGACCTGGGCGGGCTTGACCAGACCTTTGACCGGCTGGACAACGGCGGCTTCTTCCAGGGCGAAGGGAAGGAGCATGGGCTGGTGACGACTTCGGGCGAGTGCCAGCTGATGCTGAACGGTACCGGCAATGCGCTGACCACCGCTTACTTGAACGGTCCCATCAACCTGGTCTGGGCGCCGACTGACAAGAGCTATGTTCAGGCCTTCACCAACCGCACCCATGCGATTTCAGGTTCGGCGACGGTGACGAACGGCATCCTGCGGTTCGAAGGCGCGACGACGCTGGCGAAGCTGAAGCGAATCACGGTCCAGAAGGACGGCGACTTCCAGCTGTCGACGACCAGTGCCAACTCGCTGGCGGCGCTGGAGTCGCTGAAGATCGCGGCGGACGGCAAGTTCACGGCGGCGAAGGCGCCGACGGCGCTTACGGCGGGACTGGCGAATGTGGAGTTGGAGTCGGGGGCGGAGCTGACGATTCCTGACGGCGAAACCTGGACGGTCAACTGGGTGACGGTCGACGGCGACAGCTTGGAGCCGGACACCTATACGTCGGCGACGCTGCCGGAGCTCAAGTCGGGCACGCTGATTGTCAATCGGCGCAAACCCGGCGGCATGGTGCTGCTGGTGAAATAAGCAGACAGCTTTCGATGTTCAAGTGCAGATCGACCCGGATGCGGAGTGGAAGGTCTTTCACGATCATCATTTGGACATAACCATAGGAGAACAGGCGTTATGAAGCAGTATTTGGCGGTGGCGAGCCTGCTCGCCGCGGGCGTGGCGTGGGGCGCGGTCGAAGGCAATGTGGCGGTCAACAGCAATTTCGTTTCCGACAATCTGGGCGGCATCGTCAACTGGTCGCTGATTCGGCCGCATGACGACCAGCTGGAGCTGCTGGACGAGCGGGGGCCGACGGGGACGGGCGTGGTCCGGCTGCAGCTGGCGGCGGCCGGCGGGCTCAATCAGGAGGAGATGAAGTTTGTCGACGGCGAGCCCTATCGCATGGGGTGCTATGTCCGCACTCGGAATCTGAAGCCGGGCAACGTTTCGCTGGTCGCCTATGACGACTGGCTGCACATCACCACTTACGGGCAGGCGCTGCCGGCCGATACCGGCGGCAAGTGGGTCAAGGTCGAGTCTGAGGTCAAGATGTTCAAGAACATCAAGAACGCGCGGTGCTATTTCGGCGTGCAGGCCAAGCAGGCGATGGGCCCGGACGCGACGCTGGATTTGTCCGAGCCGTATCTGATACCGCTTTCCGAGGCGGCGAAGCAGAAGACCGTGGTGCCGGCGGCCGCCTCGCCTTTCAAAGTGCGCATCGTGCCGCTCTTTCCGAAGCTGGCGGACGTCGACGTCGACCGGCCGGGCATGTGCTTCTATTATCCCGGCGACCTCAAGGGTCCGGGCGAACTGGTGGTGTCGGTCGATGGCGAAGAAGTCTCGCGGGGAACGCTGGACGCGAAGCGGCGGGTGAAGCTGCGCCTCGGACAGCCGGCCGTCGGCAAGCACGCGCTGTCGCTGCGGCTCTTGGACGGCCAGCGGCAGGTGGCGGCCAACGACTACACGATCACCGTGCGGACGCATCCGAAGGGGGCGGCGGCCGGCCGGAAGCTCAACAACTTCGTGACCGAGCTTCCGTACGAGCGCGACGCGCGCGGCGTCTACTTCACGGCCCCGGAGAAGACGTGGTATTATATGGCGAGCGATCGGCCGCAGGTCGAGCGGATGCAGTTCCTGGATCCCGGGCGCCATCAGCTGCCGTTTCCGGTGCGGCATGACGCGAAGGTGACGGTGCGCAAGGTCCGAGCGACGCGTATTTGCGGGCTTTGCGACACGAAGCGGGAGACCGACCTTTCGATGCAGCGCTACGGCATCGACTTCGTCGATCGGTTCTTCCTGCCGTCAATGAACACGATGTCGATGTGGGAGTGGTCGCGCAAGCACCATAACGCCGAGATGGAACTGTTCGAAGACCGCGGCATCGCGCAGACCTATTCGATTTCGTTCAACTGCGGCAAGAAGGAGTGGGGCGATCCGGTGGCGCTGGCCGCCGCCATCACCAATTCGCCGGGGCTCGTTGACGGCAAGCTGATGGCGCTGGACGAGACCCGCATTCAGGCGCCGCGGCGGATTCATCATGCGGTGGCCGAGGCGCTCTGGTCGCTGGCGGATCGGGAGGACCTGCACCTGGGGCTCTTTTACAACGATGCGATGCGCCGTGGTTTCGATGACGCGAAGACGGCGCCTTCGGTATTGGCGGCGATTGCCAACTGCGGCGGCGGCACCGGGCTGCTGGAGGCCGAGGCCTATTCGGCGGCGCAGCCGGATCTCGACTTTACCCGCCAGATGGGCGAAGAGTGGTATCCGCAGTTTCAGGCGTCGATCAACAAGATGGCGCCGTGCGCCTCGGGGTCGGTGCTCTATCACGTGAGCGGCTACATCGCGCCGTATCTCTGGTGCGACTATCCGGCGGCGACGGCGGACTACAAGGTGTTCCTGGCCGACTTGGTGCGGAGCTTTGCGACCCATCCCGCCTACGGGAATCTCGGCGGCTTCAGCTACAGCTCGATGTTCCGCGTGGACGAGGAGCTCGCGCGCTGGGCGGCGAAGGTGCTCAGGTATTACTGCATCGAAGGCCATACCGACGACATCTGCGCGAAGTATGGCTTCCGCTACTTCCCCGGGCATTTGCAGAACGGCGACTTCGCCAAACAGCTTGAGGGCTGGACGGCGGTACCGGCGGAGCCGGGTGCCATCCGCATGCACAACATCTTCGAGTTCGGCGAGAACGAGCTCTGCTTCCGCGAGATGCATGCTTTCAATCCGCGCTACGGCGACGATTTCGCGGTCATGAAGCGCAGCGCCAAGGCGCCGAACGTCTTGAAGCAGACGCTGAAGAATCTGGAGCCGGGCAAGCTCTATTATCTTTCGTGCCTGACCTTGAAGCTTAAGGACGTCGAGCAGCCGGGCAGTGCCGATGGGCGCACCGCCTTTCATATCGAGGTCGACAACGTGGAGCTCATCCCAGGGCTTAAGTGGGGGCACGAGTTCTCGACGGGCAACCTCAAGGCCAACGCGCGGCGGCGGGCTTCGCCGCGGCGGCGGGGGCTGCCGAGTGCGGGCCGCGTGCAGGACCGGCTTGTCTTCCGGGCGAAGGCGGAGACGGCGGAAGTGCGGTTTTCCGACTGGGCGACGGCCGACCGGCCGGGCGGCGAGATCGGCGAGGAGACGGTGCTTACTTATGTCATTTGCCGGCCCTATTACGTCGAAAGCGAGGCCGAACTTCGCGAACTTAGCGAGAAGTGGGGCGTGAAGTGAGGTTTGTGGTATAATAAGTAGATATGGGATTGATGTTGGGAATGATGCTCGCGGCGGCGACGGCCGTTGGCGGGAATGTTAAGATAACTTCGGCGAGTACCTATTACGACCGCAAGGAGGGGTACGCATATTTCAGCGGCAAGGTGTTCGTTGACAGTGACGAATATCAGCTGTATGCCGATCGGGCCTATGTCTTCATGGACGGCACCAACGACTTGAAGCGCATCGTGGCGATCGGGAATGTGGCGCTTACGAACGGCACCAAGCGCGCCTACGGGGCCAAGGTGTCTTATCACCGCGATCCCGGCATGATCGTGCTTTATGCCGGCGAGGACGGCGCGGCGGCGGAAGTCCGCGACGAGAGCGACAAGGGGCCGCAGGTCGTCCGGGGCAAGAAGATCAAGTTCTGGACCGAGTCCGAGCAGGTGGAAGTGCTGGAGGCCGAGCTTACGGCGCCCGGCCAGAGCAAGGGGCTCATTAAGGGCGCCTGGGGCAAATGAGGCTTGGGGAGGGCATGATGTCGAAGAAGCTGCTTATCGTGGAATCGCCGGCCAAGGCCAAGACCATCGGCAAGTATCTGGGAAGCGAATTCGCCGTAAAGTCCTCGGTTGGTCATATTCGTGATCTGCCCAAGGAGTCGGGAGCGATTCGGGTGGAGGAACAGGGGCCGGAACAGTGGAGTTTTGAACCGACCTATGTGATTTCCGAAGGCAAGACCAAGGTCGTTTCCGAGTTGAAGACGGCCGTCAAGGGCGCTGACGAAATCTACCTGGCGAGCGACCCGGACCGCGAGGGCGAGGCGATTGCCTGGCATCTTAAGACGGTGCTGGCGGGAGCTGCCGCCGGTAAGCCGTTTCATCGCGTTACCTATAATGAGATTACCAAGAGCGCGGTCCTGAAGGCGGTGGCGGAGCCCCGCGACATTGACATGCCGCTCGTGGACGCGCAGCAGGCGCGGCGCATCTTGGATCGGCTGGTCGGCTATCGGGTTTCGCCGCTCCTGTGGCGCAACATCAACTGCCCTAACAACCGTTCGCTTTCGGCCGGGCGCGTCCAGTCGGTCGCGTTGCGGCTTCTGGTGGAGCGGCAGCGGGAGATCGAAGCGTTTAAGCCGGAGACCTTTTACCTGATGGGCGTGGAGGCGCGGAAGCCCGCCGACACGCGGACTTTCATCGCCAAGCTCTCGCGCATTGACGGCGAAAAGCCGGACATCCGCGAGCAGGAGGCCGCCAACCGCATTCTGATGGAGCTGGCGGAGGCGTCGCTGGAGGTGACCGAGCTCAAGGCGCAGCCGAAGCTTCGGCATGCGCTGCCGCCGTTCACGACGTCGACCCTGCAGCAGGCCGCGTCCAGCGTGCTCGGGTTTTCGCCGGGCAAGACGATGAAGCTGGCGCAGGCGCTTTACGAGCATGGCGTCATCACCTACATGCGAACCGACTCGGTCAATGTCTCCGTGGAGGCGCGCGCGGCGGCGAAGGATTTCATCGTCGGCAACTACGGCGAGGCCTTTTATCCCGAGAAGCCGAACTTCTTCAAGTCCAAGGCCGATGCGCAGGGGGCGCACGAGGCGATTCGACCGACGGAGGTGCAGCGCACCCCGGAGACGGCGAAACTGGAAGCGGCGGAGCTGAAGCTCTACGACCTCATCTGGCGGCGCTTTCTGGCGAGTCAGATGGCGGATGCGCGCACCACGGTGCGGACTTTGGCGCTGAAGGCGGTGCGGCCGGGGCGGTTGCACGACTACCGATTCACGGCTTCGGCGACGATGATCGATTTCGAGGGCTTCCTCAAGGTCATGAAGCTGTCGCTCAAGAAAAAGAAGTCCGACAGCGAAGACGACGACGATTCCGACGAGGTCGCGTATTTGCCGGCGGTGCAAGTCGGCGACCGTTTGGAAGCGGTACGCTGGGTCTCCGACGAGAAGCAGACGAAGGGCCCCGCCCACTACTCCGAGGCCAGTCTCATCAAGGCGCTGGAGGAGAACGGCGTCGGGCGGCCGTCGACTTATGCCGCGACCATCGAGACGCTGAAGCTGCGCGAATACGCCAAAACCGAAAAGAAGAAGCTGGTGCCGACGGAGCGCGGCATGCTGGTGTCGGACTGGCTGGTGGCCAAGCTCGATTCGCTTTTTAATGTCGGCTATACGGCGCAGATGGAGGCGGAGCTTGACAAGGTCGCGGAACAGGGCGTGCCGATGAACCGGATGCTCAGCGAGTTTTACGCCAAGTTCCTCAAGGATCTCGGCAGCATCGCCTCGCCGCCGCCGGCGCGGGACAAGTTCGAGCTGGTCCTGGCGCTTTTGGCCGAGGTCAGGGAGTGGAAGCCGTCGAAGAAGGTCGGCAAGCGCGTTTATGACGACCGGGCGTTTGTCGAGAGCTGCCGGGAGCAGTTCCGCGAGGGTCAGCGGGCCATGAGCTCGCGGCAGCTGGAGTTCCTGGTGCGGATGGTAATTTCCTATGCCGAGCAAATTCCCGAAGCCGAAGCCAAGCTGAAGGAGGCGGGGCTGAGCGCCGGAGTGCAGCCGGTGCAGCGGGCTGATCCGGAGCTGGTGAAGTTCTGCTTCGAGACGATGGATCGGATCGGCGGCATGCTGGGCAATCCGTTTCTCAAGTCGCTGCACGACCAGTACGACCACGGCAAGGGGCTTTCGGTTCGGCAGTTTGCGATTCTGGCCAAGGCCGTCGGCGAAAGCGCGACGCAGCTGCCGGACGGAGAGGCGATTCGCGCGAAGCTGGTGGAATTCGTGGACGGCGGGTTTGACGAGCGCAATGACGACCCGACCGTGCCCGAGCTCCTGAAGCTGGTGTCGGGGGTCAAGACCTGGCGGCCGAAAGCCACGCGGGGCAAGAAGGTCTACGACGACGAGTCGTTCGTGAAGTCGCTGTCCGACCAGTTCGCCCGCCGGCATTCGCTTTCCCCGCGGCAGGTGATGGCGTTGAAGCGGGTGATCAACGCCTACCGGGATCAGTTGCCCGAATATGCCGCGAAAGCGGAGGCGCTGGGGCTTAAGCTCGGCAATGGCGGCAAGTCCTGATTCGCACCCGGCGGATCCTTCGCTGGCGGGGTTTGAGAATTACCTGCTGGCCGAGCGCAATGTCTCGGCAAATACGCTTGCCGGCTATCGCATTGATCTCGAGCAGCTGGTCTTTTCCAAATGGGAGGTGGCGCCGCCGCCGTATCCCTGGCGGGAGTTCGCCGAGGCCGACGCGCGGCGCTACTTGTCTTCGCAGACCCGTGGCGGGGCTTCGCCCGCGACGGTCATGCGCAAGCTGGCCGCGGCCCGCACCTTCTTCCGCTATCTGCAGCGCGAAGGCGTGGTGGTCGACAATCCCTTTTTGCTTTTAAAGGGGCCGCGCAAGTCGAAGACGCTGCCGAAGGTGCTGTCGGTCGGCGAGGTGGAGCGGCTGCTCGCGCAGCCGCAGCAGGAGTGGGAAGCGGAACTGGTGAGCGAGGGCGTCTACCGACGGGATGCGGCGCTATTTGAGGCGCTTTATTCGACCGGCTGCCGTATTCGCGAGCTGGTCGGCGTGACCTGGGGCGAGCTGGATCTCGCGCGCGGCACGCTGATCGTGACCGGCAAGGGCAGCAAGGAGCGGCTGGTGATTCTGGGCAAAAGCGCCGTGGCGGCGCTGGAGGCCCTGCGGCACTACGAGTCGTCGCGCGATCCGGCGGCGGTGGCGGCGACCGCGCCGGTGTTTCGCGGCGAACTGGCGGCGGCGTTTTCCGCCCGGCAGGCGGAGCGGCGGATGAAGCATTATCTGGCGGCGGCGGGGTTGTCGCTGGAGCTTTCGCCGCACAAGCTCCGGCACAGCTTTGCGACGCATTTGCTCGATGCCGGCGCCGATCTCCGGTCGGTGCAGGAGATGCTGGGTCATTCCTCCTTGTCCACGACGCAGATCTACACGCATGTTTCGGTCGAGCGCCTTCAGTCGGAATACGCCAAAGCTCATCCCCGCGCCTAATCGCGAGCGGCGTTGATTTTTTGTTTGTGGCGTCGCGCCTTTAATTGGCCTTGAGTTGGCCTAGCATTGTTTTTTCTTTCCAGCGTGCGAGAAGATTTGGCGCGGCCGGCTCCCTGTAGTTGAGTTTTGTCCACGGATTAACACGGATAAGATTTAATCCGTGAAAATCCGTGAAATCTGTGGATAAATTCGTTGGTCGCCGCTTCTTCTTAGTGGCCCTCGGCGCTGATTTTTTGCGCTCTATCTCTCGCTTCATTCGCAATCACCCGCCCCTTGAAGCTTAGCCGGCTTAAGTCAACCCAATCTCCAGCCCACTGCCGCTTAGCCATTTCAATGATTGCTGCCGATTACCAGCCTCCCAGCGCTGCGCCCTCGTCCCGCCAAGAATTTCCGCAACTAATTCTCATTTTGGCTTTTCGGCGCCTCGCCGCGCGATTTCAGCGCTTCGCGTCTCACTCGCCACCACCGGTTGTCGGATGTCGGTTGTCGACTGTCGGCTCTTTCGTCGGGACGCCGCCCTCAGCCGTAGGCCCGCAGCCGACTTTGCGCCACATCGGGAATTTGACACTTTTACGATTTTGATGCTATAATGGCAAAGATTTTAGGGGGGGGGGGTAAATAGTATAAGTTATCTCCCGGTTCTAAAATAACAACCCTCTAAGGAGTTCGTTATGGCGTTGGTTGCGGTGAGGCGCGGTCTGGTGGCGATGTTGGTGGCGACGGGGCTTTTCGCGGCATTGGCGGATGATCCGGTAATGAATGCCGGCGTACTTAACGAGGCTAAGACGGAACTTACCGTCACCGTCAATACCGAACTGGAGACTTTCGATCCGGCGCTGTTGATGGATAATCTCGCGACCGTCACCAAGGTCATCAAGCTGGGCGAGGGCACGCTGGACGTGCCGTTTGCTACTGACCTGACGAGCTATATGGGCGACTTCGAGATCACCCAAGGCCGCTACCGCTATCATAACGCCAACGGCCTCGGCTATAGCGCGGGCAATACGGCGGGCTGGGTGCGGGTTGCCGCGGGTGCCACGCTGGAAGTCTATGCCGATGACCGCTATGACACCACTTCGGTAAATGACTTTAAACTGTCGTATAAGAATTTTGAGCTTAATGGCACCGGAACCGATGGCAACGGTGTGGTCGTGTACACGCAAGCGAGCGGCACTAAGGTTTATTTCAACGGGGCGACTATGGGTCACAATATCGTTTTGGCGGGTGACACGCGGATCTATGCCAATGGAGTTTATCCCTACTGGAACAGCGGCAATAAGTTAAAGCTCGATCTTCAAGGGCATCAGCTGGTGCTCGATTGCAATCAAGGCGTCTGTCTTGGCTATCTTATGGCTACCGATTCGGTGGGCGGAGGTGCCATCAGCTCCATTGCCGGCGAGTTGAATTTGATGAATTTGGGTACGGGTTGCTATCTGGGCCAGGAGGGCGAGGACATTTCGGTGCTCGGTGTCGGCAAGGTGGTGCGTCCGAATGGCAACCGGGGCAAGATTTACGCCAAGTTAGATGTTCAAAAGAACGGTACGACGCTGTCGGCCGGCAAATATACCGGCACGGATGCTTCCGATACGAGTGTGAACATGTGGCATGGGCCGATTTGCCTCAACGATGCGAAGAACACTTACTTTACGGTCAACAAGTATGATGGCACTCATGCGGCCATGTCGATCTACGGGCCGATCAGCGGCACCGGCAACATCATCGGCAATACGAGTTCGGCAACGGAGGCGGCGCGGCTCAATCTCTTCAATCCGAACAATACCTTTACTGGCGGCATCAGCGTGCTGGAGCGGCTGGAGCTGTGGCTGCACGCCAACGGCACCTTGCCGGCCAATGGCGCCGACCTTACCTTGACCGACACTTCGCTGGTGCTGGCGGGCAAGGACTGGTTCGAGCTTCCGGGGCTGACGGTCAATGGTACCGGTTGCGTCGCTCGCGCCGAAGCGGCCACGGGCCGCTGGAACGGGCCGGTTACGAAGTCGGGTGACGGCACTTTCGTCTATGCGGCGCCGATCAGCGGTTCGGAACTGAAGCTGGAAGGCGGCACGGTGAAATTTACCCGCATCGCTTCGGTGCGTTCTCGGCTCTCCGGGCTGATTGAGGGCTATTTCCACGACTGCACTTCCGCAGAGGCTGGCACTTATAGGGGAAGTGACGACTATTTGGCTACCAACGGCTGCGTCAATTCGGTGGCGATGTCCTATGAAAGCGGCAACAACAGCCGTTGGGTCTGGGACGAGCCGGAAGCGCCCGCAGTGCACGTCAAGCGGGTCTGGAGCTATTCGGGTTACATCTGGAACAACACCGACAGTGATCAGACCTGGCATTTCGCCGGCTGCGACGGCACTAGTTGCCGGTTGAGCATCAATGGTCAGGAGGTGTATTACATTTCGCAGAATGAAATTCTTGCGCGGGATGCGATGGGGCATGGTTCGGCGGTGTTGAAGCCGGGCGCGAATCGCTTTGTCTACAAGATCTATTGTTCGCAGTCGGGGGCTTGTCCGCGGACCCTGGGATCTTCGCACGGCAACAGCTGGCCGACTAGCAATTTCGGCCTCGGCTATAAGATCGGCGGTGAAGACGAGAAGGTGCCGCAGCAGAGCCATTATTCCAAGTTGATCGATCCGGGCGACGGCTCGCTCTTCACCTGGGACCTGCCGGAGAATGCCTACGGGCTGGCGGTGCCGGGTACTCAGCATCAGTTGTCAATGAGTGATTCCGGTTTCGAGCAGCTGTCGCTGACGAGCGGCACGACGGTGGAGTTCGGCGGCCTTGTCGTCGATGGTGAGCTTACGGTGGCGCGGCAGGCCAAGCTCAAAGGCACGGGGGCCATTAACGACCTCGGTACGCTGACGTTGTTGGACAGCTGGGAGCTGGATCTCGCGGAAGTTGCGGCTGGTCGCAAGTTGACGCTGGAGGGCTCGGCGGAACTTGGCGGCTCGACGCTCAAGCTTACGAATGCCGCGGCCACCAAGCTGCCTTATGGCTCCTACACGGTGCTGACGACTGGCAGCGGACTTACGGGTTGTCCCGCGCTTGACACTTCGGCGGTGGGCGGAGAATGGACGCTGGTCAACAATTGCGATCTTGAGCTGGTGCTGACCCATGTGGCGCCGGGCATGGTGATTTTCGTCAAATAACCGAAGGGTTGGAGCTATGGGCTGGAGGCAGGCGCTGGCGGCGGTGGTTTTGGGTGGCGCGCTGGCGGCGCCGGCGGCGGAGTGCGCGGCGTGTGCCGTCGCATCTGACAGGCGGGTTGTCTACCGGCATGACCTGATGACGGCCGACGGGTGGTCGGTCAAGAGTTACGAAGGGCGTACGCCGGGAACTTTCGGCGGCGAGTGGCTGGGCTTGAAGGGTCTGGTCATCGTGGCGGATTTTACCAATCAGTGCGATACGGCCTGGGGCTTGAGCACGAAGCGCATTGCAATCGGGAATGCGCTCAGTGTTCGCCTGTCGCTTGAGACCTATGCCGAGCGGCATTATTACGGCGGGGTGCGGCGGCGGCGGGCGCCCGGTGCCTGGGCGCGGTGGTTTGATGCGGCCGGGCGGGAGCTGGCGGCGACGCCGCTCGGGATTGTCGTCCCGGCCGGGCGCAGCGACTTGTGCTATGAAGGCGAGGTGCCGGCGGGCGCGCGGGCCTTGCAGCTGGAGTTCAGCGTGGACTCGCCGGATCTCCGACCGGGCGAACGCTTGGTCTTTGCCAATTTTCAGCTGGAGGTTTCCGAGGCGCAGTCTTCGCATCCGCTGGAATTGGTCGGCGCCGAGCGGCTGCAGTTCGAGGTGCCGCTGACGACGGTGCGGGATGACGGCGTCACCCTGATTGACGGGCAGCCGTTTTTCCCGATCGGCATCTACGGTCTGACCCGCAATGACTTCAACGGCCATAGTTTCGATACCATGCTGCGGCAGCTGAAGGAAATCGGCTTCAATTTCGGACTCTCCTATTCCGACCGGCATTCGCGCGAGCTGCAGGAAACGGCCGAGCGCCAGGATTTCAAGCTGATGGTGCACGCGAAGAAGCTGGACGAGAATTTTTGGCGGGATTCGGCTTCCAGGGCGATCATTGCCTGGTATATCGGCGACGACACTTCGATCAACACTACGCCGTCGGAGTTGTATGCGAACTACCGGGCGCTCAAGGACGTGGATCAGCGCCGGATCATCACGCAGGCCGATGGTTTCGTCGGCGTGGCCGGCCCGGGCTCCAGCTATTCGATGTACGCGCGCTCGACCGACAACTTTCAGCCGGAGATTTATCCGATCAAGCGCGGCAGTGCCGATGAGGCGTCGAATTGCGTGGCCGAGGTCATCGTGCAGATGCGCGGTATCGCGGCGGACATTCGGCGCTTCGGCGGCAGTCGCCCGAAGTCGGTGTGGCCGCTGATGCAGTATTTCGACGGCTGGGGCTGGCAGCGGTTCCCGACTAAGGCCGAGCTCTACGCCATGAGCTTTGCGGCGCTGACCGAGGGCGGCAACGGCATTCTGTGGTATACCTACGGCAAGAGCTGGAATCGCAAGCTTAAAATCTGGAACCGCGGCATTACGGCGGAGCCGGAGTTCTGGGAGACGATGAAGGGCCTGTCGACTTGGATTGCCGAGTTGTCGCCCGTGCTCCTGGAGCGGACGGGCGCGCAGCCGCCGGCGCCGACGATCCTGGCGGGGCCGAAGACTGCGCCCTACGACATGCCGACGATTTCGTATCTCCTGAAGGAGCAGGGTGATGTTCGGTATCTGCTGGCGGTCAATGCGGCACCGGCGGCGGTCAAGGCCGAGTTTCAGCTCGATTCGGGGACCCGGGCCCAAGTGCAGCGGGAGCATCGCGAGCTGACGCTGGTCGACGGCCGGCTGACTGATGATTTTGCGCCGTTTGCCGTGCATGTCTACGAGATTCGGTAGCGCGGGTGCGATTTTAATTAGTTGGGGAATTGCTCGTTTTTGACATCGTAGCGGTCCACGATTTTTTGATTGTGGCGTCGCGCCTTTAATTGGCCTTGAGTGGCTTGGCATGGTTTTGCTTTCCAGCGTGCGAGAAGATTTGGCGCGTCCGGACTCGCTGCCAATAACGGGCCGCCGCTGAAAGCCTCGACCCGTCGAGCCGACTAGCGACTAGCGACGACCGACTTCCGTGGCGTGACCGACTAGCGACGACCGACGGCCGACCTCCGTGGCGCTTAGCTGGCGCTTCGCGCTTTCAAATCGCTTTGCCTTTT
>JAZLMR010000090.1:0-10999 GCA_045598785.1 Kiritimatiellia bacterium
TCCAGCGGCATCCAAGCGCAACGTAGAAAACCTGCCGCTTGACTGAGGAAGGCGGGGTCGGACGGCGATGGCGAGCGAAGCGAAGCGGACGGCGACGGTTCGGCGATTTCGCCGCGAAGGCGGGCGCGAGGTGGGCGAAGCGCCGGAATTGCGCGGCAAATGACGCGACTAGCGACGGTCGACGACCGGGAGCGAGCCGACGGCCGACAAGCGACATCCGACGACCGGGTTAAATAATCGCCTTACTTCACGAAAATGACGCAACCACGACGCAGCACCGCCGAGTAGGTCACAGTGTCGTCTTCGTTAAACTCCTCGTGCAGCTCCACCCGATCATATCCCGGCAACTCCGAAATATCCAGCGCCAGATCCGACAGCGTACCGGCGGCCGCAAGACCCACCGTCGCAATCGCAATCCGATGCGTGCCCGCCCCCTGCTTGGAGAGATTGCCCTCCGGATCGACGAGCTTGACCACCAGTCCGCCTTCCGGCAACACGAACGGCGTCGACCACTTGGTGTTGATCATGCCGTATTTGCCGAGGCCGTCACTGATATCCGCCACCGCCTCCAGTTCCAGGACCGTGTCTTCGGCGAAAGTGACTTCCAAGCCGTTCACCGCTTCGGCCGAAACCGGCTTGAAGCCGCCCTCGACAATATGAAGGACATTGGTGCCGATGGTCGGGGTGGTCACGCCCGAGGTGCCGAAAACCGGCTTCGCGCCGCCCAAGGCCAGCGTGCCGGCGCCCGTCTTCCACAGCGCATTGTTAAGCCGCAGGTTTTCCTTAAGCGCAAACTCCGCCCCCTCGGCAACGTCGAACTCAATGTATCCGCGGGAATTGGCAGAGGCATTCCCGGTTAAATACACCCCCAGCCCCGACTGATCCACGCACATCGTGGTCGGAATGTGCAGGACAGTATTGTAATTAAATTGCAAAGCGTTATAAAGCGCCGTCGCCCGGTCGCCGCCAAACGCCGCCCGGCTGGTGAAATAGAGATGCGCGCAATCCGTCGGTGCGCCCAAAAGCGCACTCGTAGTCTCAAACCGGCCGTGAAATTCCGAGTTGTCGCCGCTCACCCGATAGACCGGCGACCCGTATTTATACTGATCACTATTCTGGCTCTGAGCATCGCCGGCGAAGGAAACCACGCCCGAGCCGTAAAGATCGGCCTGAAGATCCACCGCCGCCCGCAGCGCGTAAGGCGACATTGACAAGGTCGCACCGCTCGCCAAGCCAAAGCGCCCGGCATACGATACCGCCGTGGTTAAGGCCGGCCGAGTCTTGCCATCCGAAGTCCGAATGATAAGATCATGTTCCCAGAACTTGGCGACCGAACCCGCACTACCGTTCATGACCTTCAAATTCAAAGTCCCGGACACGATACGCAAGTCGTTGCAGATGAGCCCCGCGCCCTGTTCGATAAGCCGAGAAGCCCCGGCGGAAATGAGCGCCCCGCCCTTAAATTCATTGAAGCCGGTTGCCGCATTGTTGACCGTCGTCCGAGTCGGGCAGGCATTGAGAATATAGCCGCAGGTCGGATCGGTCGGCGCCTGGGAATCGGACCACCGATCCGGACTGGTGAACGCATTGTCGCTATAACCGCCATCCCCAGACGAAGAAGGAACGCACTTGACATAGCGGGCAAACATCGGCTTCAGGCAATAATCGCGACCTTCCGCCGCCAGCTGATAGCCGGAAACCGCCGGATCGCCCGACTCCAACTGCAGCTTCGAAAGATCCGCGTCCATTCCCGCCGGCACCCGCAGGGCGACTGCCGGAAACAACGACGAAGTATAGGAACCGTCGCCGGCGGTGATGCCGTCCAAGATGGCCGTCAACGACTCGCTGTCCGCGCCCGACCAAGTGAACTTGATGCCGTCGCTCAAGGCAAGTTCGTCAGTCACTTCCAGCGTCGGCGTCACCCCGTCGGTCTCCAGCTTGGCGAAGTCAATCGCAGTGTCGTCCTTAAGCGTCAGCTTGCCAACGGTGGTGGCGCCCCCAAGCTTCAGAATCGTGTCCGGATTCAAGGTGAGCGACCCCGGGAAGCTGCCGCCTTTCATCAGCATCGTCATCTTGACGCCATCGGGATTCTCCAGCCCGGAATAATAGCTCTGCCGCCAGAAGCAGTTGATGGCGCCGGTAAATTCGGAGAGCGTGCCCTCATTGAATGTCGCAATGAAGTTCTTGCCCGATTGGCTGCCGGATTCCAGCCGCGTATAGAGCCGAATCGTGCCCGAGCCGTAGAACTTGTCGAAGAAGGTGAAGCCCCGGTTGCTCGCCGAGCTTTCGAAAAGGTTGCAGAGCCCGTTCTCCGGCACGGTGATCGAACCGTGGATCTCGGCATCATTGGTATTCCAGCTGCCGATCGTCGCATTCGCGACCGTCACCCCGTTGTTGAAGGTGATCTTCTGATTGGCGCCCGTATTGCGAATCAGGAGCTGACCCCCGTTGAGCGTAAGCGAATGGCCGGCAAGGACGACCTCGGTATTTTCCGTTGCCGACGCCTGCGGCGGACGAACCTGGCCGCTCCCGACCACATAATCGTATTCGTCGCTAGGAATACTCGTCGCCTCCGGACCAGTTTTCGAGCCGAAATGCCAATGCTGATAGGTATCCTGCCAGGCGGAATGGTTGTCGCCATCGCTATAGCCGTCCCAGTAATAAGTTCCGAGGCTTTCGGCCGTGGCCGCCATAGCCATCATCAGTCCCGCCGCCATTATGCCGCGTTTCGCAACCACCAACGCCATAACTAAACTCCTTAGAGGGTTGTTATTTTAGAACCGGGGGATAACTTGTACTATTTACCCCCCCCCCCTAAAATTTCCTACATTATAGCACCGAATGGCAAAACTCGTCAACTCCAAATCAATCTTAATTAAGGTGCCGCGGGTGCGCCTGCAAATCGACCGTCGGTCGACGACCGACGACCGTGGAAGAGCCGACAGTCGACGACCGACATCCGACGGCCGTGAGAGACCCGATGACCGACAAGCGACAACCGACGACCGCGAGGGAGCCGACGATCGACGACCGACTAGCGACGCCCGTGAGCGATTGGGTAGCGAAGCGCTGAAATCGCGGCGTGTGAGGCTGGTAAACGGCTGCAATCATTGAAATGGCTCAGCGATTTCAAAGCGCAAAGCGCTAGATAATCGCCGCGGAAGTCGGATGTCGGTCGTCGCTAGTCGGAACATGTCCATAAAATATGGAAAAGAGGTCTGACCTGTTTTCCATATTTTATGGACAAATTTATCCGAGAAAAGCCAAGCGATTTCAAAGAGCGAAGCGCCAGATAATCGCGCAAATAAAAAAATCAACTCGTGGACCGCTAAAGCGCAACTGTAGCGACAGCCAGCGGCACCTCGGCGCGAAGCGCCAAGGTCGCGCAAAGAAACGCAAAGCGATTTCAAAGCGCGAAGCGCCAGCTAATCGCAACGGAAGTCGGATGTCGGTCGTCGCTAGTCGGTCACGCCACGGAAGTCGGATGTCGGCCGTCGCTAGTCGGCTCCTGCGGCGGTCCGACCACACCGCCGACTTACTTCACGAAAATGATGCAGCCACGCCGCAGCACGGCCGAGAAAGTCACCGTCTCATCGTCGTTGGACTCCTCGTACAGCTCCACCCGGTCATACTCCGGCAGCTCCGAAGCGTCCAGCGCCAGCAAGTCGCGGAGCGTACCGGCAGCCGCCACGCCCACCGTCGCAATCGCAATCCGGTGCGTGCCCGCCCCCTGCTTGGAGAGATTGTCTTTCGGATCGACGAGCTTGACCACCAGCCCGCCTTCCGGCAACACGAACGGCGTCGACCACTTGGTGTTGATCATGCCATACTTGCCGAGGCCGTCACTGATATCCGCCACCGCCTCCAGCTCCAGATGCGTCCCCTCCGCAAACGAAACCTCCAGCCCGTCGACCGCATCGACCGAAAGCGGCTTGAAACCGCCCTCGGCAATATGGAGGACATTGGTGCCGATGGTCGGAGTGGTCACGCCCGAAGTCCCGAAGACCGGCTTCGCGCCGCCCAAGGCCAGCGTGCCGGCGCCCGTCTTCCACAGCGCATTGTTAAGCCGCAGGTTTTCCTTCAGCCGGAATTCCGCCCCGTCGGCAATATTGAACTCCACATGGCCGCAGGATTTCGTGTTCGCGCTTCCGGTCAAATAGACGCCCAGGCCCTGCTGGTCCACGGTCATGGTCGTCGGAATATGCAGCACCGTATTGCAATCCATCTGCAAGTTGTCGTACGCCGCCGTCGGCCGATCGCCGCCGAACGCCTCCCGCCTGGTGAAGTAGATATGCGCGAAATCGTCTTGAGCGCCCAGGAACGAATTGGCCACGGAAAAACGCCCGTAGAATTTCGAATTGTCGCCGCTCACCCGATAGACCGGCGAACCGTATATGTAGCTATTTTGCGCCTCGGCGCCAAACGAGACGCTACCGGTTCCATAGACATTCGCCTGAAGGTCGGCGGCGCACCTCAGCGCATACGGGTATACCGACAAGATAGCGTTATTGGCCACCCCGAAGCACCCGGCATAGGAAATGCCCCATTCGATCGCGGGGTTCTTCGTGCCGTCCGCCTTGCGGACAATCAAATCATAGTCCCAGAATTTTTGGACCGAGCCCTGGCCATTCAATATCGACAGCTTCAGCGAGCCCGACATGACGCGAAGGTCGTCGCAAATCATTCCCCCGCTCTGATCAATCAGCTTGCAATTGCCGCTGGTGATGAGCGCGCCACCCTCAAAGGTATTGAAAGCCGTATGCCCCTGCGACGACTTGTTCTTCGTGCGCGTCGTGATGCCGTTGATGATATAGCCGCAATCGGGATCGTTCGGGACCTGCCCGTCAGACCACCAGGTACCGCTGCCGAAGGTATCGACGGTGCTGTCGTCCTTGCCCTTGCACAGGACATATCGCGAAAGCGGGACAAAGCGATAATCGCGCCCGTCGGCAACCAACTCATAGCCAGGAGCCACCGGATCGTTCGTAACCGGCACCAGCTTCGTCAAGTCGGCCGTCATTCCCTCGGGCATGCGCAAACCGACGGCAGGAGTCTTCCGCGAAGTGTAAGAGCCAGTTCCGGAAGCGTTGATGCCGCTGATGATGGAACTCAAGGTCTCGCCAGTGTTGTCGTTGCGGACGAACTTGACGCCGTCACTCAAAGTCAATTCGTCCGTGACCTCAAGTATCGGCGTCTCGCCGTCGTTCTCAGGATCGGCAAAATTGAGCGTCGTGCTCGGACTGACCGACAGCTTGGCGATTGTCGTCGGCCCCTCCAGCTTCAAGGCCGAATACTCCTTCAGCACAAGTGTCCCCGGAAAATTGCCCCCCTTCATGTCCACCGTCTGCGAATAGCCGAGATTCTCCGCCTGCAGATTGTAGCTCTGTCGCCAGAAGCTGGTGATCGTGCCCGTAAACTCGGAAAGCGTGTCCTTATCGAAAGTCGCAATGAAGTTCTTGCCGCTTTGGCTGCCGCTATCCAGCCGGGTATAGAGCCGAATGCTGCCTGAGCCCAGGATTTGGTCATGAAAAACAAAACCCCGGTCAATCGCCGAGCTTTCGAAAATGTTGCAAATCCCATTTGCCGGAACGGTAATTGTCCCATAGATGTCGGCATCATAGGTGTTCCAGCTGCCGATCGTCGCATTCGCGACCGTCACCCCGTTGTTGAAGGTGATCTTCTGGCTGGCGCCCGTATTGCGAATCAGGAGCTGACCCCCGTTGAGCGTAAGCGAATGGCCGGCAAGGACGACCTCGGTATTTTCCGTTGCCGACGCCTGCGGGGTGCGGACCTGGCCGCTCCCGACCACATAATCGTATTCGTCGCTAGGAATGCTCGTCGCCGCCGGACCCGTCTTCGAACCGAGCTTCCAATGCTGGTAATTGTCATCCCAGGCCGAATGGTAGTCGCCGTCGCTAGCTCCGTCCCAATAATAAGTTCCAAGGCTCTCGGCCGTGGCCACCATCGCCATCATCAGCCCCGCCGCCACCACGCCGCGCTTTGCAACCACCAACGCCATAACTAACTCCTTTAGAGGGTTGTTATTTTAGAACCGGGGGATAACTTATACTATTTACCCCCCCCCCTAAAATTTCCTACATTATAGCACCGAATGGCAAAACTCGTCAAATCTCTGTCAAACTTAATTAAGGTGCGTGGGTGCGCCTGCAAATCGACCGTCGGTCGACGACCGACGACCGTGGAAGAGCCGACAGTCGACGACCGACATCCGACGGCCGTGAGAGACCCGATGACCGACAAGCGACAACCGACGACCGCGGAAGAGCCGACAGTCGACGACCGACTAGCGACGCCCGTGAGCGATTGGGGCGCGAAGCGCTGAAATCGCGGCGTGTGAGGCTGGTAATCGGCTGCAATCATTGAAATGGCTAAGCGGCAGTGGGCAGGAGATCGGGTTGACTTAAGCCGGCTAAACTCTAAGGGGTGGGTGATTGCGAATGAAGCGAGAGCTAGAGCGCAAAAAATCAGCGCCGTAGGCCGCTAAGAAGAAGCGGCGACCAACGAATTTATCCACGGATTTCACGGATTGTCACGGATTGAAATCTGTGTTAATCCGTGTCAATCCGTGGACAAAACTCAACTACAGCGAGATCGGCCGCGCCAAATCGGTCGCACGCTGGAAAGCAAAGCCACCCGAAGCCACCTAAACCAAAAATGGCAATTGGGCTGGGTCGTTTTAACACCGAGGCACCGAGACACAGAGAAAACCAAATGGGTGAAAATCAAATTCGTAGATTTGCCATTATATCTACACCAACCTCTGTGCCTCTGTGTCTCTGTGTTAAAATATCAGCGAGGCAAGATCAAACAGATTCCACCGATTGAATCCGTGTTAATCGGAATCGAGAAATTCACCAACTAATTAAAATGGCACCCCAGCTCAGCCCAGGATTCGCTGGACGGTCGCGGCGAAGTCGCGATCATGGGTCAGCACCGAAAGCCGCCCCGCCAGCCCCAGCTGCTTCGCCATGCGCAAATAGTCGCAAATGTACTTGTCGGCGCGATGCTCGCCGCTGCCGCCGGTGTAGCTCACGCGCACCTTGCCGGAAAGCTTCGCATTCTCGTCGTGCCCGTCAAAGACTATCCAGATGCGCCGCCCCGTCGCCTGCGCTTGCGCAATCAGCTCCTCCCGGCTGGTCGCCTGCCGCCCGGCCCCCAAGATCAGGTTCCAACCGTCCCAAATCTCCAGCGGTTCGCCGTCCTTAAGCTCCATCGCCGCCTGAAGCGCAAAATTGAAATGCGCATCGAGCGCCGCCGAAGCCTCGCGCAAGGCCGCGTTCTCGGCGCGCAGGCGCGCAATCTCGGCCTTCAGTTCCCGCAGATGCACCAGTCGCGAGGTCTGGATGATGCCTTGCGAATCCACTTCAGGCCCCGGACCGTTCCAGATCGCGGCGCATCGCCTTCTGCTTCAGGCTGTCGCGCTTGTCGTGCAGCTGCTTGCCGCGGCAGACGCCCAGCTCCAGCTTGATCTTGCCATGCTTCAGAAAAAGCCTGAGCGGCACCAGCGTCAGCCCCTTCGCCTCGGTCTTGAGCCGGAGGTCGAGAACTTCCTTCGCATGCACCAGCAGCTTGCGCTGGCTCTTGGGCTCATGATTGAAGCGGTTGCCGAAGCGGTAGCAGGCGATGTCCGCGCCCAGCAGCCACAGCTCGTTCCTGAGGACGGCACCGTAGGCACCCGCCAGCGAAACCTCGCCGTGACGGCAGGACTTCACCTCGGTGCCCGTTAAGACAATACCGCACTCGAGCGTCTCGAGTACGGTATAGTCATGTCGAGCCCGACGATTCTCGGCGAGAACGGTGTTGAACTGCTTGTGCTTTTCGCCCAATTCCCGACCTCACCCCGGCGGACTCAGCTTCGCCCCAAGCCCATCAGTCCGCGTACAGCGAACTGATGCTGGCGTTCTTCGCGTTCCACTTGGTCTTCGCCTCTTCGGCCTTGGCGATCGCGTCAAAGTCAATGGCGGCGACCAGCTTGCCCTCGGCAACCTCCTGCAGCGCAATGTCGCACTTGTCGACATCCAGCGACGCCGGCTTGATCAGTGGCTTGGCGCCGTTGATGAGCTCGCGCTCGCGCTTGCTGATGAGATTGACCAGCATCGGAACGGACTGGATCTTTTCGTGAGCGGCCTTCAAAAGTTTAGCGTCCATACCTCTTACCTCTTACCTTTCAGCTTTTACCGGTCGGACCGGCAGGCTCACGCCTGCTGGTCCAACTCGGCCATCGCCGCCTTGCGACTGAGCTTGATGCGCCCGCGCTCGTCGACATCGAGGCACTTGACCTTGATGATGTCGCCGACCTTGCAGACGCCCTCCATCGACTTGAGGAACTTGTCGGAGAACTCCGAGATGTGACAAAGGCCGTCCATGCCCGGGAGAATCTCGACGAACGCGCCGAAGTCCTTGATGCCGGTGACCTTGCCCTCGTAGATCTTGCCGGGCTCCGCCACCGCACAGACCGCGCCGACTTCGCGCTTCGCCTTCTCCATCGACTCGGCGCTGGTCGCGAAAATCGAGACCTTGCCGTCGTCGTCGATGTCGATCTGCGCGCCCGTCGTCTCGACGATCGCCCGGATGTTGGAGCCGCCGGGGCCGATCAGCGCCCCGATCTTGTCGACCGGAATCTGCATCTCCTCGATCCGCGGCGCATACTTGTTGAGCTCGGCGCGCGGGGCCGGAATGACCGATTCCATGTAGTCGATGATATTGAGCCGCGCGTCATGAGCCGCCTTGACGGCGCCCTCGACGAGATCCCAGGTAAGGCCGCGCAGCTTGAGGTCGACCTGGAAGCCGGTAATGCCCTTCTTCGTACCGCCGACCTTGAAGTCCATGTCGCCGCAGTGGTCTTCGGCGCCGAGAATGTCGGTGACGAGCACCTTCTGCGACTGGTCGGCATTCGTAAACAGGCCGATCGAAATGCCCGCGACCGTGCGCTTCAGCGGCACGCCCGCGTCCATCAGCGCCAGGCAGCCGTTGCAGATCGACGCCATCGACGAAGAGCCGTTGGAGCCCATGATCTCCGAAACGACGCGAATCGAATACGGGAAATCGTCGGGGAGCACCTCCGCGATCGAACGCTCGGCGAGCGCGCCGTGGCCGATCTCGCGACGGCCCGTCGACCCGAGCCGGCCGACCTCGCCCGTGCAATAGGGCGGGAAGTTGTAGTGCAGCATGAAGCGCTTCGAAGGCTCGCCGCCCGTCACCGAATCAAGATCCTGCGCGTCCTTCTTCGTGCCCAGCGTGACCGTCGCGAACGACTGGGTCTCGCCACGCGAGAAGATCGCCGAGCCGTGCAGCCGCGGGAGCACCCCGACCTGCGCGGACAGGGGCCGGATCTCGTGCTGCGCCCGGCCGTCAATGCGCTTGCCGTGAACGAGCACGTTGTTGCGGACCGTCTCAATTTCCAGCGCGTCAAAGAGATGCACGAACTTGACCGCGTCGATTTCGGGCCACTTCTCGGAGACCTTTCTGAGGAGGTCTTCCTTGATGGCCGAGACCTTGCCCTGACGCTCCAGCTTGCCCTTGATGAGCAACGCGGCCGCCAGCGCTTCGCCGCCTTCCTTGCGGACGAAATCCATCTGATCCTGAGGCTGCGGAATGTCGGCAATCACCTTGTCGGGCTTGCCGAGCGCACGCCGCATCTCGATCTGGAGGTCGATGATCTTCTCGACTTCCTCATGCGCACGCTTGAGCGCGGCGATGAAGTCCTCGTCGGAGATTTCCGAAGCCGAGCCCTCCATCATGAGGAACTTGCCCTTGAGGCCGGCATAGAGGAGATCGATGTCGCTCTTCGCCTTCTGCTCGTGGGTCGGGTTAATGATCCACTCGCCGTCGATGCGACCGATGCGGACGCACCCGATCGGACCCATGAACGGGATTTCGCTGATGTGCAGCGCCGCCGAAGCCGCGTTCACCGCCAGGAAATCCGCCTCCCGGGTGCCGTCGCACTGGATGAGCGTCGAATTGACCTGAACGTCATTGTAATAGCCGTCGGGGAAGAGCGGACGGATCGGACGGTCGCACATGCGGGCCGTCAGGATCTCCTTCGAGGTCGGACGCGCCTCGCGCTTGAAGAAGCCGCCCGGGAACTTGCCCGCGGCGTAGAACTTCTCGCGATACTCGCACTGCAGCGGGAAGAAGTCAATCCCCTCCCGCGGCGTATCGGTATTGGTCACCGCCGTGAAGACGGTGTTGTCGCCATAGGAAACGGCGACGGCTCCGGCGGCCTGCTGCGCCAGCAGCCCGGTCTCGATCACGAGGTCCGTCCCCGCGATGTTGACCTTGAATTCAGTTGCACCTTGCATTGCTTTACTCTTTTCTCTTTCTCTTGCTTACTGTTCGTACATCCTCATCGCTCCCCGGGCCTTCCGCCCGCACCCGCGTCGCCTTAGCGACGGATGCCGAGCTTCTTGATGAGCTCCTGGTACTTCGCCGCGTCTTCGCGCTTCAGGTAATCGAGCAGATTACGGCGGTTCTGAACCTTGCGCAGCAGACCATAGCGGCTCGAATGATCCTTCTTGTTCGCCTTGAGGTGCTCGGTCAGCGCGGCGATCTCCTTCGTGAGAATCGCAATCTGCACTTCGCTGGAGCCGGTATCCCGGTCATGACGCTGGAATTCATTCTTGATGGCGGCCTTATCGATCTTCATTTTTATCGTTCTTTCTTATGCTTTCTGCATACCGGGAAGTCAATAACCCTCACAATCGTGAGAGCCCCGCAACCGGGATAACCTCCTGAGACAGTCGCAGATTGCGGGAAAATATATCAAAAACAGCGTCGCTCTGTCAACCGCTAGGGCCGACGCATTAAAATCGTCTGATCCCCCTTTGCGGGGTCTCACCCGATTTTAATGCGTCGGAAGTTTTTCAGCTGCCAGCAGCCAGCGGACAGCGGCCAATCCGAAAGGTCGTGGCGCGTCATTCGCGCTCCTGTTGTCCGTTCAGGATGCCCCAATCGCCCGCGCCCGATCATTTTGTTCTGC